>JADEXJ010000018.1 GCA_015207195.1 Pleurocapsales cyanobacterium LEGE 10410
ATCCTTTAGGACTCCCTATCTCCCTATCTCCCTATCTCCCCATCTCCCCATCTCCCCATCTCCCCATCTCCTCATCTCTCTATCTCCTCATCTCTCTATCTCCCCATCTCCTCATCTCTCTATCTCCCCATCTCCCGTCTTCCTCACAACTTTCTCAAGGTTGTTGCCTAAAATAAACTAGATAGACCCAAGATTAGAGCAGTTTTAGATGTACTCAGAGTTGCTCAGTATTGTTAGTAGATTTCAACAGGTAAATAATATGGTATCTACAGAACGGGACGATTTTAAACGAGTTGCAATTTTAATCGAAAATCAGTTTGAAGATTTTTTGTTTCAAGTTCCCTACAAAGCTCTACAAACAGCAGGAGCCAAAGTCAGCATTATTGGTTCTCGGATGAATGAAGAATATCATGGCAAGCGGGGTAAAGTTACCCATAAACCAGATGATACGGCTACCGAAGTTCGGGCTGATGATTTTGACGGGTTCGTGGTTCCTGTCGGCAATATTCGAGCCAATCCTTTTGTGGTCAGCTTAATCGCAGAAGCAATGGCTCAAGAAAAAGCGATCGCCGTGGTTGGTTATGGTATACAGGTTTTAATTGAAGCAGATAGTTTAAAAGGCAAGAGAGTTACGGGTTTAGAGTCACTACGCAAAGATATTGAAAATGCAGGGGCTAACTATATCGGTGGACCAGTAATCGCAGATGGCAACTTGATTACTGCAAGACGACCGAGCGACATTGCTATTATGGCCAATAGCCTGATTGGATATCTCGGACTGAAGCTAGAAGAAGAAACCCCTGCCGACCATCAGGTTCATACTTTTGATTGGTGGAGACTAGGTTCAGCCTGGGGTGGTTCGAGCAGAAAAGAAATTGTTGATGCTCTGAATACAGCAATTATTGGCGAACGCTATACTATAGAGGCTTTTAAACAGTATAGCTATCGAGCTAAAGACGAGAAACTACGCAACATCCTCAAAGAAATTAACACTACCAAACAAAATCACGTCAAATTGCTAGAAAATCGTCTTCACGATGCCTTTGATGAACGAGTCACCTGGCAAGCCTTTGGTAGTGAAGTCTATGCTGCCCTACATAGCTGGCTTCAATCGAGCGATGAACCGTCAATTTTACGTCGTGCTTTAGGCGATATTCAAACAGGAGTAATTGACACCTACCACCTATGTCAACAGCTAACCGACCCGATAACCGTCGCCATTTTCGACGAAATCAAACGGGATTTATGCCAGTACGAACAAAGATTAGCCGAGTTTTATCGCACTCTTTCTGGAGACAAAATCCAGCCTCCGATTCCAACTACCATTGCTGCGGTTAATTAAAACTTTAGTCTGACTATACCTGTAATTGTTACTAAGAATAAATCATGACATCACCCAAACCACTTCACGGAATCGATCTAATTGATTGCGCTCAAGCCAATGCCAGAGCTGGTTTATCTGTTGCTACACAACAATGTGGCTACGGCAACAATATCAAAGCTTTTCAAAATGAGCTACAAAAAGCCAGTAGTGAGATTGGAATTCACGCTGGTAGCTTAAGCGAGCTGATTCTGGATACTCACAAGGTCGAGCGAGAACAAGAATTTGCACCTGACAGTTCAGGTCGGATTTAATTAAGACAAAGGGGCAAAGCCAATTGGAAAGTAGCTACCGATAAATTGCTGTACGGGCGAACGGCTATGTCGTATGCCCCTGCGACCAACTATTAATTAATCCTCACAAATTTCTCAACTTCCTATTTTATAATTTGATTAAAGGTGGGAAATACCATCTGGTTAGCTAGAGCTTGATAGTTTTAGCTAATAAGTCGCCTCAAAATGAAGGTGAATCATGAAACTTAAATATCGTGGAGTTGCTTATAAATATAATCCTACCGAAGTTACTACGATTGAAGGTAAGGTAGAAGGTAAATATCGGGGTGTTCCCTGGCAACAAAAAATCCCTCAAATCACTCAGGTTGATGAACCTAGTGTCAGTTTGAAATATCGGAGTGTTCCCTATCGCAAAGGTGCAGTTAAATTAACCGATGCTAGAGTTGAACCAATCAAAATTCCAGTAACTCATCCAGAAATGTTGCCAAAAGAACAATCTTTAGGGAAACCTAAACGACCTAAAGTCGAACACTAAACGATAGAATATTTCAGTCCTCTTGTGTTTAACTGTCATGTGTTGAATCTGCGAGAGGATTGTTTGTTAAACGGTATTAGCGATCGCTCTAAACAACTTTAAAACAATTTGATTAAAGGTTGCATCGCAGACGTAGCTATCTCCAGCATCAGCAAGTTCAAAATTAGATTTAGATCCGATTCGAGCTACAATTACCAAGCAAGATTGGGCATATTTGCTCGAACTGCAAACTTGTTTATCTTTGCTGGACGACCATTCTGGTATTGCACATATACAAAAACAGATCGATACTTTAGGCGATCGCTCTTGACGGTCGAACAATTGTCATAAGACAATTAAATTCTGGCGGATTATGTAACTTTGGTTTGGATTTAGTTCGGAGTTCAGAATTTGAAGTTATATCAAGTTCGTCGATTTGTTAAACTTTTTCAAATTATGTAGCAGCAGCCATAGGTCTTACTGTTGGTCTATCTGCACGGGTTGGCAAACGGAAATAACTCATTGGTAAAGTTACGACTCCTACGGTATTGCCAAGCATGTCAAAAAACTCAACGCTGTAGCCTGTTTCTAGATTAGGAACCTCATGAACTTCGACTACTGTTCCGATATCTCCAGTGTATAGACCTTCTTCAGGAATATCGCGTAATAAGATCACATCTGAGTATAGGGAAAAATTCATTTTAGCCTCCAATATTGCTAATTAGGAATCAAGGTAATTAAACGAGGTAAGTGTGTACCTATATCTATCTGCCAAACGGTTCTAACAAATAATTGCTTGCTACTGGGGGTTAGTAGGGCTGCTCTAACTTCGTACCTTACCCCATACGCAGTTTTCCTAATTATATCAACATCAGCGGTGAGGTGAAACTTGCGAATATCTGATTCTAGCTGCTGCCAATTTTCTAACAAATATCCGAACTGAAGTAAAACCTTTGCTTTTGAGCCGCCCCTTTTATGTTTAGTATTCAATAAATACTCAGTAATTTTTGCTTGCTCAATAATTGCGCGATCGCTGTTTGGGATTTTCATTGACAAGAATCAACAAGATAACTTGCGTGGATTATAAAGACAAACTATCGTTAGTGGTAGCTGTGACAAGATCACTAAAATTTTTAGCGGTTTATTTAGTTATCTTGCCAAAAGTTTAAAATTAAAGCGATCGCTCTGACATCAAACAGTACATGAGGATAAACCCTTTGTCAGCTATGAATCAAATGAGATGTCACTAAAGTCTTCTTTAACTCTTTAACTAACTTCTGTGCTTGTTGACGATAAAGCAATACAGGAAGAGTGGCGGGTAAATTATTCATCGTTTCCCTAGCTAAAGCCAAGCTACATCCCGTGATTCTGGCGATCGCATTTGCTCCATCAAAGATAGCATCGCTGGTCAAAGCTCTTTCAATTCTTAGCTGCCACTGTTTAGCTTCTAAGTCCAAGAGTCCTTGCTCGATCCGTCGTAATCCCTCGATAGTTGCTAAGATAACCAGGCGATCGCCTACTTTTAAAGGTGGTTCATCGAATGGAAATAATACGGAAGCTCGGTGAGGTTGTTGATAAATTATCGGCACAACCCCATAGCCATAGCTGATATCAGCTAATAACAATCCGTGCAGAGTATCATCTGCTTCAATTTGATATTCCGTGACCAAAATCGTATTGTCCCCCAAACGAAACAAATTGAGAATGTTTTCCCCAAAAGCTGCCCCCGCAAAAGCAGCTGCTGCCACGGCATAAACCCCAACAATTTGTGCTGTCGGTAATAATGTTTTTAGATGTTGAGAAATACGAATTCCTGAAGTTTTCAAGACCAGATTAAGCTGAGGAGCGATCGCCTTAGCCATCAGTGCTGTTTCTAAGTTGACTATTTCATCGTCGGTGACGATAACCATACTTTTGGCTTGGGATAGATTAGCGGTAGTGAATGCCGTTTCCAGGTTGCCTGTAATTAGAGGCATGTCTGAAGCAGATTGTCGCTCAAAACTGGGATTAAAAGTAATACCCACAATTTTTTGCTTAAATTTGGCTAATAAAGCCTTGATTTTTTGTCCTGTGATTCCCATACCGACGATTACGATATGATCTTGCTGAGGAATAGGCGGTCGTTGTCGGACGAATTCAAAGCGAGAAGAAAGTAAAGCCTCGGTGAGCAGAGCATAGATTACCCCAACAAAAACGGTGCCTACTATGGTTAGAACTAAGCTGAACAATCTGATCCACCAGGGAATAAAACCAATATCTTCCAATTCGCTAAATAAATCTCCATATCCACCCAGCAGCAAGATAGCAGTAGCCAAAAAAGCAGACAAGGTGCTAATTTCTGGGTCGTACCAGCGAAATAGAATAGTCCCCACAATTAACAAACTGATAACAACCGAGGCGTTGACTAAAGCCACTCTTCTAATTTGTTGTCGAAAATTTAGTTGAGTAAAAAAGCTGATTATTTGTCTGCCAGGAGATGTAATAACCCTAAACCAATTTTTGACACCACTAGTTTTGGGGGGAAAAGAGCGCGGACTAGATAAACAGGCATCGAAATCGTTGGCAATTTCAAGATAGATCGCAGTATCTCCTACTCTAATTGGATCGCTGGCATTCCAATCTCCCAAGTTAAGCTCCGAGGTACTTTGGTTATAGCTATGAGCTAAAATTTTTCGATAATTATTCTCTAGATCTAGCAAAGAGCAACCGCGCCAACGGTCATCAATGGAGATGTGTCGCTGATATACTTGCCAAATTTGTCCATCGAGAGCGAAAAAGCCTAAAATTTCCGTACCCAAAGCTGCCAGAGTGAAAGCAGAGGTAGATAACTCCGTCGGCTCGAAAGCAATATAATTCCCAAGTTGTCGGGACAACAATTGATTGAGATTGGTTGTTGCCGATCTGACTACCAAACGAGTCTCTGGATTTAATTGACGGATTGCGATCGCTGTTTCTACGTTGACGCGATCGTCTGTGGTAACGATTAACGCAGCACGACATCTCTGGATCTTGGCTCGATGCAAAACATCATTATGGCGACAGTCGCCAATAATCAAGTCATCTAATAAATCTCTTAAAGACTCAATCTCCCAATCGATCGCAAGTTGCTGTTCAATGGCAATAATTTTGACCTCAAATTCTGTTAGGGAAACAACACAATGTTGTCCTAAAC
Organism: Pleurocapsales cyanobacterium LEGE 10410; assembly: GCA_015207195.1. Lineage (GTDB taxonomy): Bacteria > Cyanobacteriota > Cyanobacteriia > Cyanobacteriales > Xenococcaceae > Waterburya. The sequence goes on from JADEXJ010000018.1 coordinate 5,301, forward strand.
TGCCTAAACCACAAATAATAAAATATTCTAAGTTTGAAGAATTATCTTGAGTCCGTTTGTCATCTAACACTGCAAAGCGTTCTGGTACTCTCTATTTTGATCACGGTATTTTGCTTCAATCTATCTTAAAAAAATTGGCGATCGCTTAATTCCCTTAGATCTTCGATGTCGGGCATGAAGTTTTTAAGCTCCATTACTCCCTTCTCTCCTAATTAATCTAAATTAATCTATCTGCTCAGATCTTAGCGTATCTGTTCTTGACCAAGAGACGAATTAAAAAAAACTTTCCAAAAGCAATTTTTATTTAGAAAACTTAAACTAGTGCTTCTGGTTGTGGTGAAATTCTAATAATAGAAAAAGCGAAAAAATAGGCGTAATTTGAACTTAGCAATAGTCTAGTCGAGCCACCCCCCCTTAATTTAGCAAAATACTCAAAAACCAAACTTAACTCTTTTTTACTGCGATTAAATCATTTTTTGTCTAGATAATTTTGTTTAATGGCTGTCGAAAACCTTAAGAAAGGTTGAGTTGAAAAATCTTAGTTGTCAACTTTAAGATAGGATTAAATTAAAGAACTTAAGTTGAATTAAATACATGAGTAGTATCGTAAGTAGCATAGACAGTCAACCAAAACAGACAAAAGTAGTTTATGCTCCTTCTGCTAGCGATTCATACCTTCTTACTTCGATTTACAGTATTGAAATCGACGCAGATCGGGGTGTAGAGTGGAAGTGGCTAGAATTACCTGATGGTAATCGAGTAGTAACTGACTACAAAATCATCCACAAACAAGAAATGAAGAGAAATCATCAATAATTAGCCAATTATCAATAGCTAGATCTAAATTGGGGGTTGGGTAATGAATAGACCTATATTTTTACCAAAGGCTGATTGCTCTGCGAATAGTAATATTGTTGTCAAGGTAGATCGCGTTTCGGTTTTCTATGGAGACTTCCTGGCAGTTCGAGATGTTTCTTTAGAAATTCCTAAAAACAACATTGTTGCTTTCATTGGTCCTTCTGGATGTGGTAAGACCACGATCTTGCGGTGTTTTAATCGCATGAACGACCTGATACCAAATACTAGGATTAAGGGCAAAATAAGTTACTACGATACTGAGCTATATGATATGGAGGTTGATGCAGTTGCAGTACGACGCAAGATCGGCATGGTGTTTCAAAAGCCCAATCCTTATCCTAAATCTATTTACAACAATATTGCCTATGGTGCTAGGGTCAATGGGTATCAGGGAAATATGGATGAATTAGTAGAGCGATCGCTGCGTCGAGCTTTTTTGTGGGATGAAGTCAAAGACATACTTAATCAAAGCGGTCTGGACTTGTCTGGAGGACAGCAACAGCGTTTGTGTATAGCCAGAGCGATCGCGGTAGAACCAGAAATTTTGCTAATGGACGAACCTTGTTCAGCTCTCGATCCGATCTCGACGATGAAAATCGAGGAGTTAATGCACGAGCTAAAAGCAAGATACACCATCATTATCGTGACTCATAATATGCAGCAGGCTGCCAGAATTTCCAATTGGGCTGCTTTTTTTAATGTCGAAACCAACAACAAAGGAGATCAAACTGGTTATCTGGTCGAATATGCTCCCACTAAGACAATTTTTGAACATCCCCAGGAGCAGGCTACTTTAGATTACGTTAGCGGACGTTTTAGTTGAGAGAACCAGTCGATGCGGGATTTAGGATTTAAATGGTTTGATACTTGAGTAACCTTCAAGGAACGGGAACATCTGGATTTGTTCTGGTACATGTTCATGATTTCATCTTCCACTAGTTCCAGAGTTTGCAATGGAAATTGGCAAGTTCCAGAGCGAGCGATAAACCTCATTTGTTGACCTATTAATTAAGTAGAAAATCTGTAATTAAAATGACAAAACACTGCTCAAATTATAATTTCATGACATTATTATTAGGTTATGGCTGAGCAAAGAAAATTTTAATTGCTTGATGCCTAAATTTAATTGGAATAATAATATGGGTTAAACAGTTGATGGAGAAATCAGTATTAAACGAAGCGAAAAAATTGAAATTTCTTTGTCAACTTTGTCAAGAAAATTATTGGCACATTTTGCCCACAGAGCAAAGAGAAACTTGGAAACTAACTGAAGTTGACTCGCGGTGGATTCTCAGCGTTAATGATATTCCCCAACTGTATTTAAATCATCAAGAGGCGATCGCCTTTTTAGCTCTGCGAGCCAGGATTTAAATAGGGTTTTCTAAGTTAACGAGGTTTAATATCGAATAAAAGTCCGTTATAAAATTAGGGGACTAAAGCGATCGCAAAATTTGCCACGATATTTAGAATTAAAAATCTACTATGACCAATAATAATCCACCAAAGTTTACCTACTGGCACGTTTGGACAGACGATGAAGGTATAAGCCATCAAACCCAGTGCGAATTGACTAATTTTCAGCAAGAAAGCATGAGTGGAGATGCTGCACCCCAATGGAACAACAGGCTACTTAGTGCCGATGCCAAAATCGTCTTTGCCGAATTACCCGTTGGCTGGGTAGGTGAATGGCACGAAAATCCTCAGCCTCAGTGGATTGTTCCCCTATCGGGTAAGTGGTTTGTCGAAACCATGGACGGGATGCGCGTCGAGATGGGGGCGGGGGAAATTTCTTTTGGTGGGGATCAAAATACCAAACCTAATGAACAAGGGCTACAAGGACATCTTTCGGGGACGGTAGGAGATGAACCCTGTAAAATGGCGATCGTTCAGCTAGAGGGCGATCGATGGCTTGGTTTGCATCCAGGAGAATTTAGCTAGAATAGCTGGGTTTAGTCCTTTAATAAAAGACTTGAAATTACCCAGGTAATGTGGCATAACCCTATTTAGCAAATTATTAGTGACACATGATGAATTTATCTCAGGAATTGGTTAACGGCGTAGCTAAACTATTTCCTGATGCGATTTTTTATAAAAAAACTACTGAAAAAGTAGTGGCTTTGACTATTGATGATGCACCCTGTTATCAAGACTATGGAGACTATGGTACTAAGGCAATTTTAAAGGCGATCGCCAAACACAACCAGAAATACAGCCATCTAGAACCAGCAACAGCGACCTTTTTCGTAATCAGTAGTCATCTCTGCCCAGACACCGAAATTATCTCCGAAATCATGACCCAGGGTCACGAGATAGGCAATCATGGCGTAATCGATGAAACTCATGCCTGGTTGACCCCCCAACAGTTTGAGCAACAGCTAAAAGAAGCCCACGAAAAGCTATTAGAACTTACGGGTAAGAATGAGATTCGTTGGTATCGTCCTGGGAGGGGTTTTTACAATCAGAAGATGTTGAAGGCGATCGCCCATTTGACCTCTGACGAACACTACGATCTTCAGTTAGTACTAGCGTCGATGGTTCCTTTCGATACTTTCGATATGACCAATCAGCCTTGGCTGACAGCAATGTACACCAAACAAATGGTTTTTCCTGGGGCAATTTTGGTTTTTCATGCTAATTCCACAAAGATCGCCCAGAATACGGCGATCGCCCTTGAAATAATCTTAGAAGATTTGAGAAAAAGAGATTATCGGATTGTCACGGTAAGCCAACTCCTAGACCAAGACTAAGCTGACAGCAATTCTCAGACCAGTTTGCTTGTTGCCAACGAGAGTGGAGATAGCGAACTGAACCCGAATACAGGGCATCTTCTTGCTGTAGGTGATAGTTAAAAATATCAATTAAATGGCGATCGGCGATACAATCTACATCTAAAAAAATCAGTTTTTCTCCTGTGGCTATGGCTGCTGCTTTATTTCTGGCTACTGCCAAAGGTAAGTAGCTGTTGTTGGTATTGATGCAGGCTGATTTAATCGCAAAGGGCGTTTGCGGTAGTTCAAGAAGGCGATCGTTCATACAAACTATTGCCAATTCATCGGGATGAGATTGGCATTTGATTAAACCTTTGACTAGGTTTTGTAAGTGTAATTTTCTTTTAGCGTAAATTGTACAGACAGAAATATTGTTCATTTCCTTCAAGGCAAGCCTAAATCAATCATAAACCTGCTTTCTTAACTATAAGAATCGCTCTTTCGGCAGAATAAGGATCCAGACAAACTCAGACTAAAGAACGATCTCCTGCTAGCTTGCAGTTTGCTTTGATTTTAATTAAGAATGAATTTTTAGTTATCAAATATGACTTATCAGCAATTAGAAGATTTACCCAACGAAGTAAGCCAAAAGTTGCCCAAACACGGACAACAGTTGTTTATGACTGCATATAATGCAGCTTCCGACAACGGTATGAACGAAGAAAATGCTACTCAGGTTGCCTGGAATTCAGTAAAAAACAGCTATAAGCAAGACAACGATGGTAACTGGGTGTCAATTGAAAATTCTCAAACCGATAATCAGAACGTTATTGGTACAAATATTGAAACTAGCGATCCGATTGGCAACCGCGAAAACAATGCAGGGACTATGCGTGGTGGTTAAGCTATTTCGCTGTCAAATCTCAAAAGTTAGGCATTAAATAATATTTATAGCGTTTCTCTCAAAGCGTGAGGCACAGCATACTTTTGCTGTGTTTAAACAAAGGGGAAAACTCTGTATTTCATAGCTTTTAGGATTGCTATAGTTGATTTTGAAGCGGACTGTATCATTAGTATGTATTATTACTAGATACAGATTAATTAAAACAATCCGAACCAGCTTGATAACCCAAATTTGCCCCAGCAAAATTCAACCAGGTATCCGCTTCAAAATGCTCAATGCCAGACCAGAGGTGTTTTGTTACTACAGATAGATGTTTCAAGTGACGGAAATGTTTAGTCTGTGATGGAAGAATAGAATAATACATATCATGAAAAACGAAGATAAAAAAGTAGTCGCAAAAAACAATCCAGAAGATGCCGAAGCAGGAAAAGGCGCACCAGGGAATCAGGTTGGCGTACAATTAGCACAATCGGTTAACGTTAACGATCCAGAAGCAGTAATTCCCTCTGGGGCAGATCCAGAAAAAGATATCGAGCAAATTGAAGCGGTAGAAGAACAAGAGGAAGGTACTGGAATGAGTACTACTGATGGTTTTACGATTGATGAGTCTGGTCGTTTAAACAATTTTGCAGTAGAACCAGAAATGTACGTCGAAGATAAATAGAATCAAAGTTAAACCTTTGATGTTTTGATAGATTATTTTTTTTGTATTAAATAACTAGCAGCTACAACAAACTCTTAAGATCGCTCCAAGCGGTCTTTTTTTTGTGAAACTGCCACTTGGTAGCTCAATACTTTGGGCAATTTAGGTTCGACAACCGAATGTTTTTGATATTCTTCTAGAGTAAAAGAATCAACTTGAATAGCACCGTGTTTTAAAACTCGTCAAAACTCGCCTTTTAAAGCAGTATGACAGCGATCGCAAATCGTCGGATCTTCGGCAAAACTTCCTACAGATAGAGAATAATTCCAGCAGCGATCGCATTTTTCACCATCGGCTTTGATTACAGCAATATCAGCGATATCCGATTCACCTTGATACTCTGCATCAGGTAGAGAATCGACTAATTCAACTTGGGAAGCCAGGAAGAAGTAACGCAGTTCGTCTACGTCTTTCTCACTAAGAGAATCGTTGGAATTGTAAGATGCAAGTTTATTTTTTAAATCTGCGTCGGTAACTTGCAATAACACTTTAGCATCCAAAGAAGAACCGATCGCTTTATCCGTTCTTGCCTGTTCCATTACTTTATTTACTTCATCTCGTAAATCGGTAATAGTTGACCAAAATTGTTTTAATTCAGGTTTGCGCCATTCGTCTTGAATTTCTACCCAACCAGATTCAAATACGGATTTATAGCCCGTATCGTAGGGTAATGCCTGCCAAATATCTTCTGCCATGTGACACAATACTGGGGCGATCGCTTTAGCAATGTTTTCGACAATGATGGATAGTACCGTCTGACAGCTACGGCGACGGAAGGAATCGAGACTGCTGATATAGAGTCTGTCTTTGGCGATATCGAGATAGAAGTTCGATAAATCGACGACGCAGAAGTTGAGAATTGCCTGGAAGAAGCGGAAGAATTGATAGCTGTCGTAGGCTTCGGTAACTTCGGCGAATACTTCGCTCATGCGGTGCAGAATATATTTATCTAGTTCGGGTAAGTCTGCATAAGAGATAGCATCCTTTTTCGGATCGAAATCGTATAAGTTACCCAGTAAGAAACGGGCGGTGTTACGTACTTTGCGATAGCTATCCGAAGTCTGTTTGATGATGTTCTTTCCTACGCGCACGTCGGAAGAATAGTCTACCGATGCTACCCAGAGTCTTAGAACATCTGCACCATAGGGAGGTTCTTGTTTTTTATTGTTACCACCTTCTACGATCACTTCGGGGGCGATCCCATTCCCCTTAGACTTACTCATCTTAAAGCCCTGTTCGTCCACTACGTAACCGTGAGTCAGAACCGTTTTATAAGGGGCAATGCCGTTTACTGCCACGCTGGTAAGCAAGCTTGATTGAAACCAACCGCGATGCTGATCCGAACCTTCAAGGTACATATCGACTGGGTATTTTAAGTTTCTACCCTTGGCTACCGCAGCCCAAGAAGATCCAGAATCAAACCAAACATCCATCGTATCCGTACCCTTGCGATAGGTACGTCCGTTGTTGCGATAGGATTCGGGTAATAATTCCTCTACAGGCAGTTCCCACCAGGCATCAGAACCTTTTTCGGCAATAATCGCCTTAACATGGTTAATAGTTTCTTCGGTTAATAAAGGCTGGTTGGTTTCTTCATCATAAAATACGGGAATCGGTACACCCCAAGCACGCTGACGAGAGATACACCAGTCAGAGCGATCGCTTACCATCGGCGTAATCCGTTTTTCTCCTTGGGCGGGAATCCAGGTAACATCAGTAATGGCTTTTAAGGCTTCATCTCTAAATCCTTCAACCGAAGCAAACCACTGTTCGGTAGCGCGGAAGATCGTAGGTTTGCCAGTACGCCAATCATAGGGATATTTGTGGGCGTAGGTTTCGTGTTTGAGTAATGCACCCGCTTTCGTCAAGGCATCGATAATTGCTTGATTACCCGCGCTGACTTTCTCATTCCCTTTCGCCACTACCTGCAACCCTGCAAACTCACCTGCTTCTTCGGTAAACCTGCCTGCATCATCTACAGGAGAAAGGATGGGCAAACCATATTTCTGTCCCGTGATATAGTCTTCCTGTCCGTGTCCTGGGGCTGTATGTACTAATCCCGTACCAGATTCGGTCGTGATATAGTCTCCACCGATGACAACTTTACTCTCGCGATCGTATAGAGGATGGCGGTAAATGGTATTTTCTAAAGCTTCGCCTTTAAAAGTAGTCTTAATTTTTAATTCTACTCCCAAGGTTTCCGATAATCTTTCGGCTAGATCTTTGGCAACAATTAAATAAGTTACTCCCTCTTTTGCCATCATCGACTCTGTAGTCGGTAACGGCGGAGACATTTCTACCACCGCGTATTCTAATTCCTCGTTAACCGCCACCGCTAAGTTACCTGGAATAGTCCAGGGGGTAGTAGTCCAGATCGCCACGCTTAAATTAGGTAAGTATTGCTCTAATTCTCCCGCAGCTTCTCCCAACCTAGTTACGGGAAAGGCTGCATAGATACTGGGGGAAGTATGCCCTTCTGGATACTCTAATTCCGCTTCAGCTAGTGCAGTGCGAGAACTTGGACTCCAGTGGACGGGTTTTAGACCCCGATAAATATGCCCTTTTAATACCATTTGCCCAAAGACATCAATTTGGGCTGCTTCGTATTCGGGCTTCAGGGTTAAATAGGGATGAGACCAATCTCCCCACACACCATAGCGTTTGAAACTCTCACACTGTTCTTTTTGTGCGTCGAGGGCAAATTCTTTAGCTTTCTGGCGCAGCTTCAGGGGAGTTAACTCTTTTCTCTCTTTGGACTTGATTTTTTGTAAAACCTTTAATTCAATGGGAAGTCCATGACAATCCCACCCAGGGATATATTCTGTCTTGTGTCCCTGCAATAATTTGTATTTGTTGATGATATCCTTCAGCACTTTATTCAGCGCATGACCCATGTGTAGCGAACCATTGGCATAAGGCGGACCATCATGGAGAATAAAGAAGTCTTTAATATTATTCTGTGACAGATGCTCGTAAATTTGGTTTTCCGCCCAAAATTGCTGTAATTCTGGTTCGCGCTGTACGGCATTCGCCCGCATACTAAAGTCTGTTTGGGGCAGATTTACGGTTTCTTTGTAGCTTTTTGCTTCTGTCACTTTTCTCTACGACCTAGCTAAGGGTTTTTTCTCCATCTGTATATTATTACCCGATCGCGGTGTTATGGTGGGGATTTTTGATGGTGATTTGGAAGAATAAAGTTTGTCCACAGATAAACACAGATAAACGCAGATGAATTGTTCGGCTGGGTTCTAGTTTTAGCCTAAAGATAATGATTTATGTTTTTGTGCGAGTGTTTTGGTAGTGATGACGATCGCTATTAATATATTCAATACAAAAAAAGAGTAAGTCAATCAAACAAGGCGATAAAATTGTTGGTCTACATCAAAGTTTAGTAAAAGCAATAGTTTTAAGCTGTTGGAATATCGAGCGATAAATGTTTAAAATTCTTTTTATGTCTACTTCGGTTGGTTCTTTGGGTTCTGGACAAGGAGGGGGAGTAGAGCTAACTATACAAAATTTAGCCCAGGAATTGCTGCGCCGTGGTCATCAGCTAGAGGTGGTTGCGCCGTCGGGTTCTTGGTTGACCGATATCCCCGTAACTACCATCGAAGGAAATTTACAAGTTCCCGTCCAAACTCAAAGTCGTGATGTACCAATTTGCTTACCCGACAATTCAGTATTAGCAAATATGTGGGACTATGCTCGACGGGTACAGCATCAATACGACTTAATAGTTAATTTTGCCTTTGATTGGCTACCGTTTTATTTGACTCCTTTTTTCGAGACTAGCATCGCTCATTTTATCAGCATGGGTTCGATGACTGAGGCGAGCGATCGCATTATGCACTCGGTCATTCGACAATATCCTGGTACTTTTGGCGTATATACTCAGGCTCAAGCGGATACTTTTCCCTTTGCCCAAGACTGCGAAATCTTAGGTAGTGCGATCGATTTGTCTCTCTATCAGTTTAATCACAACCCCGAAGCAAGTTTAGCCTGGCTGGGTCGGATCGCTCCAGAAAAAGCCCTTGAGGATGCGGTAGCAGCCGTTAATCTTACGGGTACGCCCTTAAAAATATTTGGCAAAATACAGCACCCCGATTATTGGTCGCAGATTGGTCGCAATTTCCCCGATGCACCTGTAGAGTATCGGGGATTTTTAAGTACAGAAAAACTACAGCAGGAATTGGGTAAGTGTCGTGCCTTGTTAATGACTCCGCGCTGGATTGAAGCCTTTGGCAACGTGGCGATTGAAGCTCTTGCCTGTGGTGTGCCAATTATTGCCTATCGCCGTGGAGGACCTTCAGAGATTGTTCGAGATGGCAAAACAGGCTTTTTGGTCGAACCAGACAGCATCCCAGGGTTAGTTAAAGCAATTGAGCAGATCGATCGCCTTGAGCGTTCGGCTTGTCGCCAGCAAGCAGAGGCAGAATACTCTCTCTTATCCTTGGGCGATCGCTTTGAAACTTGGTTTGATAAATTAATTAATAATTGACAATCATCAACACGGCTTAGATTTAATCTTGTTCCTGACTATCTTCTAGCTGCGGATTATCCATTTCTTCTTTGAAGCCTTTAATAGTTTTGCCAAGCGCGCTGCCAATTTCGGGAATTTTCTTCGGACCAAAAATCAAAATAGCGACTAGGGCAATTACAGCAACTTCAGGCACACCTAAACCAAACATAATTAAATCCTCCTGTACTAAAATCTATTACGATTAATAGAGCTATATATATTTATCAAGTCAGTCTCAGTATATCGTTAAATTTAGAGACATCTGTGGGTACTATTATTTAATTGCCTCAAGCGAGTATTTTAATAACCGTAATGTTAGAAACTTCTCAACCTTCACTGCGCCAAGAACAGCACCCTTTAATCCATCGACTTGCTGAAAGAATTATTAACTATTGGCATAAATATTTAGATCTTTCAGTTTATTCCTTACCTGAAGGATTAGGATATGTTGAGGGTAAGCTGGAAGGGGAAAGACTGCGGATTGAAAATCGCTGTTATCAAACTCCTCAGTTTCGGAAGATGCACTTAGAGCTGGCTAAGGTAGGCAATAATTTAGATATTCTTCACTGTGTAATGTTTCCTCGTTCTTCATATCCTTTGCCAATATTTGGCTGCGATATTGTAGCTGGCAGGGGTGGTATTAGTGCTGCGATCGCCGATTTATCTCCTACCAGTCCTGAAAGAACTCTATCCCACAGTTACCACGAACAGCTTTCCGCTTTACCAGAGATCAACTTTACCGAAGTAAGAGAATTGCCTCCTTGGGCGGATATTTTCTCCGATTTCTGTCTGTTCGTGCGTCCCCACGACACCGAAGAACAAGATTTTTTGGAGCTAACTTCTAACTATCTACGGATTCACTGTCAACAAGCGGTCAAATCTACCTCCGTATCTCCTCAACAACAAAAGTTGTATTTGGCTGGGCAAAAATATTACTGTACCAAGCAACAACAAAATGATAAAACTCGTCGGGTTTTAGAAAAGGCTTTTGGCGAGGAGTGGGCAGAAAGCTATATGACTACCGTATTATTTGATGTACCCGAAGACACCGAACAGATATCTATGGTTGGCGAAGCTAAGCTCAAAGGAGATTGCTCTTAACTATTTGGGGCGTAGGATTGCTATAGCTTGATTTACCATCACTAATCGATTTGACCAAACAGACAAACCAAGTTAAGATATTATTAGTAACCTGACTGTATAATAAATTACAGTCCCACGTAGAGAAGAGTTCAGATTGATATGGAAATATTGTCTCTTTCTCTCATACTAGTATTAGTCACGGTCTATGATTTGTCTGTGAACACGTAGTGTCTAAGCACTATTTGTCAGAATGCTTGTATCTTGAAGCTCATCAATCAAAATTAGGAAAAGAAAGAGAGAAATTATAAATTGTGCTTCAATGTAGATCTTTTCCTTTGTTAACCGCAATCTAAATCAGCGGTAATTTTTAATAGCACTGTCTTCAGAAGGCGGTGCTTTTTTCATGCTGCAATTTTTATAGCAATTCTCAGAATAAGAAGATACAGTATTTTTCCCTTTAACTCCCCATCCCCCCACCTACTTAGCTGTCACATCGATAAACATACGCTGCCGTATTGAAAAAAAACCTAAGATTGTTTAAAATATAAACATACGCTAACGTATGGAAAAAACAATTGGCTTTACAAAAGGCAGACTGGATCGATGCGGGATGGTTAATTATGGCAGCACAGGGAGTTGCAGCCGTGAAAGTAGAAGTATTAGCTCGTCAGCTAAAGGTGAGCAAAGGCAGTTTTTATTGGCATTTTAAAAACCGTCAGCAACTTCTAGAAGCAATTTTGCAGCGTTGGGAAAACGAAACAATGTGGCTGATTGAAGAATCGCAGAAAGCAGCTACCCCCAAAGAACGGTTAATTAAACTATTATCTTTGGCTGAAGAAATGTGTGGTTTGCCAGATCCCGAACCAGCTATTTTTATTTGGGCAAACCAAGAACCAGAAATACAGGAACGTGTACGCACTGTAGAGAGCAAAAGAGTTGGTTATTTAACTAGATTATTACAAGAATACGGCTTTGAAGAAACAGAAGCCAGACACAAAGCAGAAGTAGGTTATTTTGCCCTCATGGGTTTCTTTGACCGTTTTGAAAGAGACAAAAAATTCGATCTAAACATCAAAGAATTTAATTATTTCTTACTCAATTTGCTTCTGTCTCCAGTTATTGAAAAAGTCGAAAACTGCCAACAACAGAGTGTTTAAATAGCTTAAAAATTAATATTTAAAAGTTTAGCAATACATTTAATGGTTGAAAAGATTGGGCAATCTTAAATTAGATCGATGGGTAAACTGCAATTAAAACTAGAGCCAAATAGTAAATCAATCATTGCTTTGTGTCTAGCTGGATTGGCGTTTGTTGGTGCGACAACTATTTACAGCGTCAATCAAAATACTACAAGAGAAGAGAACCAAACAGTTTTACCCCAGCCAGTTACTGCGGTTACGGCTTTAGGCAGAATTGAACCTCAAGGAAAGCTGATTCAACTCGCACCTGCACCAGATTTAGGCGGGACAAAAATAGCTCAGTTACTGGTAGAAGAAGGCGATCGCCTTACTTCAGGACAAATTATTGCCATCTTAGATAACTATCAACGCGCTAAGGCTGCGGTAGAATTAGCCCGACAGGAGGTTATAGTAGCCCAAGCAGAGTTAGCTGTAGTCGAAGCTGGAGCAAAACAGGGAGACATTAAGGCGCAAGCAGCCACCCTAAACCGAATCACAGCGCAGCTAGAAGGAGAGGTTGAAGCGAATCAAGCAGATATTGCCCGTCTTCAAGCTCAATTAGCTACAGAGCAGGCTGAAAAACAAGCGACAATAGCTCGCCGTCGAGCAGAATTGGGCAACGCTGCCAGTGAATTTAAACGCTACCAGCAGTTAGCTAGAGATCGAGTGATCTCGGAGTCTGAACTAGATGCTCGTCGTTTGACAGTCGATACAGCACAAAATGCTTTGTTGGAAGCCCAATCTAGCTACAATTTTACTACTCGCACTCTACAACAGCAGCTCAATCAGGCTCAAGCGATCGCCAGACAAAACAAAGACACTCTGCAACAGCAAATTATTGAAGCCCAAGCTGTTTTAGACAGCGTAAGCGAGGTAAGAGAAGTAGACGTAATCCAGGCTCAAGCGGAAGTAGATCGGGCGATCGCAGCTTGGCAACTGGCAGAGGAAGATTTAGAGCTAACTTACCTTAAAGCCCCTAGCGATGGACAAATTATCAAAATTAATGCTTATCCTGGAGAAATCGTAGACACCGATGGGGTAGTAGAATTTGCTGACACCTTGGGGATGATGGTAGTTGCTGAGGTGTATGAAAGCGATATCCCACTGGTAGAAATCGGGCAAACCGCCACAATAGAGAGCGAAACAAGAGCTTTTGCGGGAGAAATTATGGGGAAAGTCAAGCGAATTGGCTTAAAAGTTGGCAAACAAGATGTCTTAGATACGGATCCTGCTGCGGATGTTGACAGCAGAGTTATAGAAGTCGAAATCCACCTCGATCCCCAAACGAGCGATCGCGTTGCCCATCTGACTAACTCTAAGGCGAGCGTCAAGATTGATTTGGAAGTAGGAAGTAATAAGTAATAAGTAATAAGTAATAAGCGAGCTATTAATCCTTAGATGAATTGTCAACAAACTACGAACAAATAGTATCTACCAATGACTAACCACTAACCACTAACCACTAACCAATCATGAAAACTCCCCTATCCTGGTTGCAGTTGACTCACGAAAAAGCTCGTTTATTAATTGCCTTAGCTGGTATTGGTTTTGCAGATATGTTGATGTTTCTCCAGTTGGGTTTCCAGGCAGCTTTGTTTGAAAGCAGCGTTACTCTGCACAAAGCTTTTGAGGGCGATATATTTTTGATGAGTCCCCAGTCTGATTATTTAGGATTTACCAAACAATTCTCTCAAAGACGTTTGTACGAATCGCTAGCAGTCGAACAGGTAGAGTCGGTAATACCTATGTACTTTAACTACGGCTCTTGGAAAAATCCCGTAGAGCGTAGTACCCGCACTATTTTTACTATGGGCTTTAATCCTGACAAAAATATGTTAGATCTACCAGGGATTGAACAAAACATCGATCGCCTCAAGCTACCCGATTATGTCTTATTTGATGAGCTGTCGCGGGCAGAATTTGGACCAATTGCCGATCTATTGCAACAAAACCAAACTGTTAAAACTGAAATATCCTCACGCAAAGTTACCGTAGGCGGATTGTTTTCTTTGGGAGCATCTTTTACTGCCGATGGTAATATTATCACCAGCGATACTAATTTTTTGCGCTTGTTTCCCGATCGCCAACCAGGATTAATCGATTTGGGAATTATCCGTCTCAAACCTGGGACAAATTTAGAGTTGGCTTTGGTCAATTTAAACAACAAATTACCCCAAGATGTCGAAATTTTTTCCAAAGCAGAATTTATTCAAGAAGAAATAGCCTATTGGCAAAATGCGACGGCAATCGGCTTTATTTTTACTTTGGGTACGGGGATTGGATTTATTGTAGGAACGGTGATTGTCTATCAAATCCTCTACACTGATGTTGCCAATCATCTAGCAGAATATGCCACCCTTAAAGCGATGGGTTATCAGGACAGATATTTTATTGCTTTGGTATTCCAAGAAGCCGTAATTTTGGCAGTATTGGGCTTTATTCCAGGTTATGCGATCGCCACGGGATTGTATGCGTTGGCAGCAGGAGCGACTGCTTTACCTCTGGCTATGACCATGAATCGAGCAGCTACGGTATTAATTCTCACGATTATTATGTGTTGTGTTTCTGGCAGTATTGCGGTTAGAAAATTGAGCGCAGCAGATCCAGCAGATATTTTTTAGTTAGTAGTTAGTAGTTAGTAGAGAAGCCTAGCGAATTCCGTACAAGTTCGATTGATCGCCATTTGCTTCGGAATGTTATTCACCGATCTATCAGTTAATTATTTAAACCAGAAAATGAATAGTTCTCAATCAACAATTAACCAAGTTGTCAATATTAAAAATTTAGATCATTTCTTTGGTGAAGGAAAGTTAAAAAAACAAATTTTGTTTGATATTAATTTAACTCTCAATACTGGTGAGGTTATTATTTTAAAAGGACCTTCTGGATCGGGAAAGACTACCCTACTAACTTTAATGGGAGGACTGCGATCGCCCCAATCGGGAAGCTTATTAGTATTTGGCGAGGAGTTAGTTGGGGCAAACAAAAATCAGCTAGTTCAAATTAGAAGAAACATTGGTTATATTTTCCAAGACCATAATCTTTTGGCATCTCTAACCGCCAGGCAAAATGTACAGATGTCTTTAGAGTTACATCACAACATTAAAACTTCAGAGATCGAACAAAGAGCGATCGCTCTTTTGGAATCTGTTGGCTTGGGCGAACATATCAACTATCATCCCCAAAACCTGTCGGGGGGACAAAAACAACGGGTAGCGATCGCCCGTGCGCTGGTTTCCCATCCCAAAATGGTATTGGCAGATGAACCAACCGCAGCCTTGGATAGTAAATCTGGTCGAGACGTGGTGGAACTGATGCAACAGCTAGCCAGAGAACAAGGATGCACAATTTTGATCGTAACCCATGATAATCGTATTCTCGATGTAGCAGACCGCATCGTCGAACTAGAAGACGGTAAAATAACTTTAGATCGAGAACAACCAGCAATTGATAACTAAGCGATCTAACTATCTTCCAGTAAAACTATCTTCCAGGCAATCGAGAACCGAATTATCCTCATGAGGAATACGCCACAATCGATCCAAACCACTAGCGGGCATAGTCAAATACAAAACATCTTGGGGTTGTAGTCGAGTTTTCAATAACTGCCAGCCATGAAAACTGTGATTCTTTCTTTCTACATATAAAGGAACAAAATCTTCCTCAATGGCTGCTTCTTGTACTGTGCGATCGCAAAAAGGATGTTTGGGAGTAACCATAGTTGCTAAAGCTACCCAGAGTAAATCTTGAGTCATCCCGTTGCCCAAAATTCTGCCTCCCAAAGCTGCTGCTGCAAAGGAATGGGTTGCTAACTCCACAGGAGATAAGACGCAATCAAATTCAAACACTTCCTGCATCGAGCGAGCAAATTGAGAATCGCTACTACGAACTATAGTTTTTAGCTGGGGAACCAAAGCTTTAGCAGTCAGGCTAATTTCTAAGTTAGTGGTGTCTTGGCTGGTAACCGCAATGAGACTTAAGGCTTTTCTGATATTGACTGCCTTTAAGCTAGAGGGCATACTCGCATCTTCGATAATTACGGGAATACCCAGAGAACGAGCAGAATGCAGGAAACGGCTATTAGGATCTGATTCGATCACTACCACTTCATGCCCCTGAGAGTGGAGTTGATAGGCGATCTTGATTCCCAAACCCCCCAAACCACAAACAATGTGGTGATTGTGCCGAGGAATTTTAGCTGCGTCTATGGTTTGCCGAAAGCGACTACCCAATACAAAGTCATTAATCAAGGCATAACAGATTCCAATCACCCCTGCACCGACAATCATCATAATCGCCGTAAATACCTTGATATAATCCGAAGCCCCCTCAGCAACTTCTTCTTTACCTCCTGCCCCTGTAACCATCCCTACAGAGAAATAGAGCGCGTCGGCGATCGAGGTTTGGAGATTGACGCTGATGTAAATCGCCGTTGCCAAAAAGATTACCGCTAATAAAGCCAAACTAACCAAGGCTACTGGACGGGCGTAACGTTGATAATAAGGAATGTTTAAAACTGCTTTAAATAGCTTTTTTGTCCAAGAGCGTCGTTTTTTGTAGACTTTGGGTTTAGTTCCCACAATCAGGCGATCGCCTGGTAATAGCCGACTACCGTATTTAATTGCCGACACTAGATCTATTTCTCCTTTAATAGGTAAATAGTAGATTAGCATCCGTTCGGGATCGTCCCATAGTTCTCTAAGTTCTTTACCCAGCCAGGGATGATCGGCATCAATAATTTCTTCTCGTATGGGCCAGGTACGATTGTATAGCTCTAGTTGACCAATTGCCTGATTACCCAAAGCTGCAAAAGTAAATAGCGGTGCTGAAAGAGTCGCCACGCTCATCGTATAGTGGTCTGGCAATGTCAGATCGAGGCGATTTCCCAAAGTATGGTTGATTAATCGATTAATAATCCGAATCTTGGGATTGAGTACTCTTGCTTGGGTTAAAATTGCTAAGTTAAGGGCATCGTCATTGTTAACCAGGACTAAAGTCTTTGCTTCTCTGATTCCTGCTCGAATCAATGTAGCGTTGTCTCGCGGATCGCCAACGATAATTTGTTTGCTTGCTGATGTGTTTACGGGACTATGGCTAATTGCTACTACTTCTGCCCCTTGTTGCTTCAATAGGCTATAAATTTTCGCTCCCGTGCGCCCTAGTCCACAAATAATGATTTTGGCTTGCATAATTTTACCAAGGTGCATAGAGATAGAGATATTTGTCTCTTCTTACTAATTTTGGGCAATCGCGATCGCCTTTACTGTATACGGCAACACTTTTAGAGAAATGAAGGAACGGCAGTGAAGATCTTAGAACAACTATTCTCAAATTATTCAACTAAGATAATGGCAGAAATCGTCAAACCTTATTACGATAGCTTACTTCCATCTTTAAACACGTTCAAATTACGCAGTATAAAACAATACCAAGTATATATATTTAAATTTAGACGCGATCGCATCAATCGCTTTTTATTATGTATGTTGCGATCTCGTCACTTCAGCTTTAATATACTTGCACTAATTCACTTAAAAGGAAGATACAAAACCAGCCCTTCTAAGATCATTTCTACTTAATCCCTTTAAAACATGGCTTTTGCATTACTTTGTAAGGGCGATCGCCAAAATTACTTTTAAGTAGAAGCAACTGGCTGGATTTTATTTATTTGTTCTGCTTCTTTGCTCAAAACTCGATAAATATCATTTGCTCTTTGTAAATTTAGCCAAAAGTCAGGAGTTGTATTGAAATATTTAGCCAATCTTAAAGCCGTACTTGTAGTAATTCCTCTTTTACCGTTAATTAGTTCGTTAACTCTTTGATAACTAACTCCAATTCCATCAGCCAACTGCTGTTGAGTCAATCCCATAGGTTCGAGGAATTCTTCTCGTAACATTTCCCCTGGACTAGTTGGGGGTCTATTTGTAGGAATATTAACCATAATTATTTTTTTAGTGATAATCAACAATTTCTACATCTTCTACGCCACTATCTGACCAGACAAAACAAATTCGATATTGGTCGTTGATACGAATACTATGTTGTCCTTTTCTATCGCCTTTTAAAGCTTCTAGTTGGTTTTTGGGTGGAGAACGTAAATCATATAAACTAGCTGCAAAATCTAACTGGTCTAGTTTTCGTCGGGCAACTTTCCATAAGTTTTGTGGACAAGTTTGACGTGCAGATTTTGTATCGTCTCCATTGAAAATGTCTTTTGTGCCTCGGTCTTTAAAATTGACTATCATTTTAACACGGTAGTCGTGATACTGAAGTCAGTTTAGCATTCTTGGGTTGAACTCTATAAAAACACAGCGCGATCGCACTACCCTACCTCAAATACACCTGCGCTAATCCATCTCACTGGTCGCTATCTTGGTGTTTGGCGATCGCAAAATCTACAAACAACTGATATAAATAAAAAAAGGAAGCTCTAGAAATAATTAGTTGCAAAGCTTCCTTAAACATTTGAAAATCTACTTTGGAGTATAACATCCATGACTAATGGACAAAATGGTAATGGAGATCGCTTGGATCGAATTGAAGCGATTGTAGAATCATTAGCTAGATCGGCACAAGCTATCAATAATGACCATGAGGAGAGAATTCAAACTCTTAAAGATTTAGTTGCTAGACTTACTTGCTTGGAAGAAGGGCAGAATAGAATGTTAGCGAGTATTGACGATGACAGACCTACTATCTTGCGTAGGTTGATGACTATAGAGAATAAAGTAGATCGAATTCTAGAAAGAGAATAATAAATTTATTATTGCAATCGCAATCTCTTAAACTCAAAGCGATCGCACTACCCATCCCTAATATATCTGCACTAACTCGCCCCATTATTCGCTATCTTTTTAAAAGGGTAAATCTTTCTCATCTAGCATCCTTTTAAAACATGGCTTTTGCATCAGTAGTTAGGGCGATCGCAAGTTCCCCGCTTACCAAAGAACTAGTTAACAAACAACAACAGGGTCAATCCCTGTTGCTCAATGGTATTCCTCGCTTACCAAAAGGGATAGTTAGTTCTAGTTTGGCAAAAGCTGAAGATAAAAATTTGTTAGTGGTATGTCCTACCCTAGAAGAAGCAGGACGCTGGGCAGCCCAATTGGAGGTGATGGGGTGGCAGACGGTAAATTTCTATCCTACTTCCGAAGCAACTCCTTACGACCCTTTTGACCCCGAATCAGAGATAACTTGGGGACAGATGCAGGTTTTATCGGTTTTTGGTAAACAGTCATCAGTCATTGGTGAGAAGAAGACAGAGTTAAGGGAAAAAGGGAAAAGTGAAAATCATCAATCAGTTGCAATTGTCGCCACAGAGAGATCCCTCCAGCCACATTTACCGCCACCAGAAGTATTTGAATCTTACTGTCTAACGCTACAGCCAGGAATGGAATTGACCTCTAAGCAGCTAGATGAATCTTTGGCTAGGTTGGGTTATGAGCGAGTAAGCCTGGTAGAAACTGAGGGACAGTGGAGTAGAAGAGGCGATATTGTCGATATTTTCCCTGTTTCGGCAGAATTACCCGTAAGACTGGATTGGTTTGGCGATGAACTGGAACAGATCAAGGAGTTCGATCCCGCCAATCAAAGATCTTTAGATAAGTTACCACAATTATTATTAACGCCAACATCTTTTAGTAACATAATTGCTAATAGTATTTTGGAAAATGGCAAGAGTATCGAAAGCTATTTAGATGATGCAGAATTAGATGCTTTACTTGAAGGTAATCCGCCAGAAGGAATGAGACGCTTTTTGGGAATTGCTTTTGAACAACCTGCTTCTATTCTTGACTATCTAACCGACAATACTTTGATTGCCTTTGACGAATTAGAACAGTGTCAGGCTCATAGCGATCGCTGGTTAGAATTGGCTCAGTTTCAATGGCAGAGTTTACCGAACAGCCTGCCCAAAATACACGCCGACTTGCCAGATTGTCTTGCCAAAACTGATAATTTCAACTGTATTTATCTCTCGGAAATTGCCGAAGCAAGCCCACATTTAGACATCGCAAATGCCGACAAAGTATCGGTACATAATTTGCAGGCGCGTCCCATTCCCACAACCCCTAATCAGTTTGCCAAATTAGCCAGTATCCTGAGAGGTAAGCGAGAAATATATAGTGGAATAACTTTAGATAAATATCGGGCTTGGTTGGTTTCAGCGCAGCCAAGTCGTTCTGCTTCCCTATTACAAGAACACGACTGCCCCGTTCAGTTTGTACCCAATCCCCAAGACTTTCGAGCAATTGAGAAAGCCCAAATTCAAAGTACCGCAGTAGCAGTAAAATATTCTGGTTTAGCGGAATTGGAAGGCTTTATCTTACCTACCTATCGCATCGTAATTTTAACAGATAAAGAATTCTTCGGACAGCAAACTTTAGCTACTGCTGGTTATATTCGCAAACGC
This sequence comes from Pleurocapsales cyanobacterium LEGE 10410, assembly GCA_015207195.1. Taxonomy (GTDB): domain Bacteria; phylum Cyanobacteriota; class Cyanobacteriia; order Cyanobacteriales; family Xenococcaceae; genus Waterburya. Next base: position 25,661 of record JADEXJ010000018.1, read on the forward strand.
CGACGGGCTGCTTCTAAAAAAGTAGATTTAAATAAATTACGCCCTGGTGATTATGTGGTGCATAAACATCATGGCTTGGGTAAGTTTTTGGAACTAGAAACTTTAGTTCATCGTGAATATTTAGTTGTCAAATATGCTGATGGTACATTAAGAGTTCCCGCCGATTCTTTGGATATGCTGACGCGATTTCGCCAGACAGGTAAGCGTCCTCCAGAATTAAATAAAATGGCAAGTACGTCTTGGTCAAAAACTAAGACGAGAGTAAAGAAAAATATTAAAAAGCTGGCAGTAGATTTATTAAAACTCTATGCCAAACGAGCGAAGCTTGAAGGTTATGCCTATCCTCTCGATAATCCCTGGCAACAAGAACTTGAAGATTCTTTTCCCTATCAACCAACACCAGATCAACTCAAAGCTACCCAAGATATTAAAATAGATTTGGAAAGCGATCGCCCGATGGATCGTTTGGTATGTGGTGACGTTGGCTTTGGTAAAACCGAGGTAGCAATTAGGGCAATTTTTAAAGTAATTACTAGTGGTAACAAACAGGTGGCGTTTCTCGCGCCGACGACAATTTTGACGCAGCAGCACTATCACACTCTCAAAGAAAGATTTGCCCCCTATCCGATTAACGTCGGCTTGTTAAACCGCTTCCGCACTGCATCGGAGAGAAAAGAAATCATGCAACGGCTAGCTACAGGAGAGTTAGATGTCGTAGTAGGTACACAGCAGCTATTAAACAAGGATGTCAAGTTCAAAGACTTGGGAATGTTGGTAGTAGACGAAGAACAACGGTTTGGGGTGAATCAAAAAGAAAAAATCAAGGCGTTTAAATCTCAGGTAGATGTCTTAACCCTCTCGGCTACTCCGATTCCCCGTACCTTATATATGTCCCTGTCGGGTATCAGGGAAATGAGTTTAATTACCACTCCTCCGCCATCCCGTCGCCCAATTAAAACCCACCTTTCACCCTATAACCTCGAAGTTATCCGCAACGCCATCCGCAACGAACTTGACAGGGGTGGACAGATATTTTATGTCGTTCCCAGAGTAGAAGGCATTGAAGAAGTTAGCGGGCAGCTGCGGGAAATGATTCCCAATATCAAAATTGCGATCGCCCACGGACAGATGCCAGAGTCGGAACTAGAATCAACCATGCTTACCTTTAGCAACGGGGAGGCAGATTTACTGGTATGTACGACTATTATCGAATCGGGTTTAGATATCCCCCGCGTCAACACAATTATCGTCGAAGATTCCCAAAAATTCGGCTTGTCCCAACTGTATCAGCTAAGAGGTAGAGTCGGGCGATCGGGGATTCAGGCACACGCCTGGCTACTATACCCTAGTAAAACTACTTTATCAGATACTGCTCGTAAAAGACTGCGAGCTTTACAAGAATTTAGCCAACTCGGTTCGGGTTATCAACTAGCAACGCGAGATATGGAAATACGCGGGGTAGGTAGTCTCTTGGGTGCAGAACAGTCGGGACAAATGACCCAAATCGGCTTCGATCTCTATATGGAGATGCTGCAAGAATCGATCCAAGAAATTCAGGGACAAGAAATACCCAAAGTTGAAGATACTCAGGTAGATCTCAAGCTTACTGCTTTTATCCCCGCCAACTACATCGCCGATCCCGATCAAAAGATGGATGCCTACCGCGCTATAGCCACCGCCACCTCAAAAAAAGAACTGGTACAGATTGCAGCGGAATGGGAAGATCGCTATGGGGCAATTCCTCCTGCAACCCAACAGCTAATTCAGGTAATGGAATTAAAGCAGATAGCCAAGGCGATCGGTTTTTCCCGCATCAAACCTGAAGGACAACAAAATATAGTCTTAGAAACTCCGATGGCTGAACCAGCTTGGAATAAGTTAGCAGAAAATCTACCCAAGCACTTGCGATCGCGTTTTGTTTACGCGCCAAAAAAGGTAATCGTGCGGGGGTTAGGTGTGCTTAAGCCTCAGAGACAGTTGAATGATTTGATTGATTGGTTGGGTACAATTCACAAAGCTTTACCAGAGTTGGAGTTGGTTTAATCTCGCGCAAAGACGCAGCCCTGAAGGATACCGCTTCGCATAAGGCGCGAAGAGATTTGATTTATCTGTTTGACTTCCAAAGTTATTCGCAAAAGTTAAATAAATACCGAGTAATATTAATTATTTAAGAGCTTTGGTTCTAGTATTTGGTGATGTAATAGAGATAATTGCTACTGATATAGATGATAAAAGATAGTCCAAAAATTTTCCTCAATCGATTTCCTGTTAAAAAATTAACTGATGAAGATAAAAAGGTACAAGTTTATAGTTGTATATTTAATCCATCCCTCGAACCAGGAAAAGAATATTCTGCAATTAATCGAATAACTTGGAAGATAAAAATACCAGGAGTAAGATTCAAGTCTACAATAATAACAAAAAAATCAATAGCAGAAGAGTACTTAAAGCAAGACAATTGGACTTTACAACATCAAGGAACACAATTATTAGATTTAGATGTTGATTTGGAAAGAGAAGCATTAGAGAAATTAGAGAGAAAATGGATAGAAAGAGAATTAAGATCTAAACTATCAAGAAATAGAATTGATCGCGCTTCAGAAGGTGGATTTATTTGGTGGGATGCTGACGAAACTATTTTGCAAGATTTAGGTTGGGAAGTTCATAAAGGTGTCCGTTTGGATATTGAGCTTGATCGATTAGGATTTGTTTTTATAGAGATCGATCTTCACCACCGTTTTTATAGTGCTTGGACATTAGAACAATGGCTAGAAGATTATGGGGATATTCCAATCAAATGGGTTCGCAATACTTATGACGATCGCTCTTGGAAATTTATTCGAGTTAGCGATGAAGATCCAGAAACTACGATGATTTCTAATGTGGGAAGTCTAGCCGATTATCATCGAAATTTAGATAAAAATAAAGCTACAGAGGAAGAAATTAGAAATGCTCGCGTCGTGTATGTTGATGGTGGTAAAGGGAAAGAACTTCCTCATCTTTCTACAAGGCTACGACCTAGTATCACAATGGAAATTTTAAGCGAGTTACAAGATCGAGGTTCATCAGAAGCAGCCAAAGTCTTTAAACAAGTAAAGAAATCTATTGAGGAACGTTTTGATAAATCGACTAACACCGCACAATGGTTGAGTAAAAATATTTACAATTCGACACGAATAATTAAGCCACAAGCAACGAAAGGATTTATTTTACGAAACAAATATCCTCTACTATTGACCAAATCAAAAAAAGTTTATCGACCAATAAATAGTTTGGATGAAGGCTGTTTTAGTACGGGAGAACAAAAGTTTGGCTGTTTAGATTTAGCAGGTAATGGTCAATGGTCAAAATTCATTCAAAATAAGCTAGAGTACGTTGCCAAAAAAAGTGGCGTAGACATTGAATTAGAATCAGCAAAAAACCAAAACGATTTGCCAGATAATATATTTACTCGCAAGCAATTTTGGCAAAATTGGTCAGACAAAGGAACTAATACTGTTTTGGTTATTACTCCTTGGTTACAGAACAATCAAAAAGCACAATTACAAAAAGAAGCCTTAGAAGCCAATATTGCCCTTCAATTTATGCAGCCAATGTATAGAGAAGAAAAATATCGAATTGCTAACATTGTTTTAGGTTTATTACTAGGGGCAAAATGGCAACCAGTCGGATTGGAACTTTTACAAGATAAATACGCAGCCGAAGTCGTTATTGGTTTTGACGCGGGTACAAATGGAAATCTTTACTATGGAACGAGTGCTTTTGCTATTTTAGCCAACGGACAAAATTTAGGTTGGGAACTTCCAGAAGCCCAGCCAGGAGAAAAAATAAGTTCAGAAGCAATTATACGTACTGTTTCTAATATCGTTACTCGATTTCAAAAAATAGAAAATCGACTTCCTCATCGGATACTAATGCTGCGGGATGGCATCATACAATGTGAAGAGTTTGAGGATGTAGTAGCTTCTTTGTTAGGTAGTCAAATTGCCGTAGATCTTTTGAGTGTCAGGAAGAGTGGTGCTGGTAGAATGGCAGTACTACCTTATCAATCTATATCCTTAATAGATGCTTCACCTGGAACGGCAATACTTTCTACTGATAAAAAGACATTCCGTATTGTAACTTCTGAAGCAAAAGCAGGAGGAAGCGCACGTCCTTTAAAAGTTGTTCGTGATTTTGGCGATGCACCTTTAGATATATTAGCCAGACAAGTAGATCGTCTATGTATGCTTAATCCAGCAAGTGCCTTTGCTTATAGTCGTTCGCCTTATGTTATTCATTTTGCGGACAGAATGGTAAAGACTATTCAGCGCATCAGAGAATTAGGTGTTTTACACGGGGTAGATCGGCAGAAGATTTTCTTTGCATGAAATACAAATTAAGTTTAAGGTAGCAGTACGACAAGGCTAAAACAGTGACTTAATGTTTTTAACTTTTCCCCCAAGCTTGGGGGTTAGAGGGCTAAAATCAATTACTTTACCCACATTTTTAAGCGTGTCACACCACTACCGAGATTTTGGTTGATTGATTTAGAGCGATCGCACTTGTCTCCTGGTTAAATATAAGGCTCAGGCATTTGTATTTAATTTTTTTGGTACTTTGGAGACAGATATGATGGAAATAGAGGCTATCAGTTCGATGTTCTAGACGTTCGGTATTTATTTTGTTGAAAATTTCAGAGCAAATCAGTATTCCTAGCAGTGAAATAGAGTTAAAAGCCGTTCGTTCGGCTGGAGCAGGGGGACAGAATGTAAACAAGGTGGCTACGGCGATACATTTACGTTTCGATATTGAAGCTTCCTCACTTCCTGATCGCTACAAATACAAGCTACTAAAATTAAATGATTCGAGAATCTCAACTGATGGTGTAGTTATCATCAAAGCACAACAGTTTCGTACTCAACAGCAGAATAGAGAAGATGCTTTAAAGCGACTCAAGAACTTAATCAAAAGCATATCGATTCCTAAGAAGAAGAGACTTTTAACAAAACCGAGTAAGGGAGCAAGAAGAAGACGGTTAGATAATAAAGCTAAACGTGGTCAACTAAAGGCATTAAGAAAAAAAGTTGATTATGATTAGACGATCTAGAAAAAACTAAGGTATGAAAATTTCCGATTGCGTAGCGAAGCCATATCGTCGTCGAGAAAATTCCCCCCCCGTAACGTTGCCTACAAATATTAAGCTTAAGGAATTATCTTCGGGATGGCGATCGCTGTCGTGTAAATAGCCAATAGCAATCTAGCTACAGTTAAATAGTCATACAGTAGGTGGCTAAAACTTCAATACAGTTAGCGATCGCCCCCAAATGAGCAATTTCATAACCGTGGGTATTTTGGGTAGGAAAACTCAAACAAGCACCTCTAGAGACATGACCAAACTTCATCGCGATCGAGGCATCACTGCCAAAACCGTCGATTACCGCCAGCTGTAGGGGAACTGCTGCTTTTTCTGCTGCGGTACGAATTTCGGCGTTAAGCAGTTCATCGTAGATACCATAGTTATCTTGAGACAGCAAGACGGGGGCGATTCCCGATTCTACGGGATATTCATCGGCTAGGGGACAAATTTCTAAGGCAATTAAAGCTTCTAAAGTTTGATTCTGGGTGAAATATAACGCCCCGATCGCGCCTACTTCTTCCTTTGCCGATGCTACTAAATAAACATCTACAGGCGGATTGGTTATTTTAGCAGCCAAAGCCAACAAAATAGCTACCGAAGCTTTATTATCCAAAGTATAGCTGGCGATATAATCTTTGAGTCGAAAGGGCTGTTTGCGATGTTTACCCACTACTACCCTCGTACCCGATCGCACGCCTAAAGCTGCTAGTTCTTTTAAACTACACTTGGTTTCGACCCAAGCATCTGACCAAAACAGAGGAGTATCTACCTGTTGCGCTTTTTGTGGTGACTCATGGGAAACATGACGAGAACCAAAAGAGAGAATACCACTTATAACTTGGCGATCGCCTAAAATATCTACTACCCCCTCGCCATATACCCAAGGAAATGAACCCCCCAAACGTCGCACCTGTAAGCAGCCATCTGGATCGATCGATTTGACTATCATGCCAATTTCATCCTTATGGGCGGTAATAGCGATCGCCCGTTTTGAATCTCGTCCAGGAATTTTGGCAATCACGTTCCCTGCACGATCTTGCCAGGTTTCTGCTGTTGAAGCCGTAAACTGTTTTAGTAGGGTGCGATCGATCTCGGTTTCCATTCCGCTGGGGGAATGACACAAAACTAACTCTTGAATCTTGTTAAATAGGCGATCGTAATCTGTAACTGGCTTGCTACCGTTATTCATAGGGCGGAGGTTCTAGTTTGCTCGCAAGAAATACGAGACTGTATTCTTAGCTGAAGTTATGCAAAATAACAAAAAATCAATTACTTTTATCAGGTACTAATTTTATCCTAAATCAATACGGCGATCGCCACTTTTAACCGTGAGGGCATTATTACCAAAATCAATCACAGTTAGCACACTGGAGAATTGTTCATTGCTCTTCAGCTAATTCTTCCTCTGGCATTTCTAGTAACTCCTGAGTTGCTTCTTCCAAATCATTAAGCCTTAATAATTTGCTGGCTTCGTCGGCAGCTAGAGGACGACCAAACCAAAAACCCTGCATATTATGACAGTTTAGGCTACGTAACAATTCCACCTGTTCTTTAGTTTCCACTCCTTCAGCAATCACTTTCAAATTAAAGCCTTTTCCTAATTCGATTAGTGCTGCTACAATTGCCAAATCTTGTGGACTATCAGTCATTTGTTGAACCAAAAAGCGGTCTATCTTTAAAGTATTCAACGAGAAGTGTTTCAGATATTCTATAGCCGAAAATCCTGTAGTAAAACCATCTACAGCAAGACCTACACCTACAGTTTTCAATTGATTAATTAGATGTCGGCTATAGTCTATGTTTTCCATCAGACTGACAGCACCAATTTCCAATTCTAAAAACCTAGAATCTATCTCAACTTCAGCTAAGATCTCGGCAACCTTCTGAGGTAAATTAGGCTGTTGGAACTGCACCGAAGAGATGCTTACTCTAATTTTTAATGGCGGTAATCCTTGAGACTGCCATTTTTGGTGTTGAATACAGGCTGAGCGAATTGCCCATTCACCGATTGGCACAATCAATTTGGTTCTCTCGGCTGATTTAATAAAATTGCCAGGAGCAACTAAACCCAATTCTGGACTTTCCCAACGCAGTAAAGCTTCAATAGCTTCTATTTCGCCCGTACTAACGTTAATTTGTGGTTGATAGTGTAGCTTAAATTCTTCTCGATTCAAGGCTTGCTGCAATAAATTTTCCAACTCTAGAGTTACTAAGGCTTGAGAATTCATCGTCTCGTCATAAAATTGGAAACTATCTTGGTTTTTGCCTGCACGTTCTAATGCTGTATTAGCACTTGCTGATAAGATCTCTACATCAGTTCCATCCTGAGGATAAATCGCAACACCGATCTTACTTTGGGTAGTAACTTGCGTATCTCCTAGGGTAAAAGATTGTTCGATAGACTCTTGAATCCTTTGATTGATTTTGGCTACTTCTTCTATACCACTAATTTGAGGCAGCAGTAGCGCAAATTTATCATCTTGCCAGTGAATAACCGTATCTCCCGCACGCAAACAAGCATTTAATCTTTCACCTAGGGTTGATAGCAGCTGCTCGCTCTTTTTTGTTCCAATAGCAGCACGAATATCGGGTAAGAAACTGAGCTTACAAAACATTACGGCTAACAGTTTTTGGCTTCTTTTGGCATTGGCGATCGCTGTTAGTAGCTGCCGATTGAAAATCTCTTTCTTGGACCAGCCTACCGCTGAATATTGTAAACTCTCTGAAGAATAATTATTTTTGAGGCGATGAACAACTAAACAAATCTTTTCTGATTCAGAACCAATCAAGTCTATTTTCAGCTTTACACCAATTGGTTTGCTATTTCGATGACGTAAAAAACACTCTCCCCAAAAGCTATTTTTATCAGCCACAACTCGGCGTAAAATAGTGGCAAACTTATCTGATTCTGCCATAATTTCATAGACATTCATCTGTAACATCTCAGCAGCTGAATATCCTAGCAGGTTGCTAATGGCAGAATTAACTTCTATTATTTGCTTGGTAGCTAATTCGACTATAATAATTCCTTCAGTAATTTGTTGAACTATTTGATCGTAAAGTAGCTTGTTTTGCTGCAATTCCCTTGCTAAGGTTTTTTCATTACTGATATCTACGATGTAGCTTCTAATTACTTTTTTCTCAGGTAAGCGGTGAGCAGTTTGCCGAAAAGTTTTATTGTCTACCTGAACTTCTCTAACAGTCAAACTGTCGCGAGCTGCATCATTTTGAGTAATCAGATTTTTTAAGATCGGGTGACTTAACTTTTGATGGTGAATATCCTTGAAATTCACTATACCCGCAGAGTTAATGTAGGTAATATTGCCATATAGATCTATTTCAATAATTGGCTGTGGACTCAACTCAGTCAAGGCAGTCTGCTGAGATTCTAGACGTTTGCTTTTGTTTCTTGGGTTTTCATTCAGACTAACAACCGTTTCCTTGTTGACCGCTGTATCTCGCACTTTTGGTAAATTGTCTACAAGGTCTTTAGATTCTATGACATTATTTGGCAGTTCTGAAGTAATTTTATATTTAGCTATAGCATCTGCGCTAAATTGCACCACATCACCAGGTTTTAGCTCGTGAACCAAGCTTTTTTTACCGTTGATATAAATACCATTTCGGCTTCTATTACCCTGTAAATCTCCGTCTAAGATCCAATAAGAACATAGATTGGTTTTAACATCAGTTCTTCTCAAAAGGGTTGCGTGATTACGAGAAGTCTTTTGACAGGAAAAAACAATATCGTTGCTGGAATGACGACCAAGGGAATAAGTAGCAGCATTAAGATGAATTTCTCTGACAAAAGCAGGATCTTCAATTACTAATATGTGATGTACCAGATCTGAACTGTCCATTGTATGATTTTGGCTAAAATTTGTATTCGTATTGTTTTGATTATTAGTCAAAAGTAGCTCTCAATTAATAACTTTGAGGAAAAGTGCTGCTAACAACCACCATGAGCCAATATGCTACATATTTGAAATTATTTCGACTAATTAATAATTTATGCAACATGATATTTTATTATATTGTTCCCTGAAATCAGCCCAAAATATCAGCTTGAATCAAAATGTCGCTCAAATGCCGATCGCAGCAAATATTATTCCATGAGTTGTCAGGTTTAGGCAAAAAGTAGTAAATTTGCGGTTAAACAATGTTGTAGATCGCGCATAGGCTAGGAGAGATGAATGGTTAATTGATCCATGTTGGCAAGAGTTTGGAGTGCAGCGATCGCAGGCATTAATGCCATTAAAGTAGGTGTAGAAGTTGATGTTTCTGGAGGACTGCCAAAAATCGTTGTTGTCGGATTGCCCGATGTAGCTATTCAAGAATCTAGAGAAAGGGTTAAAGCAGCCTTAAAAAATGCCGACTTTGCCTTTCCCGTACGTAAAATTGTGGTCAATCTTACCCCCGCAGATTTGCGTAAGGAAGGTCCTTGTTTTGACTTACCGATTAGCGTGGGCATACTCGCAGCTTCAGAACAGGTAGACCCTCAATTGCTAGGAGACTATCTCTTATATGGTGAGGTATCCCTAGACGGTACTTTAAGAGCAGTATCAGGAGTATTACCCATTGCTGCTGCTGCACGTACAATGGGCATTGCAGGGTTAATCGTTCCTGCGGGTAATGCTCAAGAAGCAGCAGTAGTTAAAGATCTTGCAGTATACGGATTTGATAATTTAGGACAGGTGGCTGACTTTTTGAACCAACCAGCTAAATATCAGCCTGTAGTTGCTCAAGATCGACTGCCACAAGAATCTCGATCGCCGATCCTCAACCTAAAAGATGTCAAAGGACAGGTTCAAGCCCGACGAGCCTTGGAGATTGCAGCAGCAGGGGGACACAACCTGATTTTTGTCGGACCCCCAGGCAGTGGCAAAACTATGTTGGCGCAGCGTTTGCCAGGAATTTTACCCAATCTTTCTTTCCCTGAAGCCTTAGAAGTTTCCCAAATATATTCCGTTGCAGGCTTGCTTAAAGATCGAGGACAATTGATTACTCAAAGACCTTTTCGCAATCCCCATCATTCTGCTTCTGGACCGTCTTTGGTTGGCGGTGGCACTTATCCTCGCCCAGGAGAAATTTCTCTGGCTCACCGAGGTATCTTGTTTCTCGATGAACTTACAGAATTTAAACGCAACGTATTGGAATACTTACGTCAACCTCTAGAAGATGGTCGGGTCACAATTTCTCGTACCCGCCAATCGGTAATTTTCCCCGCTCAATTTACTTTGATTGCCAGCACTAATCCCTGTCCCTGCGGTTATTTTGGCGATCCAATTCAAAACTGTACCTGTTCCCCTCGGCAAAGAGAAAATTACTGGGCAAAGTTGTCTGGTCCCCTGATGGATCGCATCGATCTTCAGGTGGCGGTAAATCGTCTCAAGCCAGAAGAAATGACCAGACAAACCATGGGAGAAGATACGGCAGCAGTTAGAGCCAGGGTAATTGTTGCCCGCCAGCTCGCCGAACAGCGTTTTGCAGGAGAAACGGAAATTAGCTGTAATGCCCAAATGCGATCGCCCCATCTTAGAGAATTTTGTGTTTTAGATGAGGCTAGTCGTAGCCTACTCGAAAGAGCAATTCGCCAACTGGGTTTATCTGCCAGAGCAATGGATCGGGTGTTAAAAGTGTCTCGCACTATTGCCGATCTAGCTGGCGATCGCAACTTACAAAGCAATCATCTGGCAGAGGCAATTCAATATCGCACCATAGACAGAATGCAATAGTTATTGAATTATTATTAATTGAGAGACTGTTTGTAAATTAAACCTTAAGATGGCGAAAATGTTCGCTCTTTGTGGGTTACGGCAAATAGACAATCAAATATTCTAATCGGCTAGATATTTATGCCTAACCCACCCTACTGGACTAACACAGCTAAAATAGTGCAATAAACAAGCGGGAAAAACCAGGAATATCTGCTACATCTCAAAAACCCAATCATTTGTTGGTAAGCAAGCAAATCATCTGCGTTCATCTGTGTTTATCTGTGCGACGCGGAGCTAGTCCTTTAGGGGACTTTTCCAATGCCTCAAACTAGCTGTTTAATAGCTATAGTTGCTTAGTTGTTTCTCTGATGTTTCATCTTGCCAAGTTTTGGTACAAACAACAAACAATTCCACTCCATATTCATCGGACTGAATTTCTAGGGGCAAAGCACGGAATTTAGAATGAGAAAATAGCTTTTCGATGTCTTCGGCAGAGCGATAGATTGAGTGCCATTCCAAGATATGCTCTAATAGAACACGGTCGGGATTGGCAGCATGAAAATTACCTAAAATCACGGTTCCGTTAGGCAACAGACGGTCGTAAATCCAGTCGAGAATCCGAATCATTTCGCGATCGCGTAGATAGTTTGCCATACTAACGCTGTAGATCATCTGCTGGGGTGGGATCTCAATCTGACTATAGCCCTCAGCCAATAAAAAGAGATTGTCCTGAATAAAGGTTAAATTATCTCGAAAGCCCCATTTGTGAGCTATGTTAGCAGCAGACGTTAAATCTCGATGATTAAAGTCGATGCAGGTGGCATGAACGTTAGGCGGTGAAGTTTGAAAATAGAGGTCTAAGATTTCTGATGCCGAACCACTAGCGATGCTGGTGATGGGCATGGCGTTTTCTACGGGCCAATTTTCTGCTAGATCTTTAATAGTAGCGGTAACTATTCTCCCACGATTTTTTAAAGCCAAAAAGGTAGGCAAAGAACGAATCCAACGATCTAAGTAAATACCTATGTGTCCATCTCCTTCTGGTTCGTTTTGCGAGAGTAGTTCGGTGATATAAGAATCGCTGATACAGCCTCCTGGTCGGCGAAAAGCGCGATCGCAAAAGCTACTGAGCATAAAGAAAGGAAAGGTTTCGCGGAAGATATAAGTTCCAATTGCCTTTTTGATTTGTGGCTCTTGAATAACTTGCTCGCGTAGAGAACCGATCAGCATATTACAGATCTTGTTGATCTGCTCTTGTGCCTCCTGTTCGCTGGTTTCTTTACTGCGAATCCCTTGTTCAATCGCACTCAGGTTTTTCTTAAATAGCTCGGTTTCACTAATCAGTTCGGGAGGTATCGCATCTTGTCCTGCTTGACCCGTACGCTGAGTATCAAATTTCGGCGCAGTACGCACCCTCCGCGTTAAATGAGTCACCAAAGAAGAAGTCTGACGTAGCCGACTAGAAAGACTATGAGCCAGAGACTGATAAAAGCGGTCGGATAAACCAGGTACGGAAGTTAGTAGAGAATATAGATTTTGTCGCTCCAAAATACAAACTTCCACATGATCTTGGGCTACTACTGCTGCACTGGTCGGAACTTCCTCCAGAAAAGACATCTCGCCAAAGATTTCCCCAGGCTCTAAAAAAGCGATCGCCACATCTCTACCAGAGGCTGCTCTTTCAATTCTGACCATTCCTTTACGAATCAAATATATTGCCTGAGACAAACGACCTTCCTTAAGAATTACTTCGTGTTGCTTATAAGTTGCAACACGGGCTTTTTCTAGTAGAACTTCGTAGTCTTTGCTCGTTAAATACTTTAATTTACTATCCATTCTATATATATTGGGTTTGACCTATTGCACCCCAGATCATAGTTCCCAAATTAGTTGTGACGATCGTCACTGCTGGGAAAAGAATTTGCAATCTGATAAACTGGGTCGTTTGGCTTGTTGGTGAAATAAATTTTTAATAGCCACCTGTCTTCTTTCGGGTAATTCTCTTGCTAGGTTCCAAAGACTTTCATAGAAGAAAAAAGATATTCCAGCAAACTGACGTTCGCGTGCAATCTTAACTTGCTTATAAATTTTATGCCATAGTATCGGGCGACCCTTTAAACCAGACAAAACCCCAATTGCTACGGGAATATGCTGCTTGGCTGCGATGATTTCTGGCTGTTCTAGCTCTTTGATGAAGCTGTCGAGGCGATCGCGATATACCTGGACGATTAGTTCTTCAATCAAGCCTTTGCGCTCCCACTTGTGCCAATCAAGCAGAAAAGAATTGAGGGAAAAGTACTGGGGGTTGGGAGACACAGACACAATTGCCTTGGGATTATTGCGCTTAATCTCATGAAACAATGACTCTACATAATCCGTAATTTTATCGGCGCGCCAGCGAACCCACTCGGCATCTTTTGGGTCGGGAGGCGGTACTTGCCCCTCATGCTCTGACTGATAAAGCTCCACTGTATAAGGATCGTAACCAAACTCTGAGGGATAACCAAAATGATCGTCTAGCTGAATGCCATCAATATCATAGTTGCTGACTATCTCGACAATTAGCTCGGTCATAAAATCCTGAACATCAGGACGAAGAGGATTGAGCCACACCCGCTGATGAACATCTCCTTCCCACCAGATTGTGCTGCCATCTTCTCTAGTGGTCAGCCATTGAGGATGTCGTTTGGCTAGTTCCGAATCAGCAGGAGCCATAAAGCCAAACTCAAACCAAGGAATAACGCTCATTTGGCGTTGGTGTCCTAACTCAGCAATTTCTGCCAAAACGTCCCGTTCTTGTAGTCCTTCAGTCGGGTCGAGAGCCAATCCCGTAAACGCTTCAGACACCTTTGAGGGATAGAGAGTATAACCCCAATTCCACACTGTAGGATAGAGAGTATTAAAGTTAGCTTCTGCCAATAGGGCGATCGCCTCGGCGGTTTTGTTACGCTCAAACAAAACATCACTATCTACATTAGTCAGCCAGACCCCCCTGATTTCCCTAGGAGTACTGCCCTGACATGGTAGAGTCTCGGTTGGTAGTTGAGAATGGCTGGGAAAAGAAGTAATTGATACTAAGGTAAGAGTCAGAACAAACAGAAACACCAGCCAATATTGGCGACCCTTTGACTGGCTAAACTGCACTAATTTGTTAGCATAGAGATCGAATGATTGGGCAATGCGTTCTTTCATGAGTGCCTTAAGATTTGCAGAACAAGGCGATTATAACCCTTTATCAATCAACCTTTTTTTTGGTACTGTCTAACCAGATTTGGTTATATTGCTAAATTATAGTCTCATACTAGTATTTTGCTAAAGGCATCAAAACCTAAAGCTTAGAATAGTATTACTCTCTAGGTCATTGGGCAACCTAATATCTGATGTATATTCGCGATGCTGTAGAAGCCGATTTAGCTACAATTATTGATATTTACAACCAGAGCATTCCCAACCATAGGGCAACGGCAGATCTCGAACCCGTTACCGTAGCCGATCGCTGGAACTGGTATCGCGATCGCTCAGTCAACCGTCCTCTTTGGGTCATAGCCAAACAAGAGCAAATCTTAGGCTGGCTCAGTTTTCAAAACTTTTATGGTCGTCCCGCTTATCAACATACCGCTGAAATTAGTATTTATGTAGCAACAGCATATCAGCATCAGGGTATTGGCAGTAAACTTTTGGCAAGAGCGATCGCTTGTAGTCCTCAACTACAATTAACAACTTTACTCGGCTTTATCTTTGCCCACAACCAGCCCAGCCTTAATCTATTTTCCCGTCATGGCTTTACTCAGTGGGGTTATCTCCCCGACGTTGCTAAACTCTGCGGTGTTGATAGAAGTTTAGTAATTTTGGGACGCAAGATTGATTACTATTAACTACTAGACTGACACGCCTTAAATGTTGCATTAGAAGAAACCAGTCCACAGATAAACACAGATAAACACAGATGATTTGCTTGCTTACCAACAAATGATTGGGTTTTTGAGATGCAGCAGATAGTCCTGGTTTTTTCCGCTCGTTTATTTCACTATTTTAGCTATGTCAGTCCACTACGATGCTAAAAAAAAGTTACAGCTAACCTAGCAAAAGATAGTTCGAGCCATATTAATCAATAACATATTAAATAATAGGTATGGAAGACAGAAAAAAATCAATTACCTTTTTAATTAAAGTCCCGTATGTAATGTCAACTAACAACAAACCAATAAAATTATGACTGCTCTTTTAGATCGAGAACCACAAACTTACCAAGGACAATTTGGCGAGTATACCATTACCAAACGCGATCGCCTGGAAGTGATTATTTATCGGCTGGGGTTAGTCGTAGCTGCTGCCAGCTTTGCTATTGCCAGCAATCTTTTCTTTGCCCAAGGAACAGCAGCTATCCCCGCTATTACTCCCCTATTCATTTTATTTTCTCTGGGTTTGGGGGTCAGCCTGTTTTATATTCACATCTACATGAAGGCATTGCATCGTGCATTGCAGGCTTTTTGGCTGATTGGGACAATAGCATCGGGGGCGATCGCAATTTCTAGTCATGAACCTCTGGCACTATATATCTATAATCATCCTCTAAGCTTGTTTGGTACGGGCTTTACCTTTGCTGCTTTGACAGGAATCTATTTCAAAGAAGCCTTCTGTTTTAATCGTCTAGAAACAAAAATTCTTACTCCCGTCGTTCCCTTGCTACTATTAGGACACATGACGGGGATTATGCCTGTAGAGATGGAGCAAGCATTCTTAGGAATTTGGACAATTGGCTTTAGTGTCTTTGCGATTAGAAAAATGACTCAGGAAATCGACCCTGATATTGGTGACAAGTCCGTATTTGCCTATCTCAAGCAGCAAGAGTCAAAAGTCTAGAGTAACTGAGCGATTGCCTGTGGGCGGTTTAATCTCAAAGCTATCAGAACGGACTACAAATAACAAATCAGTACGCTGTAACATAACCTATGAAAGATTCAGCTAATCTAAAAATTGTTTCTCTTCTGCCTAGTGCTACAGAGATTGTTGACTGCTTGGGTTTGACCGACTCTCTAGTAGGTCGCTCTCACGAATGCGATTATCCCCCGACCGTAAAAGATTTGCCCGTTTGTACCGAAGCAAGACTTGATAGTAGTAAAAAGAGTGGCGAAATTGATGCAGACGTACAAAGTCTGATCCAGGAAGCTTTGAGTATATATAAAATTAAACTAGAAGTCTTAGAACAGCTCAAACCAACTCATATTATTACTCAAGACCAGTGTGATGTCTGTGCGGTTAACTTGCCAGAAGTTGAGCGAGCGATCGCCCAACTGACTAACTTCCATCCTCAAGTTATTTCTCTACAGCCCAACATACTCAGACAAGTTTGGGGAGATATCGAACGAGTCGCCCAAATCTTAGAAGTCGAGGCGCAGCCTGTTTTAAATAAACTACAAAATCGCTTAGAGGCGATCGCCCAAAAGATCGCAGATTCAACGCCAGAAAAACCGACCGTGGTGGCTTTGGAATGGACAGAACCGCTAATGACGGCAGGGAACTGGATTCCCGAACTGATTGAAATTGCTGGAGGAGAACCTCTTTTAAGCTTTAAAGGAGAACAGTCCCCTTATTTGTTCTGGGAAAGTCTCATTGATGTCGATCCAGATATCATTGTGATCATGCCCTGTGGCTTTGGTTTAGAACGTACTAAACAGGAATCGAAGATTTTAACTCAGCATCCTGCCTGGAAAAGTCTTAAGGCGATCAAAAACAGTAAAGTATTTATCACTGATGGGAATGCCTATTTTAATCGTCCTGGTCCTCGGCTGGTTGATTCAGCAGAAATATTAGCCGAAATTTTCCATCCCCATTTATTTGATTTTGGTTACAAAGAGAAAAGCTGGAAGCCATTTTAAACCGCATCCAGGACGAATGACAAATGGCTTTTTGAACTCCGAACTCAGATTAATTACTTGCAATCTGCTGATAAGGCGTTAAAAATAGCTGTTTTTCTGCAAGTCTACGTCTGGTCAATCCTGGAAACACGACTAATTGACCACCTTGGTTGGCTTTATTCCAACGAGGAAACTCTTTGGCTGCGCCAGCATAATCCCCTGCGTTGAGTTTTCTAATCAGAGTACTGTTAGTCAGAATTCTCATTCCCGAATTGTAAACTAACGAAGTTAATGCCCCCAGCTGATGAGGATTTAAATCTACTTGAACATGAGATTTGACGAGGTTTTGAATATGCTGTAGCTCTTGCCTCAAAGCAATATCAGCCTGTGTTTGAGTGATATATTGACCGAGACGAACGGTTTGACCATTGATTCTGGTTTGTCCATAGCCAACCACAGGTAATCCACTGGTATCTGTGTAGGCATAAGAGCGGAATCCTTCAAACTCTTTAACTAAGTTGATTGTTGCAGGAAGAACACTAACGTTGGACGCGACAATGTTCTTTTTTAATTCAAGATTAGGCTGATTATTGTGGTTGGTCGAGCTAGATTGAAGTTTTTGATGTATCTTAAGGTCAGATCTGCTCGCTGCTGAAGAATCATTGACAATAATGTTGGAAAATACTACGGCTGCCAAGAAAATTGTTGAATGATAGAAAATGTGAGAAATTCTTGAATTTGAAAACATTCTATAGTTTGATAGATGATTTTTTTCTGGAAATGTGCACGAAAAACTTATCATCCATCTGGGTAAAAAAAGGTTAGTGCTTGCAAAAAATTGCTGTTCGCTACTTCTGTGCCTTAGCCGAGCCTGGGGTAGGGCGATCGCTTTAACTGTCCCAACCTAACCTGGCATCGCTATGGTAAATTGACCTCGTTTCCCAATTTCTAAATCCAAAGCATAGTGCCTCAAAAGCAACCAATGTCTCAAGATAACTAGGTTTTACTGGCTCAAGCCCAACAAAAATAAACGGGTTTCACCGAGAAAGTTTAACTATCGATGAAACCCAAGTATCGTAATTGTGAATATTTTTTTTATTTGTCTATCTATTTATATAGAAATATTTTATGTTTCGTGGTGATTAATAAATTTAATAAGATATGTTTCTAGTTACTGGCTATTTGGTCATAATCAGACAAAAATAGCTTTTTCTCTGCCATTCTACGTCTGGTCAAACCCGAAAATACTACCAATCTACCGCCTTTATTAGCTTTGTTCCAACGAGGAAATTCTCTAGCTGCGCCAGCATAATCTCCTGCATTGAGCTTTCTAATTAGAGTACTGTTAGTAACAATTCTCATTCCTGCATTGTAAACTAACGAAGTTAACGCACCCAACTGATAAGGATTAAGCTTAACTTTAACCCGTGCAGCTACCTTGCGTTGAAGATGAGCTAGCTCTTTTTCCAAAGCAGCGTCAGCCTGAGCGCGAGTAATATATTGACCCAGTCTCACTCTTCTACCATTAATGAAACTTTGTCCATAGCCGATAACAGGCAATCCGCTGGTATCGATGTAGGCACGGG
Organism: Pleurocapsales cyanobacterium LEGE 10410; assembly: GCA_015207195.1. Classification (GTDB taxonomy): domain Bacteria; phylum Cyanobacteriota; class Cyanobacteriia; order Cyanobacteriales; family Xenococcaceae; genus Waterburya. Next base: position 43,941 of record JADEXJ010000018.1, read on the forward strand.
AACTAAAGCCTTCATACTGTTTGACTAAGTTGATGGTTTCTGGCAAAACTCGATAATTAGAAGCGACAATTTGTTGCTTAAGCTTTTTGGTAGTACTTTTTGGTGCTATGTTTAGATCGGTTTGATTTGGCTCGAATTCTTGAATACTGTTGCTGTAACTATTGTGTTCTAGTTTGTTAGCTGCTATGGCGTGGGGAATGTTGTAAGAAGAAGCTAAAGCTACGACTAAAACTGCTGCGGATGAGTAACGGTTGGTAGACAAAATAGATTTTAAAAACATATTTGTTTGATATCTAAATGTTGCAAAGAAACTACAGACATGAAGACTATCATCGACTTTTTTACTTTGTGGATATGTAATCTGAGTTATAGGAAAAAATTGAACCTAAACAACCAAAGTTAGTGATCCAAATCAGTCACAAAATTCAAAAGATGGTTTAATGGTTATCCCTCTCTCCAGAAACACCATTGGCGATTGGGATTGAGCCTTTTTTTCTAATACGATACAGACGAGTTCTCAAGGCAAAATTGGGTTAATTGCCTGGAGGTTGATTGCGTCGATAATTTATTCAACCCGAACTCATACTAAATCCTGTTCATATAAGTTACTTCAAAAAAGCCCCCTAAATCCCCCAATTATGGGGGACTTGAAGAACGGCGAGCGTGACCTTCATCAATCGGATTTGGTATCAGGTTAAAAAGGAAAATATTCCACAGCAAAATAGACTCCATTCTCTTGCAACGTATCGTTATTGTCGATCACCTCAATCAAAGGAATACCATAGTCTACACGAGCATTTAACCTATTGCTTAAACTTAATCTGATTCCTAAGCCCAATGATGCCACCGTGTCTTCTGCCACTTCCCTCTCATTGGAATTACTCCAAGTAGTACCAAAATCAACAAAGGGAATCGCGGAAAGACTATTTTGTCCGTTATTCCAGCGATAAAAAGGAATTCTCACCTCTGCTGAGGCAAATACTCCGTTGTCTCCCAGCAAGGCATCCTGACGATAGCCCCGAACACTTTCAACTCCCCCTAAACTGAATCGTTCCAAAGGGACAAGATCGTCACTAGAAAGCTGAACATCAGAACGCAGTAGTAAATTGATGTCAGAACTAGATAGTTGCCGTAACCACTGCACCTGACCCCGCCAGGCAACAAACTTACTATCGGGGGCATTTTCATTGACCGTAGCATCAAAAATATCAAATCCCGCACTCAACTGTGATCGCGCTGCTAAAACATCGGTGCGAGTTCTTCTTGTCCAGTCTTGAAAAAATCGTAGGGCAGAAATTTTGGTTTCTCCATTAACATCTGCACCAGAAAAAGGCAGGGGAAAAGGTTGATTTTGTACGGTAACTTGATTAGTCTGGCGGGAAGCTTCTAAACCTAGAGCAAATTCTTGGGTAGATTCGGAATTGGCACTAACCAAAATAGGCTGTCTTAAAGTGAGCCTAAATTCGTCGGTTTGAGATTCAATGTCGGCTACCGCTAAATTTCCTTCAATAATATCGCTACTTATATAGCGATAACGTAAACCGATAGTGCCGTTTAATGAATTAACGGGAACACTATAGCTACTATCATAATCGTCGCTGCCAGCGGTGTTTTTGAAGATCAAGCTCAAGCGTTCGCCATAGCCTAAAACATTATTATGGTTTAGTTCTATACCTTGCTGAAAACTTCCCACGCTGGGAGTACGACTATTATTAACAAACAATAGGGGAGCAAAAGCGGTATCCTGATTGACATCTACATCCAAAATCCAGCGATCGCGACTCAAACCTACCGATAGTTCCGCACTTAGGCTTTCGACCAAAGGATCGAGCTGTAACAGCTGTAATGCTTCCCGTAGCTCCTCTACATTCAAGGGAGATTTAGCACCTCTGGCTAAACGCGAGCGAATATAGTTTTCTTTTAAACGTCCCTCAACATCTACCGTAATCTCTTCAACCATACCTTCGATAGCTCGAAGCGTTACCACCCCGCGAGCTATATTTTGAGCAGGAACTACCACCCCGGAGTTAATATAACCTTCAGCTGTGTAGAGCTTGGTCAATCTAGCTTCTAGTTCCAGTAAATCGGCAAAAGTTATTGGGCGATCGCGATACTCTTGCAACACTGCTTCTACTGCTGCTGCTTCTAAGACAGTATTTCCCTTTAACTCAAACTCTGTAACTTCAAATTCGATCTCGGATTCTGGAACAGCTTCTGGCAGCTGGTTGGGTAAAATCTCTAAAAATTCTTCAAGGGGTGGCAAAGGCTCAATCAAAGGCTTTTTTGAAGGAGCGGGTAGAGGAATAGGCGGTACATCGTTAGGGCTGATTCCTGGAGGTACAGAAGTTTGAGCCATGTACACAATACTGTTGGTATTCGCTAAAACAGGTACTTTCTCAGCTATGATCAACGGAATTACCATCATAAAAATTAAATAAGTTGATTCTAGGGATTGAGAAAATTTACGATTATTCATAAGTGTTTTAGATTGGGCAACGGAATTACCTTGGACTAGTTAAGGGAATATACCAAACTCAATAATTTTTCACTAGCGATCGCTCGAAATAAATATAAAATACATATGGCTATAAAAGCTATCCCCAAGATCTATTACTTCACTACAAATTTAATTTGATTCATCGGCTAATAGTTTTTTTGTGGTCTAAAGTATTGAAAAATTCCTAACTTTTTTCTAAAAGGTTGACCAAAGCACTAAATCTCGTTACTATATTTAAGTCGATAAAAAATCGACGGAAGTAAAGTGCGGATGTCGTATAGTGGTAATACCTTAGCCTTCCAAGCTAAAGCTAGGGGTTCGATTCCCCTCATCCGCTTAAATTATATATAGTAAGGTTTAGAGCCTTTTTAGTATCGGGTCAAAAATGGAGTGTTTCATTATTCTGACCCAATATTTCAGTCATCACAATAACTTCACGCCACAGAAGCCCATATTTTACATCTGTTTATTTCGCCAATTTATAGATGTAGGAGATTAAAAGTATTGGAAATTCCAAACTGTATTCCCAATACTTCAAAGGTTGACATTTGTCTCAGGTAAAACAAACATAATCCAATTTCTTCTTTTCTGCTAAGAATCGGCTTTCTCCCTGCCCCTGGAGCATTAATTCTCACTTTCTGCAATTCTAGCTTTTGTCGCTTTTATTTCTCAAACAGATTGGGATATGCAAAAAATAGAAGGGGCAAGTTATATAATTAACGGCAATTGCCATAAAAAATCCGAACTAATTACAGAATTAGTCGGAAGTTTGAGTCAAGTTTGATTTTGTGTTAGAAAATGTCAGCTGAAAAGTTAAAATCTTCGGCAACCAGGGTTCCAGTGTAGTCTGTCAGCATAGCGATCGTTTCTCCTTGATAGTCAAGAATCAGATCGCTAACTCCATCGCCAAAAAGATCGCCAGTGCCGAGAGTATAGTCCTCTAGTTTGCCAAAAACTTCTAGCTTATCTCCTTCTGCTGGATTGAAGTCTTTGACGATTGCAAACCCAGTTCCTCGATAATGAGCGTTAAATGCATCTCCCAGGACAAATGTATCCGCGCCAGCACCACCGTAATACTCATCAAATTCAATGATGTTGGGGTCCACAGGTTCATTAGCAAAAGCATAGGGGTCTTCCGTTAGTTCAGGATAATTAAAAGAATGAACGCGATATTCTGCACCGATTAGGCGATCGTTACCATCCTCTCCATAAAGAATATCGTTGCCACTTCCTCCAGCAACCGTGTCATTTCCCGTCCAACCGAAGAGAATATCATCTCCAGCAGCGCCAGAGAGATAATCATCGCCTCCCAGACCATCGATAACATCTACACCGCTTTCTCCAAATAAATAGTCTCCATATCCATATACATCGTTGCTGTCTGTACCTACTTGAGTAAATTGGATATTTTCCATGATTGGTATTTCTCTCCGTACAAGTTTATTTAGGTTGTTTGTTCTGTAAATATCTATTTCTGAAGCGAATGTGGGTATGCAAAATTAATGAGCAAAAAAAAGACTACTCAAATCGGTCAACTCAAGTAGTTTAAGATTATTCAAACTTTTGTCCTAGATTTAGCAAGGTTTGAATCTGCAAGTGAATTTGTTTAAATTACCGCATAGTCGTAACTTCCGTAATCATATGTGTAGGTATATGCATCCAATCCATAGCTTCCATAGTATTCGTAAGGATCTATTTGAGTTAAATATGAATTGTCTACAACTGTGTCGGAACCAAATAATGAACCAGTGCCAGAATAAAGATCTGTATAGTAATAATCGGCATAAGGAACATCGTACCAAACTTGACCTGTATATGGATCGTATAAATCTTGAACTCCATGGATAGTATCTATATACATTTCATGCATGGCATCGCTAGTATAGACACCTTCTTGATATGCACCCATTAAATTACCAAAAGCATCCCAGTTTTCTGAAACAGCTTGACTGATGTATTCTGGTCCAAAACCTGGAGGAAGTTCCCCTGCGGGGTAGATTTCTGCTAGATAATTTGAAACTTGAGCTGCATGTTCGTTATATGCTTGCTGAAAAGCTAATTCATCAGCTACTGGATCGCCTGTTAAAGGAATATTATATAGTTGACTGCCTTGTTCGAGTAAGTTGTTAAATGCATCCATTGTTCAATCTCCTTAAAATTATTTTTGTTTGTTTTTTGTTCTGTAGATTCATATTTCTGAGCTGTAAAGGGGTATGCAAAAAAGTAGCTAAAATTGATTGGAACTATAAAAATACTCATATTGTGTTGGCAAAAAAGAGCTACTTAGATTTCATCTCTAAGTAGCTGAGAAACTAAGTAGCAAGACTCAATATTTAATTCTCAAACAGATCGATCTAACAATAAATTTCTGATCGCGCTATCAAACTAGATCAGTTTCTAGAGTAGATACATCGAGGGCATAATCGCTAAAAGTATCGGTAAATAATGCCTCTGTTTCAGCAGAAATATTATCTGTAGATGCAGAACCAGAAGCATAAAAGTTAATAGCGGGACTTAAACAAAAATCAAGCCCAAACAAACCCCAAACTAGCTTTATAAGCAGTAAAAACGTCTATATTGTGATTGAGCCATGATACAAAACGATAAGATACAGCTGTACGAAATGCTTCCAATGCTTCAGGAAAAGTGTTGATTGGTTTATTTGCCCAACGTCGTCTTAAACCACCAGTTAACTTATGCCAAAGGACGGACATCTCGCGATTCTGAGGTTTCCTCAGAATGCGTGTCCTCATAAAAGTATAGGCACAAAATACCAGAATAAAATGCTTTTTTAAACCTTTAATTCCTCTGATTTGATATTCTTTTAGTCCTAACCATCCTAGTCTGTCAACTGATTTACCTCACCAGAAATGTATGGCTAGAAACGCGAGAGCGTTAATTTAAACGTTATCTCGCGGTTCTACCACGATTACATCGGCATCAGTAGTAGCATTGCGATCGCCCATGACTTTTCCAGTGGTATTGGGTTCGATTACACCAGAACGATCTATGCCAGAGGTTCGATTGTAGGTATCATCATCGATATCGTTGGCATCGTATACGCCATATTCTTCGATCCCGTTATCCTGCAAAATACGTTCTGCACGGCTGATATCGTCATCTGTACCGTTAACCATAACCAAGTAGCTGCCACTAGATACGCGATCGCTATAGATTTTGGCTTTGTCTTCGGGAATGCCCAAACCAACTAAACCACCAATAATACCGCCTGCTGCTGCGCCGATACCTGCGCCAGCTAAGGTTGAAGCAATAGTACTAGCTGCTTCTCCAGCCACGATAATTGGACCCACACCAGGGATAGCTAGTGTTCCCAACCCGACTAATAAACCGCCAATCCCACCTAATACAGCACCAGAAGTAGCACCAGCACCAGCACCTTCTGCTGCATTGTTACCTTCGTCATAACCAACATCTACACCAGCAGATTCAGCTACCTGATCTGCGTTCTTAGCAATAACGTTGACGCGATTCATATCAAACCCGTCATCTTTTAAAGCGCGTAAGGCTTTTTCAGCTTCGTCGCGACTGTAAAACAAACCTATCGAACGTCTGTATTTACTCATAGTCTCCTGTTAATAAACGCCACTTTATTCTTTTCCGCATCTATGATTAATTCATCATTCAAAGGTTGTAGGTGCTAGTAACTATTGCTCAGACTAAAGATAGTGATTACGGGCGTGTTTCGTTGTTAATTGGTTCGTCTCCTGTAACCTGCTCGACAAATTTTTTGGTACTACGGGGCAAAGCCTCATCTAAATTAAGTTTTTCCCCAATACTTTCGTTTTCGGTATCTGGTTCCGCCATCTGCGATCTCATTGCCTGTCTTTGCTGGCGACTTATTTTGTCGGCTTCGTATTGGGCATCATCTACTACATCGGTCGAGTTAAGATTTGTTACGTCGCTGGTGATCGCTTCTGCTGCCAGAACATTACTATGACCAAACAAAACTACGCCAAAAAATAGAGTAATAGAAGCTAAAACGGTAATAATTCGACGCAGGTTGATTTTGAAAAATGAAAACATATTTACCTCTTGATGTATGAAAATAAATTGAATGTAAAGTAGGGTCAACTATCGATCGCTAAATACCAGAGCGACCAAAGTTTTTAGTTGTGTATCGATTACGGTTCACTTCTGGTTTTAGTATTTGATTGACCTTTGAGTGAAGTATCTCGCTGCTGATTTACTCTGTCTACTACCTGTTCGTAAATAGAAGTTCCCTGTTCTTGTTCTTCGGGTAAATCTATTTTGCTCTTGGTCAATTCTTCAGTGCTGGTATCAACACGATTGGGATTACGAGTTTCTTGATAGGTATCGGTAGGTGCGCTGTAATTATCTGCTGCTAAAGCTTGTCCGCCATCAGCAAGGTTAGTCAAAAACATTCCTACGATCAAAACAAAAGCCAGCGCGAGATTACGCAAGCAACGAACGGTATGATTATCGAACATTAATTTTGTTTCTCCTAATTGGTGATTAGAGCTATCGATTGTTAAAAAGCTACAACAATTTAACTAGAACCTTGGGGTTGCCCCTTGGTAGTAGCAATTTCACCCGTCTCCATCAGCTGTTTGAAACGATTTAGTTCATCCCCAATTTGTTCGGTGGGTGATTCACCAAAAAGTTTGGCGATCGCATTAGTCAAAGCACCTCCAGGGGGCTGATACTCTAAGACCACCTTGACCTGAGTCCCGCGATCGCCCGTAGCGGTTTTAAAACGAACAAAACCACAGTTATCTATGTCGGCATTTTCTAGAGCGTTCCAGGCGATCAGGCAGTCTGGCTCATCGGCAATGATTTCCGCATCCCATTCGACATTTAGGTCTAAAGGTGCATTAGCTACCCAGTGAGATACCGTACCTGCTTCGTTGAGGTTAGTCACCGACTTAAGGTGTCCCATAAAGTTGGGCAGATTGGTCAAGTCGCGCCAATAACTATAGAGTTCGCTAGCAGGGCGATCGATCGTCACGGTTTTTTCTACCTGAATATTGGACATCAAACCAACTGCTTCGGCAGCTTGCTCGATGGGATTGGTTTCTTTGAGTTGGGCGCGATCGCTATAATCGGCTAAAACTTCTTTTAAAGAACGCTGATGTAAATTTCTAATCACCAGAGGACTATTTATAATTTCCTCGGTAGTAGTAGCATCGATAACAGGGCTAGGGGAATCAACTCGTTCCATGATAGTTGCGGATAATGGATGTATTGAGGGTCTTATTGAGCTAAATCAAAAAGTTAATCTAGATTGATATGACCCCGACAGCTATAAAACCATATTTGGCTAATTTGGTTAATTTTGCTTCAATCTAAAGATATAGGTTGTGAATTGCAAAGATCGAAGTATGCTTTGGGTTCTCAGTCTAGAAAAATTTACCTTACTTTTTGATAGCTCTCCAGCCCAAAGATTTCTGATGCCAAGTACTGTGTGATTTAGAAATTGCCCGCATCCTCAAACATTTGCTTAGTCTTTTCTAATAGTTTGTTTTCGGGATTGGCACGGTTGATATTTGGTTGTTTTGGACTGGGAATTCGGTTAGGGTCTAACAACTCCTGCTGTTGTTTGGGGCTGACAAAATCATCAACGCTATCTAATGACTTTACTTTCTGAGATTTTGAATAAATCAGCCCTGTCTCTTGTTTTCCAGTAGTCAAATCTGCTTCTTTCGCTTTACTTACCCGTGGATTACTGCAAGCTGTGGTGGCTAAGAGGATGATTCCCAATAACAAGCTGATGATAATTCTATTGATGCTCAATTCTTTGAGTGCTTGGCTAATTCTTTTCATGATTTGACTCCATTGTTAAATACAAGTTGAATAACTAAACAATTGGGCGATCGCCCAGAAATAGAAGACCCCGATAGTTCTATTTTTTAGGATTGCCTTTTATATGAGCTTCAAATTGATTTCAATTCAAGATCTTTGACGGGAGGTCCTTGAATCACCTTGCCTTCACAGGTAAAACGTCCACCATGACAGGGACAATCCCAGCTTTTTTCGGCACTGTTCCAGTTCACAATGCAGGCTAGATGAGGACAAGTAGCGTTCACTGCGGTTACTCTACCCATTTCATCTTTATATACGCCAACTTTTTCACCCTTGAGGGTAATTATTTTTCCTTCTCCTGGTTTGACATCATCGGTAGACCAGTCTTGAATCCCTTTAAAGCGATCGCCTACCCAGTGAATACCCACGTCTAAATTATTTTTGATTGATTCTTGCGTGACAAACGGAGTTGCCCGCAGGGAATCGTAAAGATCTGCCCAAGAGTTTTTCTGATCTAAAATTAAATCGGATAATAGCATTCCCGCCATAGTCCCTTTACTCATTCCCCAGAGGCTAAAGCCCGTCGCTACATAAATATGTTCGTTACCAGGAGTTAACTTGCCGATATAGGGCAATCTGTCAAAGGATTTATAATCTTGACTCGACCAACGGTAGTCAATCTTGTCGATGCCGAAATGAGAATGAGCGTAGCGTTCCAGTTCTAAATAAGACTCTTCAGTCTCGCTTTTTGACCCAACCTTATGACCACCACCACCAATCAGCAGTAGTAAGCCACCATCTTCTGTGGGGGTAGTGCGAATCGAGTGATAATTTTTGCCCACGCCGATATACATTCCTTCTGGGGCTTTTGCTCGATCAATTTTAGCCCCAATAATATAGGAACGTTGAGGATAAGTCTTAGCAAAGAACAACCCTTGATCCATAATTGGCAGATGGGTTGTCAGCAATACATCAGTAGCCTGTAAGGTAGTGTTATTTGCAGATATTTTACAGGGGTTACCTTCTGTTACGCTTTGGACGCGACTATCTTCAAAAACGTAACTTCCCTCACCAGGAATAGTATTTGCTAAATACAACAAATACTTGCGTACATGAAACTGTGCCTGATTATTAAACTTAACCGCCCCCGCGATCTCAAAAGGTAGGGTAGTTTCGGTGACAAACTCCGCAGGCAGACCTAATTTTACTGCTGCATCGTATTCTTGTTTTACCTTATCTAAATTGTCTTTATTTTCCGCAAAACTATAGGTGTCGTTGCGTTGAAAGTCGCAGTCAATGCCTTCTTGTTCTACTATAGAGGCGACAAACTCTACCCCAGCTTGGTTTGATTCACCGTAGAGTCTGGCTTTGTTTTCGCCAATTTTGTCAATTAAATCTGCATAGATCAGCTGATGTAGAGAGGTCACTTTAGCGGTAGTATGCCCGCTGGCACTTGCTGCTATCTGCTGTGCTTCGATTAAAGCAACAGTCTTACCCGCTTTTTTGAGTAAATAGGCTGCGGTAATTCCCGTAATTCCTGCCCCGACGATCGCTACATCCACAGTTACGTTTTCCATTTTGGGAAAGGAAGTTTCGGCAGTCGAATCCAACCAAAAGGAAATCGGTTTCCCAGGTAAAGTCGTCATAATATATTAAGAATGAAAAATATTTGATTATTGATGTATTTAGTTTAGATAATGTGTAAGGCAAAACTCTATCCATCCTGAGTTCTATTTGTCTATCTAAGACTAGAGAAATAGGTACAAATATCTATCTATGGCTCTTGAACCAATAACTACTAACTGCAAAGTGGCGATCGCTCTCCTGCTAACTAAAAGCAAGGTGGGCAAAATCATCTTCTAGATAAGTAGTTTAGTTGATCTTAAATTTGCCCACCCTACAAACTACTTGCCATTTATTGCGAGAATTTTAGAGAAGCGATCGCCGATCTCCAGCAACAACTAACAACTAACAACTAACAACTAACAACTGACAACTAACAACTAACACAATCACAAAGTCGCCCGATCGCGTTTTTCTTGTTCGCGTTCGATCTGCTGTTGAATGGCGATCGCCCGTCGGTGAGCCTGTTCTCCTTCAATACCTTCAGGACGGACATCTAGTTCTACTAAGGCTGCCCTACGACCATAGGTTATGATAATATCTCCAGGATAAATATAGGTGTTTCCATGGGGTGCGCCGATATAAAAGCGATCGCGTCTTTCAATCCCCAAAACAGCAATACCTTCATCCGTCAATCGTAGCTGTTTTAATTTTTTGTGCGCCAGCCAATTATCCTCATTTACCTCTATTTCCGTTACCTGATATTCTCCTTTAAGATGTAGCAGACGAGCATAGTCCCTTAAGTCCAAATCCGTCCAACGACGCAAAGCCCTTCTTACCAAACGAGTCAGAATACGATTGAAGGCGCGATTGGTAGCTAGTAGCCAAAGTACTCCCATACCGAGAAACAAATAAAGCAGGCGAGATAGGCTATCCTCCGTAGAAGAAGTAGAAACAAAGGTTAGAACCAAAGAAGAAATAACCGTAATAAACCCCGCATTGCCTAAAAACATCAGCCACATAATAATGCGCCGTCGTAAAGGATGCTTGACTACTGCTTCTGATTCTGCCGTAGCAAATCCCGTTCCAGTAAAAGCAGAACGAGCTTGGAATCTAGCCGAAGTCCGAGATAAACCCGTTAGAGTCAAAGCCTCTGTCGCAATACGGGTAATTAGTAACGACAGGCTAATGGCGAGGAAAACCGAAATAAGTGCAGCCATTCTTGAGATTGAGAGTTGGATTAAAGTAGGAGCGAATTGCTGTTCGCCTGTATAGGGGTCAGAGGAATTCAACCAGATCGAGCAAAGAATATTTTATCTGAAACACTCTCAGGTTTGCTACAGATGAAGCTGAGGTAATAAGTAATAAATTTAACACTATCGTGAATCGCCATCTTACTACTAACGACTAATTACCCATATCCCTACCTATAATCTCAAACAAAAAAGGGAAAGGAAGATTTATCTCCCAATCCCCGATTCTTTTCTAGGCGTTGAAATTTTATAAACTTTTATAAGCTATCTGGCAAGGTTTTCAGGAGTTCGAGGTTCGGCAACTGTTCCAGTACGAACGGGTCTGGGTTTTTTTGCCCCCACAGATGCCCCAATCAAAGCTGCTGCCAATCCTAATAGTGAACCGATAATAAAATACCAGGCTGCTTCTGCAGAATTTGTTGCAAGCTGCTGTAGCTGTTCGGCTGGTACGTTAGGAACTTGATTGGGTACGCTAACCCCTCCTGGTTGTTGAACTTGATTCAAGACTTCCCCTGCATTGGCAGCCATGATGCCAAAAGCTCCCGATACACCACTGGCTAGTAACCAAGAACTGATAGCTAAAGTTGTTGCCCAGAGAATCAATCCGTGTAGCATGGCGGTTTTTTTGTTCATCGGACTACAGCCAGCAGCAGCCACCCAGCTACCAATAAACAAGGCAATTAGTAAACTAATCACCGCCCAAATACCGACTCCAAGAGCAGATGCGCCGACACTTAGACCGATCGCAGTTCCCAAAGCACTAAGAATTAGTTGAGTGGCGATCGCCACAAAAATTCCCCCAATAATCGGTCCCCATCTGATTCGATCTCGATTGTCGGGAATAGCTAGGGTTTCAACTACTTTATTTCTGTTTTCAAATGATTCTGTATAAGACATAATAGTTTGTTCCTTGTTTCAGGTTATGTTTGGTTGAGACTAATAGAACGGCATCCTCACATAAACTTCGATATTTTTAACTATTGGCTTGCTTATTATTCTGGTTCGTTCTGTAAGGGTTGCAGTCTATGGACAAATTAATAGGAATCTAAAGGGAGTGTTGATTAAAATTGAAACTGTAAATTTGGTAGATTGGTAGACTAAATTATGAGAGCAACATCGAACGCAAGTTTATAAATTCTGGGTACGGCGCTAAACTTCCAATCGCTCTCTGACGTTGCGTCATCAACGTTTTTGCTTAAATTTTAAGCAGCTTGTTCCAAGTGAATGATGCTTATATTCTCTCGTATTCAAAAAAAATTCCATTCCTCTAAAGGTAGACATTTTTTTTTAGAAAAAAGTTACTTGACATACTATGTAATGCTTTGAGCGATTTGTATTGAAAAATACATCTTAAGCTTGATGACAAAATTCGCGCTGTTTTTTTTTCAATTTGTTGTTGAGTAGGGAGTAGGAAGTAGCCCTTCGGGTTCGACAGTTTGCTCAAGTCGGGGAACCCGCCCAACGCAACTGTCTCAGAAGTAGGAAGTAGAAAGTAGGAAGTAGTAATTGAGTCTATTTAACGGAAAATTGCTGTAGGTGCAGCCAAACTAATCCCCCTGTCATCAAACATATTGTCTTGACCCGAACCGATGTCAAGTAACATTTTGTATCATAATTTAATGTTCAGTTCAAATTTTTACACATAAGATTATATGTAACAATCGCTTAAAATCATAGATATTTATATATTTATATATAAATATCATTGACAAAAATAGATACCTAGTATTTCCATGCAGCAGAATAACTCAGTCTCTCTGGAACAGGCAATTGAAGCAGAACCCTTGGCAGTGTCTCCAGAGACTCCATTGGAAGAAGTAATCAAGTTGATGAGTCGAAATTGGGCTACTAGCTGCGTATTGGCGGTGGGAGATTCGAGAGATACACCCAGATTACCTACTCAGTTCCAGCATAGTTGCGTTTTGGCGATCGCTAATTCGGCAGTTGTAGGAATCTTAACCGAAAAGGATGTGGTTCAGC
>JADEXJ010000173.1 GCA_015207195.1 Pleurocapsales cyanobacterium LEGE 10410
CCATTTAATGTAAAAAACTTAATTAGAGGCGCGAATTCCTGAGGGGCTGTCGCCAGTGGTTTCCCTGGCGTTTAAACGCCCCGTCTCATCACTAAAAGTGAGAGTCTCCTTCGCGAAGAAAAGATGACAGCACAACCAATGAAACATCATCAAACAGCTTTAAAAATCAAAACCACAGGAAAATCACTCCACAAAATCACCAATAAGATAAAGCAGGCTGTAGCAAAATCTGGGGTAGCTACTGGATTATGCACTGTATTTGTGCGCCATACTTCTGCTTCTTTGTTAATTCAAGAAAATGCCGATCCTGATGTCTTAATAGATTTAGAAAACTTCTTTTCCCAGCTAGTTCCTGAAGATGCCACGCGCTATATTCACGGCGCAGAAGGTTTGGACGATATGCCTGCTCATATTCGTTCTGTCTTGACTCATACTTCAGAACATATTCCGATCTCTGGAGGAGAATTAGTTTTGGGTACTTGGCAGGGAGTATACCTGTGGGAACATCGTCAGCGCAGTAACTATCGAGAGGTAATCGTTCATATTAGTGGTGATGAATCTTGAGCAGGCTGATTTACCATATCACTTCTTCTTTTGAATGGAATGCTGCCCAAACAAAAGGAGAATATCAACCAGCAGCTTTTGCTCGCGAACAGTTTATTCATTGTTCTTATCGTCATCAACTCTTGACAGTAGCCCATCGATTTTACTTTGGACAAAGCGGGCTTGTTATATTGGTCATTGAATCCTCTAAAATAAATAGCAGTTTAATTGAGGAAAATCTAGAAGGGGGTGTAGAACTATATCCTCATCTTTATGGTGTATTACCAATTGATGCAGTGTATAGGGCGATCGCCTTTCCCTGTAATGCTGACGGTAGCTTTAATTTACCTGAAGAACTTAAAGATTAAATTATGGCTCTCTAATATTAATATTTATTTTGATTAAGATCGTCCCTGTACGTGCGATCGCTCTCCATGCAAAAAGTAAAATCCTGTGGCGTAATCTGCTTCACTCGAACCAAACAACCATCATTCTTATTAATGAAGCGATCGTATCGTTATGATTTACCCAAAGGTCATATCGAACCAGGAGAGACAGAGTTACAGTGTGCCTTAAGAGAGTTAGGGGAAGAAACGGGAATCACCAAAAAACAGGTTTGCTTAGAATTGGATTTTCGTTTTAAAACAATTTATTATCCTCGATACAGACGCTTTGGCGGTCAAAAAGTAGAGAAGTCTTTGGTGATTTTTTTTGGTTGGGTGAGTGAAGAGTTAGAAATTGTCATGACCGAACATAGCGCGTCGGAATGGATCAAATGGAATCCACCTCATTATTTTCATAATAGAATAATTGATGAGTTGTTGTTGGCAGTGGAGCAACAATTAAGAATTAAACAGTAATATTTATGCAGTGGCAGCAAAATGGCATCGGGAAGGACAAGCTAAGTTTCAAATAGGGCAAGCCTTTTACAATTCTCAACATAAGTTTGTTCGAGATTTGGGGGTTCTAGCTGCTATTGCCGAGAAACAAGATCGCGGAAGTCTTAGGGTGTTAGATGCTTTGAGCGGTTGCGGTGTTCGTAGCTTGCGATATTGGCACGAAAGCAACGCGGATTATCTTTGGATTAATGAAGGAAACCCCGAACATAGTTCTCTATTACAACAGAATCTAGCCCAGGCGATCGCCCCCGAACATTGTCAGATTACTCATCAAGATGCTCATCGAGTCTTTTTTAGCTGTTATGCTCGACGCGACTACTACGATCTGGTTGATGTTGATTGTTTTGGTAGTGCAGTTCCCTATCTCAGTAGTATGCTGTGGGCGACTAAAATAGGTGGCTTAATGTATCTTACCAGCACCGATGGACGAACCCTGACAGGGCATTTACCTGAAAATAGTATACTTGCTTATAGTGCGATCGCTCGTTCTCATCCCGCAGCCCAAGAGCAAGCTCTAAGATTATTAATTGGGGCAACACAACAACAGGCTGCTACCAAAGGATTGGGCATTGAACCGATATTTTCGCTATTTACAGGGCAAACCTACCGTTTGATGCTGCGTTTGGTTTCTAAGCCACGTTTGACGCTCAATAACTACGGTTTTCTGGCTTATTGTCATAGCTGCGGTAATTATCAAACTTTTTCCTGGCGTAAATTAAACAACATTAGCTGCACCTGTAAAGATCCTGCAATAACCGTCAGTGGGGCGATGTGGTTGGGTAGATTGCACGATCCGCAACGGATAGAACGTTTGATAGTTTTAGCCGATCAGCGAGGCTGGCAAAAGATAGTTAAGTTACTAACAAGTATGAAACACGAAATCGATTTACCACCTTACTTTTATACTCTACAAGAAATCGGTCGCCGTGGAAAACTAGACCTACCCAAGCGATCGCATTTAATCGCAGCATTACAAAAACAAGGTTATCAAGCAGCAGCAACCCATATAGATCCTCAAGGAATCAAAACCAACGCGAGTCTCGAAAGTTGTATTGCGATCGCCAAAAATATTTAACTAGCAAACAATAAGCATCGGTCAATAGGGATTCGAGCTTATAGCTAATTGCCCACCGCCAGAACAATTTTATTGCCCAGTGGTGGGCATTAGAAAAATTATTTATCACATTCGATCCACCTTTTGATGCCCACCCTACATTCTGGAAACTTGTATTACGATCGTTAACCAAATTGAGCAATGAATCAATGGACTATGAAGACAAACCAATTTTACGATTTGTCCACGGCGATCGACTCGACTGGTATTTATCTTCTGTATGGCAAAAATTTCCCTTATTCTCTCCAGTAAATTTAGCAGAGTTAATACAGGCTGTGGAGTGTTACATGTCCAGTTTAAAATACGAATTTCAAATCAAATATAATTTGGCTGTTGAAAATTTGTTCGAGATTTAATCGTATTGTGATCGATATATTCAGATAAAAGATTAGGCAATAAACATTCGGCGATTAAACCTGTTGTTCGATCGCTGCTTTGTATATTTTCCGAATCTTACGTAACATCCGATCAAAAATCGAGTTCTTACAGTTAGGGTTGGCAGGATCGCAACTTTGGATAGCTTCAATTAACTTTGCCTCTCGGACATCTATATAACCATCGCTATAGACCAAAGCACTAATTTTCTCTAACAACTCTTGATAATCTTCAGCAGAGTGGTTTTCTCCAAAATATTCTTCTAGCCATTGATAACATTCGACAGCTTTTACTGGTTTTAATTCCGACAATAGGGGCTTAATTTCAGGATCGTCAGCCAGCTGAAAATCTTGAGCTATACGACGTAAATAAGCGCGTTCTTCTGGTTGAATGATGCCATCTATCCAAGCAGCAGCAATGAGAATTTTAAGTATTTGTTTCATTTGTTTCGTTTTATTTCGACCCATCTTACCAATCTCGTATTAATCTCACCATAAAAAAACCGTCCATGTCATGTCGATGAGGATAAACTTTAATCCAGCCTTCGGTTGTTACCCAGTCACCAGCGATCGCCTTAGGGGGAGATTGAATACTCCAGTTAGAATGATTTGACAAAAATGATTGTATTACTTTTTCATTTTCTAAAAGATTAAGAGTACAGGTGGCATAAACTAAAATTCCCCTTGGTTTTACCCAAGTAGCTGCCTGTTCTAATAGTTCCCTTTGTAGACTAAAAAGTTCCCTAATAGCCTGCTTGGTTTGTCGCCAACGAATGTCGGGACGTTTGTGAAGCGTACCCAAACCCGAACAGGGTGCGTCTAATAGTACTCTGTCGGCGAGATTGACAAACTCGCTTTTATCTCGAATATCTCCTGCCTCGATTTGAATCGACTGCAAATGTAGCCTAGCAGCGTTCTCTCTAACTTTATTTAGGCGTTTCGTAGCGCGATCGCAGGCGATGATTTTACCCCGATCTTGCATCAATTCAGCTATATGGGTAGTTTTACCTCCTGGGGCAGCACAGGCATCAATAATTGTCTCTCCAGGCTGCGGATCGAGCAAATGCGTTACTAACTGCGCGCTACTATCTTGAATCACCCACCACCCTTCTTTATAGCCAGGTAAATCTGGAACTGCACCCGCGCTTTGAAGACGCAAACCTTGAGGCAGATTAGGTATGCCCTCGACTAAAATACCCGCAGCCCTAAAGGAGGCTTCTACTTTCTCTACAGAAGCCCTCAGGGGATTAACCCGTAAATCTATTTTTGGCGATTGATTAAACCAAGCCAGTAGCCGATCTGTTTCTTCTATAGATAACTGTTCTAACCAAGTCTCGACAATCCAGTTGGGGAAACTATGTCTTATTCCCAGTTTAACTATCGGATCTTCTGGCAGCTGTAAAGGATCGCCAGATTCTGCTTGTCTAATATATCCTCGCAACAAACCATTGACTACCCCGCTAAGTTTGGCAAGATTGTTCTCTTTAGCCAACTCCACGCTAGTATTAACCGCAGCCGAAGCAGGAATGCGATCTAAATACCGCAGTTGATATAAACCCAGGTGCAGAATTATTCTGAGATCTGGAGGCTGCTGTGCTGCTTTTTTTTTACCCAACAGATCGATTAAAGCATCTAAAGTTCGCTGACGGCGCACAATGCCATAAACCAACTCACAAGCAAAACTGCGATCGCTCTGGCTAATTACAACCGATTTACCCACAGACTTAATTACACGATTGAGGGCAATATCGGTATAGGCTTTGTGTTGATATACATTTTTGAGAGCGAGGAAAGCTAGCGATCGCGAGTTGGGAAGAGATGCCATGCTGAAGAGAAAGAATTTGCCCTATTTATTGTAATAGGAATTTCAAGGTGAACAGCAAGCTATGGATTTCAATCTGACAAGTGTTTTATTTACATTTCTAAAAACACGTTCAAATCTTCAATTAGCTGAGTAAGTTCTGCTTCGCTAGTCAAACGAATGCGATCGTCCCTCAAAGTAATCAGTATTTTGGCAGCAAAAGGGCTGGGATAAATATTAGGATTGCAAAAAATTTCTAAAAACACTTCCCCTGTGTGTTGATATTCCATCGATTCTTGTTTGACGGGGCGATTACCACTACCAGGAGTACTATTAGCAACCGCTTTCAGACTTTGCATCAGAGCAGATATTTCTGCCTGTAGTTGTTTAGCAGCTTCGGTTGAGAAGGTAAAACTAACTGCACCCTGAACTAGATTGAGAGTTAACTGAGCCATACTAAAAAATTAATTAAATTTAATAACTAAGATTTAATGCAAAAGTATCTTATTAAACCTTTGATTTTAATCTATCAAAAAAGCGGTATCTGCTAATTTATTTATCAGAAAATATCTCAATAAGTTACTTTTTTCTAAGACCGCAATCTCGCTACAAGCACTAACTATCAGATACTATAACGATGTTTAAGACTATGATTATAAAGCAAGCAGACAAAAAAGTTACTGTTGGTATATGGTGCAAGACAATCGTTCCCAAGTTCGCCGAGTTCTTTGGCTAACTCTACTATTAAATTTGTTTGTTATGGCACTAAAGTTCACTTTGGGTATAGCCACTGGTTCGTTGAGCCTACAAGCAGATGCACTACATAGCGTTACTGATAGCGTCAACAATATTTTAGGCTTGGTTGCCAATCGTTTTTCTTCCCCCAAACCCGATCGCGAACATCCCTACGGGCATCAAAAATTTGAGGCGGTAGGGGCTTTAGGTATCGCTGCGTTTTTAGGAATTGCCTGCTTTGAAATCCTGCGCGGTGCGGTAGAAAAAATCTTTTTAAGTACTGAAAGCGTAGAAACTACGGTCACTTCTTCTGAACTATGGCTGTTGTTAATTGTTCTAGGAGTCAATATTTTTGTTGCTTTTTACGAACGTAATGTCGGGAGGAAAGTCAATAGTCCAATTTTAATTGCCGATGCCAAACATACCATGAGCGATATCTGGGTAACAATGATCGTAATCGCTGGCTTAGTGGGGATCTGGCAAGCAGAAAACCTCAATCTCCCTCAACTACAGTGGCTAGACGTAATTCTGGCTTTTCCCGTGGCGTTGCTAGTGTTTCAGAGTGGTTGGGAAGTAATCAGTGAAAATTTACCCTGGCTGGTTGATGAAATGGCGATCGCTCCTGAAGCCATTTATGATGTCGTGATGAAAGTTCCAGGAGTAGTTAGCTGTCATGATATTGCTTCTAGAGGAATCTTAGGCAGACAGGTATTTATTGAAATGCACCTAATTGTAGATACCGATAATCTAGTTGTCGCTCACGAAATTACCGAACAGATTGAAGATCGTTTAGAAAAGAGTTTTGGCACGGTACGAGTAGTAATCCACGTCGAACCACCAGAATACGAAGAAGACAACATTAGTTTTGGCAGTACCGAGGCTATTAAACAAAAAACTCCCAACTCCTAATTCCGAATTCCTAACTTATTTAATTCATTGCCCGTAAGATACTGAGGGCAAATAAAGTCCAGCCAGATAAAGAACCAACGGCAAACATCAGCGATCGCCCAAGAGGAATATCAGCAATATAAAACACAGAATAAAACAAACGAGCTACAATAAAAGCGATCGCTGCAATCTTTGCCCAATCGGATTCTACGCCCGTGGCATAAGCCATTAATGCAGCCAAACCATAGATAGTTAAAGCCTCAAAGCTATTTTGGTGCGCCCAGGTAGCTCTTTGAGCATAGGCAGGAAGTTTGTCAAACATGGCGCGGGGAGCCGATTGATTGTAACCACCCTGTAAACGTCCCCAAGCTACGACTAAAAAGGGTGCATAAACTAAAACAACTGCTCCGACTATGGAACAAAGTAAAATTAGGTCAACAGATAAATTCATGGGGAGTTAGTAGTTGGTAGTTAGTAGTTCTTAGTTTTTATAAAAAATTGCCGTAAACAAGAGCAATCAGGCTTTGACTCTTGAATTATATAGTAAACGTCCCTAAAACAGCCTAGTTGTCTTTGGCTCGATCGCCATTAGCTGCTATAGAATTAGTCTAAAAGCACATTGAGGTTTCGCAGATATGGAGCGTCGTTCTTTACTCAAATGGTTAGGAGGCTTTACCGCAGGACTTTTGCTGGCTTCCCAAGCCAAGGCTCAAGATCGCCCATCCGCACCATCAAGCGATCGCTTGGGTAAATTATTACCTTTAAGAACTTTAGGAGGCACTGGCGAGGCAGTAACCATGCTTGGTGTGGGAGGAGCGCATATCGGAGGTATGAGCAGCGAACGAGATGCTCAAGAAACCATTGAAATTGCTCTCGAAGGTGGAGTACGCTTTTTTGATACAGCCGAAATGTATCAGGGTGGCGGTAGTGAAACTCGTTATGGTAAGTTTCTAACTCCTAAATATCGCGATGTTGTTTACTTGATGACCAAGAGTACGGCGCGTGATTCAGATACTGCTCGTCGTCATTTAGAGGATTCCCTACGTAGACTAAACACCGATTACTTAGATCTATGGCAGGTACATTCAGTTAATACACCCGAAGATGTCGATAATCGCCTTGCCAACGGAGTGTTTGAGGTAATGGCAGAAGCCAAAGAATCAGGTAAAGTTCGGCATCTTGGCTTTACGGGACATTATCAGCCATCAGCGATGTTACGAGTCATGGAACAATCCCAGATCTTTGATGTCTGTCAAATGCCTGTCAACTTAGCAGATCCCAATTATTCCAGCTTTATCCAACAGGTGATGCCCAAGCTAATGGAACAGAACATTGGCGTGTTAGCCATGAAATCCTTAGCTAACGGTGGCTTTTTCGGTGGTTCATCCCACGGACAACATGGAGATAACCCGAAAATTGTACCGAATAGGGTCAGCATCGCTGAAGCAATTAACTTTGCTTGGTCTTTACCCGTAAGTGTTTTAATTACAGGAGCAAACGATCCCGAACAAATGCAGGAGAAAATTGCTCTAGCTAATTCTTTCGTAGCTATGGATGAACAGCAGCGTCAAAACCTAATTGACAAAGTTGCCGATCTTGCAGGAACTACAGTCGAATTTTACAAAGCGTAACTGAAGGAGAAAACGAAGGAGTGTTTTGCCCATAAAAAGTAACAAGCCTCATTCCCTACTTCCTACTTCTGAGACAGTTGCGTTGGGCGGGTTCCCCGACTTGAGCAAACTGTCGAACCCGAAGGGCTACTTCCTACTTCCTACTCCCTACTTCCTACTTCCAATTTGCCCAATCTTGAGGCTTCAAGAAAGTTTCATACAGTTCTGCTTCTGGGGTGTTAGGTTCTGGTTGATAATTATACTGCCAACGAACTAGGGGCGGTAAGGACATTAAAATAGATTCAGTACGTCCGTTGGTTTGCAACCCAAAAATAGTACCGCGATCGTATACCAAGTTAAACTCGACATAGCGTCCCCGACGGTATAGCTGGAAGTTACGCTGTTTTTCACCGTATTCAATATTTTTGCGTCTTTCAACAATGGGTAAGTAGGCGGGTAGGAAGCTTTTGCCAGCATCTTGCACAAAGTTAAACAGATCTTCCCAACTGCGATGTTCGACCTCTCCTAACTTCTTACTATATTCGGCTGCTGCTTTATCGAGATGAGGTCCTTTGTATAGTTCACCCGTACCGTCTTGATAGTCAAAGAACAATCCTCCGACTCCTCTGGTTTCCTGACGATGCTTGAGATAAAAATATTCGTCGCACCAGTACTTGAATACGGGATAATATTCAGAATGATGGCGATCGCAACTTGCTTTATAAGTCCGATGAAAATGGGCTGCATCTTCGGCAAAAGGATAGTAAGGGGTCAAATCTGCACCACCACCAAACCACCAAACAGGACCAGCCTCAAAGTAGCGATAGTTAAGATGAACCGTAGGAATATAAGGGCTTTGGGGGTGCAACACCATTGATGTTCCTGTAGCGTAGAAGCCATGTCCTTCTGCTTCTGGACGTTGCTTGAGAATTGAAGGAGGTAAACGATCTCCCCATACTTCAGAAAAATTTACTCCCCCCTGTTCAAAAATATTCCCTTCCGACATTACACGCGATCGCCCGCCACCGCCTTCTGCTCTTTCCCAACTATCTTCCTTAAATTTCCCTTTGCCGTCAGCCTGCTCTAAGCCAGCGCAAATTTCATCCTGTAGCTGTTTCATAAACTGGCTTACTCTTTCTTTCGAGTCAGCGGGAGGTTTTGCAGGTTGATTAGTATTAGTCGGATTGGTATTTATAGCGGTCATCGGATTATTAAAAGTTAAATAAAAAAAACTGCTTCACTCAGACTATCTCGTTCTGGTATTATCGCACCACTCTTACGACCAGGTAACAATAATATTGGGCTGAATCTGCAAAGTTTCTTAACAGATATACAGGTTTGTTAATTTAGATTGGTTCGCAATCTTTAAAGATGGAAATCTAGCGCTGCCAATAACTAACAACTAACGACTAACGACAAACCTCACTATTCAACAAACGCTTATACCAAAGCTACTTCTTCTCAATTAAGTATCCACAACGGTGTTCGCCATCATTAATCCAGTGAGTTCTTTCTACAGTGCAGTCTGGCAATACCGCAGCAAACATTTCTAATTCGTGTCCGCAGACGCTGGGATAAGACTCGGCAACTTCAGAAATCGCACAGTTGTGTTCTACCAAGATGAACTGCTGTTTTTTCTTTGGCGATACATGATGTAGCTCTGCCATATAGCCTTCTTCTTTTCTGAGTTGAACTAATTTGGCGATCCGCTGGGTTAGAGTTCCTTGTCCTAGGCGATCGCGATATTCGGCTGCTTTACGCTGCCATTGTTTCTCCAAGACGAGACTTACCTGTTCTTCCCCTGCGGTTTCAGCTAGGGTGTCTAGAAAAGAAACGGCAAATTGACTGTACTTTTGCGGACTCAGGCGATCGCGTCCTTCGCTACTCAGGTGATACAGATGTTGCGGTCTTCCCATTTTCTGCTGCACCGACTGATATTCGATTAATCCATCGGTTTCTAGCTCGCTCAAATGGCGACGTACTGCCTGAGTACTAATGCTTAAATCTTTAGCTAGCTGTTGTGCCGTTGCTTGACCCTGTTTGAGTAAAGATTGCAGAATATTTTGTTTCGTAGACGGTAAACCAGTGGTCGTCATCGTCTTAAGGGCTATATTTTAAACTAAATGGAGGCTGAAAAAAATTATTTCGACTAAAACAACATCTTTATTGCTAATGTAACTTACAATATACTTAAACAACAAATTTGTTGTTAAACTCAGGCGAACATTTCGTCAAACTACTCCTAAGTTAATTTTACCTAAGCATTGACTAGATTCTCTAGTTATTGTTCGATGAAATTTAATACACTTCAGAAAATATAGTCTATTTAATTCCCATCATGAGTGCCAACGTTAAAACTTTAGTTAATCAGCCTTACAAGTATGGTTTTGTTACCGACATTGAAACGGAACAGATTCCTCGTGGCTTGAGTGAAGATGTCATTCGATTGATCTCGGCAAAGAAAAATGAGCCAGAGTTTATGCTAGAGTTTCGTCTTAAAGCCTACCGTCAGTGGCTCAAGATGAGCGAACCAAGTTGGCCTCATGTAGAATATCCACCGATTGACTATCAAGATATTGTTTATTATTCTGCGCCGAAGAAAAAATCGGCCAAGAAAGGTAGTCTGGATGAAGTAGATCCAGCCTTGTTAGAAACCTTCGACAAGTTAGGTATTCCTCTTTCCGAACAAAAAAGATTGAGTAACGTGGCGGTAGATGCCATCTTCGATAGTGTTTCGATCGGGACTACTTTTAAAGAGAAGTTAGCCGAAGACGGGGTAATCTTTTGCTCAATTTCCGAAGCGTTGGAGGAGTATCCCGAACTGGTACAGAAATATTTGGGCAGCGTCGTGCCTGTAGGTGATAATTACTTTGCTGCTTTAAATTCAGCGGTGTTTAGTGATGGTTCGTTTGTCTTTATTCCCAAAGGCGTAACCTGTCCGATGGAACTATCAACCTATTTTCGCATTAACGACGGCGATACTGGACAATTTGAACGCACTTTAATCGTTGCCGAAGAAGAAGCCTCTGTTAGTTACCTCGAAGGCTGTACTGCACCAATGTTCGATACTAATCAGCTGCACGCTGCGGTAGTCGAGCTAGTTGCTTTAGACAATGCGGATATCAAATATTCCACCGTCCAAAACTGGTTTGCAGGAGACGAAAATGGTAAGGGTGGAATCTATAACTTTGTAACCAAACGCGGTTTATGCAAGGGAATAAATTCCAAAATATCTTGGACGCAGGTAGAAACTGGTTCGGCAATTACTTGGAAATATCCTAGCTGTGTTTTGGTCGGCGACAATTCAGTCGGTGAGTTTTATTCCATCGCCTTGACCAACAATAAACAACAGGCGGATACGGGAACGAAAATGATCCACGTGGGTAAAAACACCCGCAGCACAATCATTTCTAAAGGTATTTCGGCTGGAGATTCTAAAGGAAGCTATCGCGGTTTAGTCAAAATAGGGAACAAAGCCGATGGTGCGCGCAATTACTCCCAATGCGACTCGATGTTGATTGGCGACAATGCCGAGGCGAATACTTTTCCCTATATTCAGGTAGATAACAATACGGCAAAACTAGAACACGAAGCTTCTACTGCCAAAATTGGCGAAGAACAATTATTTTACTTTGCTCAACGGGGAATCTCCGAAGAAGACGCAGTATCGATGCTAGTCAGTGGTTTTTGTCAGGACGTTTTAAATGAACTACCGATGGAGTTTGCAGCCGAAGCAGATAAGTTGTTGAGCTTGAAACTAGAAGGAACAGTCGGTTAACTACTTGTCATTTACTACCAATTTAGAGGCGTATTGTAATGATGCGCCTCTATTGTTTTGAGAAAATAAATAGATTAAGAAGAAATCGCTAGTTGCAAAAGTATTAACGGGACTTAAACAAAAATCAAGCCCAAACAAACCCCAAACTAGCTTTATAAGCAGTAAAAACGTCTATATTGTGATTGAGCCATGATACAAAACGATAAGATACAGCTGTACGAAATGCTTTCAATGCTTCAGGAAAAGTGTTGATT
>JADEXJ010000174.1 GCA_015207195.1 Pleurocapsales cyanobacterium LEGE 10410
TACTTCCTGACAATGCCCTTGATAATCCCGTGGCTGTTATCTGCCCAAATGAACTTATGATGTAGTCGCTATATAATTCCAAAAGCTTGATATCCATTTCAATATGATAGCTTTTGCGTAACGTCAGTTATTGATTCAAAAGTTCAAGCGATAATTTGCCCAAAGCCTTTAAAATGTATAGTACTACTTACAGTTCGAGCTAGCTTGGCTCGGCTCAAAAAATCAAATTTTTATAGCAATTGAAATTTACTATTGAGACAAAATTGATTGAAGATCGATAATGGTACGTAAAAGTAACTAATTATCAGGAGCTTGCTTCATACCATATACCTTAAATTTAATAAAAATAAGTAACAACCGAAAAATACTCTATGTTTGATGCTCTAGCAGACAGATTGGATGATGCGTGGAAAAAACTCCGCGGTCAAAATAAAATATCTAAAGCAAATATTCAAGATACCCTCAAAGAAGTACGTCGCGCCCTATTGTCTGCCGACGTTAATCTTCAGGTAGTTAAAGCTTTTATTGCCGATGTAGAAGAAAAAGCTTTGGGAGAGGGAGTTATTTCTGGGGTCAACCCAGGACAGCAATTTATCAAAATTGTTTATGAAGAGTTAGTCAAGGTGATGGGGGAAAGTAACGTCCCTCTTGCTCAATCAGAGCAACCTCCAACGGTCATTTTAATGGCTGGGCTACAGGGTACTGGTAAAACTACCGCTACAGCAAAATTAGCCCTATATTTACGTAAGCAACAGCGTTCGTGTATGATGGTCGGAACAGACGTATATCGTCCTGCTGCGATTGACCAGCTAATTACCTTGGGTAATCAAATCGATGTTCCAGTGTTTGAAATGGGAACCGATGCCGATCCCGTAGAAATTGCTCAGCAGGGGATTGCTAAGGCTCAAGAACTGGGGGTTGATACAGTAATTGTTGATACCGCAGGACGACTTCAAATAGACGACGACATGATGGGGGAACTATCTCGCATCAAAGATACTATTAAGCCTGATGATACCCTGCTGGTTGTCGATGCGATGACGGGGCAGGAGGCTGCTAATCTAACCTATACTTTTCAGGATCGAATAGGCATTACTGGCGCGATTTTGACCAAGTTGGACGGCGATAGTCGTGGTGGTGCAGCCTTATCCGTCAGACAGGTTTCAGGACAACCAATTAAGTTTGTTGGGGTAGGGGAAAAAGTCGAGGCTCTAGAACCTTTTTATCCCGATCGCCTGGCATCCCGTATTTTGAATATGGGTGATGTTTTAACCCTGGTAGAAAAAGCTCAAGAAGAACTCGATCTGGCTGATGTCGAAAAGATGCAGTCTAAGATTATGGAGGCAAAGTTTGACTTTAATGATTTTGTCAAACAGATGCGCCTGCTGAAAAACATGGGTTCTTTAGGAGGCGTGCTTAAGTTAATTCCTGGAATGGGAAAAATTAGCGGTGCTGACCTAGCTAAGGGTGAAACCCAGCTAAAACGTACTGAGTCAATGATTAATTCGATGACTAAGGACGAAAAGGCAGATCCTGATTTGTTAGCTCAATCTCCCAGTCGTCGTCGTCGAGTTGCTAAAGGATCTGGTTTTGAAGAAAAAGACGTGTCTAAGTTGGTTAAAGACTTTAGTAAAATGCGCTCTATGATGCAGAATATGGGTCGCGGAATGCCTGGAATGGGAATGCCTGGAATGGGAATGCCTGGGATGGGAATGCCTGGAGGAGGAATGCCTGGAATGGGTGGCTACCCCGATCAGGGTAGAAGAAAGAAAAAAAAGAAAAAGAAAAAGGGCTTCGGTACGCTATAAAATAGAAGATTGCCTGAATTAATCGGGAAAACTAAATAGATAGATTACAATCGTAAAGGACAAATTTGAATAACTCATGATTAAATTACGTTTGAAACGCTTCGGCAAGAAAAGAGAAGTTAGCTATCGAATCGTAGCTATTGAAAGTAAGGCTCGTAGGGATGGTCGCCCTCTTGAAGAATTGGGTTTTTACAATCCCAGAACGAATGATACCAGACTCAACGTTCCAGCTATTGTTAAAAGATTAGAGCAAGGAGCGCAGCCCAGCGAAACAGTAAAAAGTATTTTGAATAAAGCTCAAGTATTCGATCAAGTTCATGCCAAATAAGACCGAATTGTCTAATGCTCAGACCTCAAGCAGTCCCGATTATGAGAAACTAGTACGCTTTCTGATCGAACCTTTTTTAGAAAATCCTCAAACTCTGTGCATCAATTCCGAAATAAATCAGAGCAACGGCAAGATTTGGCTACGAGTGGCTTTTGATAAGGGCGATCGCGGTAAGGTTTTTGGTCGTGGTGGTCGCAATATACAGGCAATTAGAACTGCTATTCAAACCGCAGCCAAAGCTCATCAAGAGTCAGTCTTTTTGGACATCTATAGCGATGATCCTGCTCAATCGGGTGATTCTGGTGGTCGGGGTAGGAATTCGAGTAATGGTCGGAGACGTAAAAGTCCTGCCAAACCTGCTCCCAAAATTACAAACAAGTAGGTTACCTGGTGGTAAGTAAGGTTAATTTAGTCACATCTGTCGTTTGAGCTTGGTCATTTATTATTTGTACTGTAGACTCAATACACATCTAACAATGACTATTTACTGCTTACTACCGATACGTTGTAGCCTTTGACTACTAATTTTGCTGGCTAATTTAATTGCAGCTTTCATACTATTGGCATCCGCAACTCCTTTACCTGCAATATCGAAAGCCGTACCATGATCGGGAGAAGTACGAATAAACGGTAGTCCAATAGTAGTATTAATTGCCCGATCAAATGCCATTAGCTTGACTGGAATCAGCCCCTGGTCGTGGTATAGAGCCAGATAGGCATCGGCAGTGTTGGACTGAAATTCTTCATTGCCATACCAAGCCTGTCCTGGCTTGACCCACATGGTATCGGGAGGAATCAAGCCAATTAGTTGTGCCTGGGGATAACTAGCCTGGGCTTGGGTTAACCAGTCTAAAAGCCAGTCTTGTTCTTCTGTGCCTAGCTGTCCTGCTTCACCACTGTGGGGATTTAAACCAGCGATCGCAATTTGAGGTCTATCGATCCCAAAGTCTTGCTTAAGACATTCAATTAACAAATCTAGCTTGAGGGTCATTAACTCTGGGGTCAAGGCTTGAGGTACATCAGCTAAGGGAATGTGGGTAGTCGCTAGCAAGCTGCGTAGCATCCATCCAGTATGGGGAGACTGTGCCACAAACATCATGCCAAATCTATTTACTCCCGCTCTTTGAGCTAGAACTTCTGTTTGACCAGGATATTCATGTCCTGCTGCTTTCCACAGATATTTGGCGATGGGCGCGGTAACAATTCCCTGAAATTTGCCCTCAAGGGTTAAGGCGATCGCCTGTTCTAAACAGGCAAAGCTAAATCCGCCACTAACGGCATCACCTCGTCCCAAAGTTACAGTATCTTTTAGGGGAACATCTAAGATTGATAAAGCCTGAGGGTCAATCAAGTCTTGCTCGGTCAAGTGACTCTGCTGCAACAAGTGTTCGTAGGTAAACTGCAACAGATGACGATTGCCAATAATCATGATTTGGCATTCCTCTGTCAGAGAAGTATCTGCTAGAGCCTTGAGGATAATTTCGGGGGCAATTCCTGCGGGATCGCCCATGGTTAATGCTAAAGAGGGAGTTGTAGACATTAAAGCTTGGTAAGAATTAGTTGTAGGTGGTGCGACCTGATGATTTAAAATACCTATTATTAATTGTGGCTGAAAATTAGAAAATAGTTCGAGCTATAGATTACTAGTTTCTGATGTGGTTTAACAAACTGAATATATTCAGCAGCTTACGGGCTGATGCCGTTCAACCAGACTAATATCATCTCATTAAAATATCGAAAAAATAGGAGAAATAGACATGAGTGCAGAAAGTATGTTGTTCAACGGAGCAATTTTATGTATTGTTTTGATTTTAGGCGGTCTTAGCCTGGGATTTCTCATGCTAAAAATTCAAGGTGGAGAACCCGAATAGGTTCAAGACAGTTACCTTATAGTTGTTAATATAGTCGTTCTAATTAATTTCCTAGTGATTGACTGGTTGGTCGTTAGTCCTAAAGGATATAGCTTCGCATATCGTTAGTCGTTAGTCGTTAGTCGGGCTAAAAAAGAAAGCGATCGCCCAGTATCAGGCGATCGCTTTTCTATATTGATAAAAATATAGCTATTGCTGTTAATTAATCAGGTATACCAAAACGAATAAGACTAACCAAATAACATCGACAAAGTGCCAGTAAATTTCGGCTGCTTCTACGCCAAAGTGGCTGTTGCTAGAGTAATGACCTGGTTGGCGCGATCGCCACAAAACGGCGAAAATCAACAATACTCCTGTCAAAACGTGCAAACCGTGAAATCCAGTCAAGACATAAAAGCAGCTGGCAAATAGGTTAGTAGTTAGACCAAACTCAGCATGAAAATATTCATAGGCTTGACCAGCTAAGAAAAGTGCGCCCATTGCTGCGGTAATGCCAAACCAAGTTTGTAAACCTTTGACATCGTTGTTTTTGAGGGCAGTTTGTCCTCGGTGCATCACGAAGCTACTAGCTACTAGGATAGAAGTGTTGATAATTGGAATCAGTAATTCTAATTCTGGTGTACCTTCAGGAGGCCAAACAGGCACAATAGCGCGATAGATGAGTAATGCAGCAAAAAAGCCGATAAAGGTCATGCTATCGGAAACCAAAAAGACATACAAACCAATCATTCGATAATCGGGATGCCCGTGATGTTCTGCTGCCGATTGTTCTGCGGCGATCGCTATTTGTGATTGACTATCTACGGTTGAACCTTGCATAAATTAATTTTTTTCTAATGGTTTAGCTTAAGCTGTTGCTTGTTATTGGTTATTTATTAGTAGAAGAGATGTATTTTCATCTCCTCCACTGCTTTTAGTTTGACCAATCTTTAGCTTCCTTCAGCGGTAATTGCTGCCAGCATATCTTCTACATCCTCGTCCCCATCGATACTTTCTGTATCAATACCATAGTCATAAGGACCAGCCCAGAGAACGGGTTCTTCTTCAAAGTTTTCGATGATTGGCGGTGAGGTAGTCTGCCATTCCAAAGTTAAGGCTTTCCAAGGATTGCGAGTAGCTTTTTCTCCTTTTAGCAAACTCCAAACAATATTAATAATGAAGGGGAAAGTGGACAAAGCCAAGATATAGGATCCGATAGTACAGATCGTATTTAAGGTTTGAAACTGAGGATCGTAAAGGGCAATCCGACGGTTCATCCCCTGCAAACCTAACTGGTGCATGGGCAGAAAAGTAATATTGAAGCCAACAAAGGTCATGATAAAGTGAATTCGACCCCAGGTTTCGTTTACCATGCGCCCAGACATCTTGGGAAACCAATGATAGACTGCTGCAAACAAACCAAATACCGAGCCACCAAAGAGAACATAGTGGAAGTGAGCCACAATGAAGTAGGTG
The DNA here is from genome assembly GCA_015207195.1 of Pleurocapsales cyanobacterium LEGE 10410. Lineage (GTDB taxonomy): Bacteria > Cyanobacteriota > Cyanobacteriia > Cyanobacteriales > Xenococcaceae > Waterburya. Next base: position 5,463 of record JADEXJ010000174.1, read on the forward strand.
TCGTGAACGTGGATATCAAACGGTACGGCAGCTAACATTACTCCGCTCAAACCACCAATCAAGAAGGAAGCCACAAAACCAACGGCAAAAATAAAGGCACTGTTGAGACTGAGTTTGCCACCCCAAATCGTCGCACACCAGCTGAATACTTTGATTCCTGTAGGAACGGCAATAATCATTGTGGTTGCCATAAAGAACATCCGCAACCAGCCAGGAGTACCACTAGAGAACATATGGTGCGCCCACACAATTAGACCGAGAAAACTAATTGCCAAACTCGAATAGGCGATCGCTCGATAGCCAAAGATTGGTTTGCGGGCATGAACGGGCAAAATTTCAGAAATTGCGCCAAAAAAGGGCAAAATCATGATGTATACCGCAGGATGGGAATAGAACCAGAACATATGCTGGTAGACTATCGGATCTCCTCCTCCTACAGGATTGAAAAATGCCGTCCCTGCAATCAAATCAAAGGAAAGTAAGATCAATGCTGCTGCCAATACAGGAGTACCAAGTAAGATTAAGCCCGAAGTTGCCAGCATCGACCAGCAGAACAACGGCATACTGTGAATATCCATATCGGGCATCCGCATCAGCAAAATAGTGGTAACAAAGTTAATTGCTCCCAATATTGAAGATGTTCCTAAAATCAAAATACTGAGAATCCAAATCTCTTCTCCTGACTTACCGCTAACTAAACTCAGTGGCGGATAAGAAGTCCAGCCAGCTTGGGGCGCGCCATTAAAGAAGCTACTCATCAGGAGAATACCTCCAGGGGGAATCATCCAAAAGGCGACGGCGTTAAGACGGGGAAACGCCATATCCTCTGCCCCAATCATCAGGGGAATTAAATAATTGGCAAAAGCTGCCCCCGCAGGAATAATCCACAGAAACAACATAATTGTTCCGTGCATCGTCAGAAGCTGATTGTAAAATTCGGGCTGAACCAAATCAGGATCTGGGGTGGAAAGTTCGGTACGCATTACTTCGGCTAATGCCCCACCGATGAAGTAGAAAAAGAAGGCAGTAGTTAAATATTGAATACCAATCACCTTATGATCGGTACTAAAACCAAAGTAGTCCTGCCACTTTCTTTGGGGATGTTCTGGATGCCCCTCCGATACGGTTGAGGTATTTCTTTCGATTGTTGTACTCATTATTACGGTTGGAAAATCTGATTAATCTTTGTCAAGGGCGAGCGACGTATTGGCTATTAGCTTTTACTGATGTATTCAAAGCCTGCAATTTTATCTCAGGGTTGCAGTTGGGCTAAGGTATCTGCATCAACTCCGATATCTTGAGCATAGGGAGTGAGAAATTGGGTATCGGAGTCAGATGTTGAATTCATGGCAACAGATTTACTATCATCGCTCATCGCGAAAGTGTTTTCCTGAATCCATTTTTGATAATCTTCTTCGCTTTCTACACAAAGCTGAGTTTTCATCCAGCCATGGTATACGCCACATAGTACTGTCCAATTTTATTGGGCGTAAAAATCAAGTTGGTTTCTCTACCTGGAATAACGTCCTGCTTAATCCGAAATTCTGGTAGCCAGAAAGCATGAATTACATCTCCTGCGGTCATATTCAAAGCTACAGGACGATTGACGGGAACATGAATTTCTCCTGAAACGACACCATCTGGATAGGTGAATATCCAAGCGTATTGAATGCCATTGACCTTGATTTCCAAGGGGTTTAGGTCTTGTTCGGAGTCTGGTGAAGCACCCAAACCCAAAGCAATATTTTGTTTGCTAGGGTCTAATGCTACTAATTGTGAATGATGATGAGCGTGGGCTAGCTGGGGTCCAGGATCTCCTGATGTCATCGGATCTAGCCCCCCCATACGATTGTAAATCTCAAAACTATAGATAGATAGAATAAAGACAATTACTGTAGGAATAGCTGTCCAGACAATCTCTAGAGGTACGTTGCCTTCAATAGGAGGTCCATCGGTAGTATCGCCTTTTTTGCGACGGAACTTGATCAAAGAGTAAACCAAGACACCTTCGACTAAAAGAAATAGTCCAGTGGCGATGGTCATCATGAAGTTAAACAGTTCGTCTACATCTCCCGCATCGCTGGATGCTGCTATAGGAAGAAGCCCATGGTTTTGACCGTACCATAGACTGATCAAGGTCATCGCTACTCCGGCAATTAGAGTAAGTATGCTGCTGGGAATGTTCACTGTAATAGTTCGAGGTAATATTTTCTAAAGTTTGTGCTGGTTGGTTGTTTTCGGCAACTAGATTGCTTGCAATTCGTTACTCAGACTTAAAAAGCTTGAGAAGTGTTGTGAGAATTTAAGATAAAAATTTCGGCTACAAAGTTATGTCGTCTAACTAATAGGTTAGATCAAATTCCTCATAAATAGGCAGACATCGAGCCAAAGTTAGGAAAATCTATTTTCGATCTTTAGCTTTTCTTTGGGATCTGTAGACCTCGAACTCGATTGAGTCGAGCTATGGTTCTAGATCATTGATTGGATCTAATCTTTTCTTTATAAAACTTAAATTTTTTTTAGTGTTAGAATGCCTAATCTGAAGAATGTCTAAAAAGATGAAACTCTTGGAAAAAGGTCGCTACAGTAAAGATAGAACAGGCAAGAAATTGATCGAAAGAAGCAATAGCTGCTGTAGGAGCGATCGCTTATTAATTTAGTAAAGTTTTATTTTATTTATCTCAGCCAAGTTTACTATGACCGAATCAGTTTTTCAATCGTCCGCTAACAGAAACAGTATTCAAGAAACGCCACAGCCTCAGGTTTGGATTCGTCGTTTAGTTTGGAAAATTGCGATCGCCACCTTGATGTTAATGGCAGTGGGTAGTGCTACTAGAGTGATGAATGCAGGATTAGCCTGTCCAGACTGGCCACTATGCTATGGTCAGCTCGTGCCAACGCGCCAGATGAACCTCCAGGTATTTCTCGAATGGTTTCATCGTTTGGATGCTGCTTTGATTGGGCTAAGCGCGATCGCCTTATCTGGTTTATCTTGGTGGCATCGCAAATTATTACCTGGATGGTTACCATGGGCTGCTAGCTTTGCCTTATTCTTGATTGTTTTTCAAGGCATATTGGGTGGGCTTACCGTAACTCAACTGTTGCGTTTTGACATCGTTACTGCTCATCTCGGTACGGCATTATTATTTTTTAGTACCCTAATTGTTATTGGTACAGCCCTAATGCCCTATCAGGGAACAAAAGCAGCAGGAAAGCTGGGTTGGTTGGGCTTGAGTGCAGCAGCTTTGGTTTATTTACAGAGTATTTTAGGCGGATTAGTCGGTTCTCAATGGGCATTGCACCAGTGTTTTGGTGGTTCACAATTATGTAACGTCATGAATGCTCATATCATTGGAGTTGTCCCCCCCACTCTGGCAACTATTGCCTTAGTTTGGTTGGCTTGGAAAACCCCTGGTTTAAATAAACATTTACGAATATTAGCTAATTTGGCAGCAGCATTGGTTAGTTTGCAAATTTTACTCGGCGTTGCTACCTTTAAACTGCATTTACAGGTTGAACCTTTAACCGTTACTCATCAGGCAGTAGGAGCGAGTTTGCTGGGAGTTTTAGTTGCCTTTACCGTGTTGGCTGTCCGAGATGGCGATCGCTCGCCCGCAGTCTAAACCCATTTTTATCTACCCTACCCAAAGTCGAAAATCCGAGGAAAAATTATAATGACAGGGACAAGTATCGCCCGCCACAATCAGAACTTAACCGAAGTAATCAAAAGCTATTACCAACTAACCAAACCCCGCATTATTCCTCTATTATTAATTACCACCGCAGCATCGATGTGGATCGCCTCAGATGGCAAAGTAGATCCCTTATTATTATTGGTCACTTTATCAGGGGGGACATTAGCAGCAGCTTCGGCTCAGGTATTAAACTGTATCTACGATCGGGATATAGACTACACGATGACACGGACAAGAAAACGTCCGATTCCTTCTGGTAGAGTACAGCCCCGCCATGCCTTAATCTTTGCTGCTATCTTAGGCGTACTTTCTTTTTCGTTGTTAATGGTGTTTGCTAACTTATTGGCTGCACTATTAGCTATGACTGGCATTGTCTTTTATATGCTGATTTACACTCATTGGCTAAAACGTCATACTACCCAAAACATTGTTATTGGTGGTGCAGCTGGCGCAATTCCTCCCCTAGTGGGCTGGGCTGCGGTAACAGGAAATTTGAGTTTTGTCCCTTGGCTGCTATTTGCCATTATTTTCTTATGGACTCCTCCCCATTTTTGGGCGTTGGCGTTGATGATCAAAGAAGACTATGCGGAAGTAGGAGTACCAATGCTCCCCGTAGTTAAAGGTGAAGAGAACACCGCTAATCAAATTTGGCTTTATAGCTGGTTAGTAGTTCCCTGTAGCTTATTACTTTTATATCCTCTAGGTAATTTGGGCATAGTTTATGGCGCGATCGCTGTTTACCTTGGCTACCAATTTCTCTGTAAAGCCTGGGAATTAAAACAAGACCCCGCTAACAATCAATTAGCCCGTGGCATGTTTAAATATTCCATCTTTTATATGATGCTATTGTGCGTCGCGATGATTGTTGATACCTTACCTCTGACTCATCAGCTGTTAGGTATAATCTTGACTGGTGGATAGGTACAAAATTGTCTAGTGTAGTCGAAATATAGACGATTAAAATACTCTAATTGTGCAACGCTCAAAAAAAATTATTGATAGTAGTCTCGCATCTTGTGGGAGACTACTATACTCAGCTCTTCTCTTAGAGTGCTTTTTGTTCTTTTGTGTCGCTCTGGCAGAGGAAATCTGTTATTAGTAGTTAGAGAAATTTCTTACTTTGCACACCAACTCCCAACCAAATCATGCTCATCGATCCTTTTGTTGTTGTTGCTCAAATTATTAATTTTTTGATCTTGGTGGCGTTGTTAAAGCGGTTTTTGTACCAACCCGTCACTCAGGCTATGTCAGCGCGATCGCAAAGAATTGAACGCCAATTGGCAGCAGCAGCCAGCACGGAACAAGATGCCGGGACAGAAAAAAAGCTATATCTGCAAAAACAACGGGAATTAGAAGCACAAAAACAAGAGTGGTTAAATAACGCCAAACTAGAAGTCGAGTTAGAACAACAAGAGTTAACCCAAACGGCGATCGCTGAGGTGAATTTGAGGCGATCGCAATGGTATCAAGATTTTGAACAAGATCGACAAAAGCTGAGCGACACAATTCGCGATCGTTTGAGTCATCAGGTTGCTTTAGCAACTCGTAAAGCTCTCTCCGATTTAGCTAACGCCGATCTTGAAACGCAGATTGTAGCAACATTGGTCGATCGTCTGTATAACCTTGATGATTCACAACTAAATGCTATCCGCAATGCACCGATTGTGAAACCGCATCAGACAATAATAGTCTACAGTTCTTTTGCGATCGCTGATGAACAGCAAGAACGTCTATTAACTGCTATTAAAAAACAAATTACTCCTAAGGCAGAAGTACAGTTTGAAACCAAAGAAGATTTGCTTTGTGGAATCGAATTACGTTATGGAGGTTACAAAATCTCTTGGAATTTGAAACATTATTTAACCGAATTGGAAACAGCAACGGTAAATATAGCTGAGAATAATGCCGCAGATAGAACGACAATAGAGACATTGATATAATGCCTTATTTTGAATATTAGTAGGATAGATTCATTTTTGTTACCTAAAAACAATGTTTTATGTTATCCTTACTTAGGTGAATATGTTAGGGCGATTAGCTCAGCGGTAGAGCGCCTGCCTTACAAGCAGGACGTCACTGGTTCAAATCCAGTATCGCCCATTCATTACGTAATATAGCTTTCAGAGATTGTTGTGACAGGAAGCACAACTTTACCGTTTTGGAAGCTTTATGCTTCCTCTGACTCTTGGCAGTTTTATGCTTTCCCTTAAGAATAAAACTTCAAATCCTCAAGTAAAGTATAGCTCGATTTAAAAATCTTCTGACTTCCTTATATCTAAAATATCCAGGTTGAGAGATTAATTGCGATATACGAGCCTCGCTGGGATATTCTCCCGCTTGATGAAGACTGCGTACAGCTTGTTCTACTTCTTGACAACATTTTTGTATCCGTTTTGCTGTTTGTTGTTTTTGATAACTACGATGTTTGGCGGATATATCTCTACACAGGTTAGGAAAGTAGTTATCGGGACTTAAACAATTTTAGAAAACAAAATGAGATAAAATACTTTCTCTGATTGAGTTGAACATTATCCAAAACAGCGATCGCGAATAATGAAAGAAACCACTGCCGCAGCCATGCCTCCTTGCTTCGATAGATGGTGTCAAAAGTTTGATGATTTATTAAGAACTAAGGCGCAGAAAAGAGAGTTCAGGCATTATTTAGGAGGATTATTGGGGGAAAGTGAGCGAAAAAATATGTCTCAAATAGCTAGAGACGCAGTAGAGGTTACATACCATAAATTACATCACTGTCTTGATGCAGTCGCTGCACGACGCGAAGCGTCGAAGCGTCGCTAGACGCGACTTGAGCCTTCGGCTCTGCGG
>JADEXJ010000175.1 GCA_015207195.1 Pleurocapsales cyanobacterium LEGE 10410
TGGATCGCTAGGATTATAGTTCGTCCATTCAGGACAATAGCGAGGAATACGTAAAATACATTCCTGTAACAGATCCTCATACTTGCGATCGTCTAAATCTGATTTTGGTAAATCGGGCAGAAAGTCAAACGCCATAACATATATAAAAATTGATTAGTGTGTAACATCAGTTATTTATTCTCTTTTCAAAAAAAACGGATAGATTAAACTGCGTCTGTCGTAGCTATTTTTCAGGCGATAGTTTATCGAGATGTTAACTTGACCCTTAGTATTAATTGGTTGAGTAATAATATTTTCAATTTCAATTCTCGGTTCCCACTTTTCCAAAGCCTCCCCGACCCAAATTTTAATGAGCATGAGGGTTTCGGTATTTAGAGGGGCAAAGGCTAGTTGATGAATTCGACAGCCAAAGTCAGGACGATACCGCCTTTCTCCTGGTTCGGTTAATAAAATAATTAAAATTGATTCTTCAATACTGTCTGATTCCCGACTGAGAGTAAGACTTCCCTGGCGATCAATCCGCATCGGGAAAGATACACCCTGACCCAAATGTTTTCGTCTTGCTATCGAATCAACCATAATTTAAGATAAGAGCTTTTTATCTTTCAAACCTTAACGGTTGAATCTGGTTTCAGCTATTCGACTAAAGTCTAATTAGTTAGTTCGGAGTTCGCCCTACGGGTTCGGCATTTGCTCATGGGGGAAACCCCCAAGACCGCAATGCCTCAGAGTTCGGAGTCCTAAAGGATACCGCTTCGCATATTCGGAGTTCGCAGTTCGGAGTTTGTTAGTAGTTAGTAGTTAGTTGCTTCCCGACTCCCTATCTCCCTATCTCCCTATCTCCCTATCTCCCTATCTCCCTATCTCCCTATCTCCCTATCCCCCAGTCTCCTTTGCTCTTCCCCGACCAAACCATTGATCTGTCGATAGAAGTTTTGCAGATACTCTAAATCCGCAGCAAACAGATTTTCGATGACGGCATTAGAAATAGCAGGTAAGTCTCCTAATTTGACAATTACTCTAGCCAGAATAATTACCGTAGCATATGCCGAATTCTGCTGTACTCTGGGGTCGCGCATCGGCAAAATTTCGTCGATCGCTCGCGACAAACGCATTACTCCTTCACGATGGAGATTACCTTGGGGGTCTAAATAACCCTTGGGTAAAGTAAATTTAAACTCAGTGGCGATCGCTGTGGTCATATTACCCTCACTAAATTTTCACAGGCTAATTCTAGCTCCTCAAAAGCTAAATCGCTTCCCGCTACGTTAACTCCTGCAATGGTATAGCTGACGGGGAAAGCTTGGAAAAAATTAAATCGCGCTCCTTCTACACCTTTTTGGGTATAGATGACTAGAGATCCATCGAGACAGTTATCCGCCCAGCGACGATTCTGACTGTCAGAAATCCACCGCCAGAGAGACATTGAGCAGTTCATTCCCCGTTTGAGGGTAATATTGTCTACTTTGGCAACGCCAGGCATCTTGGAAGTGACTACTTGACCGATAGTTTGCGAGCCGACTTTTTGCGGAAAAACTTCATTAAATTCAATCAATTCGTGAGAATACTTAAACCCGCTACATTCCATAAAGTAGCCGTCGCTAGGTTCAGAACTATTTTGCAGTTGCAGATCGATATAGAACCGCGAAACCGTAAGTATTTCTGGAAACGCTATATTTCTTCTGGCATCCATAGTTGAAGTAGGGAGTAGGGAGTAGGGAATAGCACGACACGACTAAAATTATGGGTAAAATTTTTCATTAGTTCCCCCAAGCTTGGCTTTTAAAACCATATTTTTAAAGATGTCGCTTTAGTAGTGGACTGACACAGCTAATTTTATGCATTAGAAAAGTCCCCTAAAGGACTAGGCTCCGCGTCGCACAGATAAACACAGATAAACGCAGATGATTTGCTTGTTTGCTTACTAGTTTTTGGTTTTTGGCATGTAGTAGATGTTAGTTAATTTATTGCACTGTTTTAACTGTGTCATTCCAGTAGGGTGGGCAAAATTCAATAGCTAGTGATGAGCTATCAACTTCTGATTGATTTGCCCACCATAAATTTCTAGAGAGAAATTATAAAACTCGAACTAAACCAGAGTGCATGATTTCTACGGTTTCTTTAAACAGTTCCGTACTTTCCGCCTGTAGTTGGGTAGTGGTGTATTTAACGGGCAGGGCATTAGAAACGTTCCAGCGTACACCCTCTTCCGCACCTTGAGTATAGTAAACCAAAGAAGCAGAATAGCGACTATCGTGGGCTTCAGTACCGCCACCGATACTAGATTTGGGGTTACAGGCTAGATACCAATCTAGTAAGGCATTGTTCTCCATCGTGGTTACGTGTTCGATGGTTAGGTTTTCGTAGCTCACTCCAGCAGGAGTAACTTGGGTTTGCAGGCGAACGTTTTTACCACTACCGAGAGGCTGTCCTTGAGCAGCAGCATCGATTGTAATCGAGACACCGCTAACTTTACTGATCAACAGATCGTCACCGCCAGCCCCAGCAAATTCAAAATGAAATCGACTCCCCGTCAATAATTCATAAGACGGATTATTATCTTCAGTCGGCATAACTATCCTCCAAAATTAGTAAAAGCTTAAAATTACAGACTGTGTTTGTTTGGCTCTGAATTACTCGCAACTCAAAAGAAATATACTTACATTGAAGTTTCTTTGGTAATACTCTCGGCAGTGATTTCAAAGGTTTCCACCGCCAAACCATCTCCCGTAACATCCGCATCGGATAGAGAGTATTTAACGGGCCAAGCTCGTTCTAAATTCCAGCGTAATCTTTCTCCTTGTTGGTCGTAAACGACGATCGAACCAGTTTTGCGGTTGTTTTCCCAATCGGCATCGCCCCCTTCACTGGCGGGCATACAGGCTTTAAACCATTCGTACATTCTGTAGCTGGAACTACTGGGATCGGCACTAACGTAGACCTCAATCGTCATGGTGGGGTGGGTTTCAAAACCACCGATGGTACTCTGACGCATACTTACTCCACCTTTAGTAGAGGCGATCGCCTTTTGCGCGCCCGTTCCCTTACCTTCGTAAGAAACTTGAGCGATACTTTTGATCGACAATCCTTCTAAACCATCAAAGTCTAGATAATAACTAGAACTGGCAACTGTAACTGCGGTCATAGTTTTTTCTCAGTCAATTTAATATAGATACACCTGCCGTACATTGACGACAGGATTTTGAACACATTAGAAAGAAATTAAGCTTCTGCTATTTGAGCTGTAGCATCTCCATCTTCCAAACCGTTCCACTGGCTGACGCGGAAGACGACAAATTCGGCAGGACGAACGGGAGCAACTCCTACCTCGACAAACAAACGACCTGCCATCACGCTTTCTGGTGGATTGAGCTGCTCGTCGCATTTGATATAAAATGCTTGGTCGGGAGTCGTTCCAGACAAGGCACCTGCTCGCCACAGGTCGGTGAGGAAGTTACCGACAACTCGTTTAACTCTTTCCCAAAGATCGCGATCGTTGGGTTCAAAGACTACCCACTGAGTACCCTGTTCGATCGATTTCTCGACATAGCTGACCAAGCGTCGGACGTTGATATAACGCCACTCCATATCGGTAGGTTCGGCTAAAGTACGCGCCCCCCAAATTCTGATGCCTCGGTTAGGAAAGCGTCGAATGCAGTTAATACCAGCGGGGTTGAGCAGTTCTTGTTCGCGGAAGTTACAGTCATATGCCAGCCCGACAATTCCTTTGGGAACTTCGTTGGCTGGAGCTTTATGAATACCTCTGATTTCATCAGTTCTCGCCCAAACTCCCATCATGTGACCGCTAGGTGGTATGGCGATCGGACGACCCGCGTTACGGGGGTTACGCACCATGACCCAAGGATAGTACATGGCAGCAAAGGGAGAACGTCGATTAAAATCGTTACCGAGCCAACGGCTTACTTCATAGGGTTTGACCTTATCTGGTGGAGGATCGAGAACCACCATGCGGTTAGGAGGGTTGGGAACATCACCCGAAGCTGCACCTTCGCACATACTAATCATCAGATCCATGACGCTGTGAAGCTGTTCTAGATCGATCAGTTCTGCTTCGTAAATTTTCATCAGATCGGGACAGGAAATCGCCGTAACTTCGTCGATCTCAAACAAACCTCTAACCCCAGTGCGATCGTCTCTGACACCTTTGATTTGTTCGGCAAAGTTATCTTGCTGGGGAGCAGTTAGAGGTGCGCTGATTTCATATACGCCATTGGTAGGACGTTTGGCTAGAGGTCCTCCAGTAACGGAAGTGTCGGCTACACTGAAATATTCCGACGCTTCTAGGGCAGTAACTGCATAGTCTGCCACCTTAGCATCGGGTTCGGACTGCATGGTTAGATTAGTGAATTCTTCCACAACCTCACTACCACGCATTACCTGTACCGAGAAATATTCCCCCGTATCGCGAATGTTTTCGGCATTAGTATCGGGATCGAGCTTGGGAAAACTATCGGTAATACGGATTCTTAGGGGAGTTGCAATTTCCTCGGCGCGATGTACTGGGCTAGGGCGATCGCCTTCATTGTTGGATTCTGCTAAGGCGTTTTCCTTCCAGGTAAAGCGCAAAGAAGGTCTGTTACCCCGACTGACGATATTAGTACCTAAGTTTTCATCTTCTGAAGCAGACTCAGTACCTGGCATTTGCGTACCGATACTTGTAACCCAACATCTGCCACCACCGTTAATAAACCAGCCATAGACGGAAAAAGGTAGATACGCGCTAAAGTCGGTAAAACCGTCGGAACGAACGCGGGCAAACTTTTGCAGATAATCGTTCCAGCTTGTTACTAGTGTCGGTTTAAATACTTCTGCCCCACCGCGAATGTCTTCGGTAAAACCAACAAATCCCGCTACAGCAGTAGCTACTCCCTGTAAAGGACGACTGCCCTATTTTACTTCTTCAACGTAAACTCCTGGAGCCAGATAATCAACTTTTACCATAGTTTTGTTTTCCTATTAAAAAACCAGAATTAGAGCAATAACTATCAAATTCAATGATGTCTGTAGATCGAATTCACTAAAGAAGTAACTAATAGGCATAGTGTTTGCTTCAAAACTTAAAATATTACAGTCTAAGTATTTTTCTCATGCTTTAACCTTTTAGTTACCAAGACAGAGATTCTTGAGTATAGTCGTCTGGTTTTAAAAATCGACCACAGGAGAAATCATCGAACTATAGATAATACCAATAAAATTCCTGGTTTAAGCGTAAGACTCTCTTAGAATATCGAACATTCTACTTTGGTCTAGTTTTGTCAATTTTTCTTTTAAAATAGATTCGATCGCGCTGGCAACAAGTCTAAATATTTAGTATGGAACCTTGAAAGCGATCGCAAAAATTCACATTTGATTTATTTACATTTTTCTAAAACATTTTTTACTACTGAAAGTCTTGTCGCGTAATAATTGTAGACAGTATTACTTAGCAACAAAGCTGTATTGATCGTTATATTTGTTTGCTTGAATATTCGTAAGCGATCAGTAATTTTCAGTACGTGTCGGTATTTTTACCGTAGCTGTATCAAATCATTTTAAGCTATTAAATTAATGTAATTTTAGATAAAAATATTACCAATACAGTTCCTTGGCTTTAGCTATCATTAATCAATTTTAAGACCAGCTTTTTGCTATTTACTTGTTGTTTTAAGCAGCTAAGTAGCTCGGCAATCTGATGCGATTACCCTGGTATGTATTTTTAACTAGAAAATTTTATACAAGTGGATCTTAGTAAGATTAATTATTTAAAATTTGAGAGATATCAATAAATGAGTTACGAGCAAGTTGCTTTAAAAAACATAAATCCTTCTCCACAAATAGCCTCATTACTATTGGTAGACAATGATCGCTATTTCTCAAGAGGAGTAAAAACTATATTAGATTTTTATAACTTTCAGAATTCTCGTAAATTTATTATTCTTGACGAAGCGGTTCGAGAAGATCGATTAATTAATTTGGTCGAGCAACAATGCCCAGATTTAGTATTACTAGATCTAGAATTAAAACAGGGATATTGCAGGGGATTGGAAATTATTGCCCGACTAAAGCAAATATCTCCTAATAGTAAAGTTCTAGTATTATCGACACGCCAAAAAGACGAAGTTATCTTTCAGGCGATGCAAGCAGGGGCTTGGGGATATGTATGCAAAGATAGTCTGGGAGAGCAACTGTTACCAGCAGTCAATACTATCCTGGAAGGACGGATTTATTTAGCTCCTAGAGAAGCTACTGGATTTTTCCGTACATTCAACCAGCATAACGAGCGATCGCGTGCTAAATTACAACAGGTTAAGCTTACAGAAAGGGAACGAGAGGTTTTACAGCTACTGGTAGAAGGAGCCTCTAACCGTAAAATTGCCGAGCAGCTATACATTACCATAGCGACGGTAAAGGCTCACCTCACTTCAATTTTTGACAAGTTTGACGTTGATAGCAGAACTCAGGCAATCATTAAGGCTTTTAGATTGGGTTTGGTTTGAAAGACAGATAATACTAAATCCGCTTGGTAAAAGTTATTATCAAATTCTTTAAGTCCCCCAAGCTTGGGGGATTTAGGGGGCGATTAAAAGTAACCTGTACGAACAGGATTTAGTATAATTTACAGCTAATAGCTAATAGCTAATAGCTAATAGCTAAAATCGATCGATGATGTGTCTCAGTTAAATGAAATAACAACTATATCAATCTCTTTATGAGTAATCACCTAGCCATAGCCACCGTTACCGCTAGCTTGCAAAGAGTTTTACAGCACTCGATTCAACTGGACGTTGAGGGAGCGAGCGTCACGACTGTCAAACCAGAAAGCCTAGGTGGTGGGGTATCGGAAACAGGAGTAAATTTATATCTGTATCATATCAAGCGTAACTCTGCCTGGGGCAACTCAGATTTGCCCGCCCGTCAGCGTCGAGGAGATGCAGTCAAACGCAATCAAATTGGCATCGATCTGTTTTATGTAATTACCTTTACAGGGAACGATAATGAGTTAGAACCTCAGCGTTTATTAGGCACTACTCTCAAAATTTTAGAAGATCGTTCCGTAATTAGCCCCCAGATAATTCGCGAAACGATCGCCGATTCTGCTTTTTCCTACCTGGCAGATTCGGATTTGGACAGTCAGGTGGAGATAATTCGGACTGAATTTCTGTCGATTTCTACCGACGAGCTATCTAAAATCTGGTCGGTCTTTTTTCAAACTAGCTATGCTCTATCCGTAGTCTACAAGGTTACGGCAGTTCTGATTGAAGGAGAAGAACCCCTCCAGAGAGCCTTACCAGTGAGAGCGAAAAATTTTGGCTTGCTCAGTTATGCCCAACAGCCGATTATTCAACAGGTAGTTGCCGATACGGGCAGATATCAGCCAATTTTGACTAATAGTACTTTATTAATTAAGGGTCGTAAATTGGCTACCCCAGGAATACAGGTGAGAATTGCGGGACAGGCGATCGCGCCACCTACTGTTAGAGCGACAGAGATTCGACTTCCTCTATCCTCTATAGGCGCAAATACTTTAAAAGCTGGAGTATTGCCGTTACAGGTAGGCTGCTATGGCGAGGAGAGCGATCGCGCTTCTATGGTGGAATCAAATGTTTTCCCCTTTATTCTGCGTCCCAGCATTGTCGGGCTAACTGCGGATATGGAAGAGGTAGACGAGGGTTGTTCGGGGGAGATAGCCGTAACTCTAGACGTTATGGTTACTCCCCAACAAAGAGTAATTTTACTGCTCAACCATCGGGATGCCGAGGTTAACCAAAGTTACTTATTTGAAGCGCGATCGCGGGATGAAGAGGGACAAATAGTTATGTTTGACGCGAAGAAGATCGAGCCTGGAGAGTATCTGGTGAGAGTGCAGGTAGATGGTGCGGAAAGCGTCTTAGAAATCGACACCAACAGAGCCAGCGAAACCTTTGAACAGTATATTGCCCCATCAATTAGAATCCAGATTTAGCAATGGTAGAAAACGACTGGCAGAGATTTAATCAAAAATATCTGATGGCTTCATTGAGCCAGATTCATCAGTTACTCGCAGCAAAAGCAGGTCAAGAAATTGCTGCCAACGAGATCCAACCAGAATCAGAAATTCCTTCGGCTTTAGAACAGCTTTGCCTGACCTTTGGCTTGTCTACCTTCGAGCGAGATATTTTACTTCTGTGCGCGGGAAGTGAATTAAACTCTGGCTTTCCCGCTCTTTGTGCCTTGGCACAGGGCGATCCGCAGCAAAACTATCCTACTTTCAGTTTGGCTTTAAACCTATTGCGCGACCCCCATTGGAGTGCCTTTACCCCTAGCGCGCCGTTACGTCGCTGGAAGCTCATCGAGTTGGGCGGTGGTAAAACTTTGACTTCTAGCCCGTTGCGAATCTCAGAAAGAATCTTACATTACCTGACAGGCATACAGCATCTAGACGAGCAGCTATTTGGTTTGGTCGAACCCGTTAGAGAAATATCTCTGTATGTCAATTCTCATCAGCAGATCGCCGATACCCTAAGTCAAACCTGGTCGATAAACGCTGGTAACAATACTCTGCCCATAGTGCAGCTTTGTGGTGATGAAATTTACAGCAAACGGGCGATCGCTTCGGCAGCCTGTCGTCAACTGGAGCTAAATCTCCATACAATTTCGGCTACGGTAATTCCCAGTAATCGGCTGGAGGTCAACCAGTTTCTACGTCTCTGGGAGCGCGAAGCAGTCTTAAACGGTAGTGCCTTGCTGTTAGATTTTGAAGACTTCAACGAAAATTCCGTAGAGCAAACGGCGATCGCCTATTTAATCGAACAAATTAGCAGCCCGCTAATTTTGGCTAGCCGAGAACGAATATTAACCCAACAAAGAGCGATCGTTTATTACGATGTAGTCAAGCCTACCCTGCAAGAACAGCAATCTCTCTGGCAAACAGCTTTAGCAGACAAAGGACTAGAGCTAAACGGTAGTATCGATGCTCTATCTCAGTTTAATTTGAGCGCACCAGAGATTAAAGCTGCCTGTACCAATACTTTGGGTAAAGATCTCAACGACCCAGCAGCGTTAAAACAATCTCTTTGGAATGCCTGTCGCATTCAGGCTCGTCCACGGTTAGAAAGTTTGGCACAGCGCATCGAAACGGTGGCAGGTTGGTCAGACATCGTATTACCAGCTCCCCAACTCGAAACCATGCAAACAATTGTGGCTCACGTGCGCCAGCGAGTGAAAGTTTATCAAACCTGGGGCTTTGCCACCAAAAGCGATCGCGGTTTGGGTATCAGTGCCTTATTCGCAGGACCTAGTGGAACGGGAAAAACCACCGCAGCCGAAGTAATTGCTCGTGAGTTAAACCTAGATTTATACCGCATCGATTTAAGTTCGGTAGTGAGCAAATATATTGGCGAAACTGAGAAAAATTTACGTCGTATCTTTGATGCAGCCGAAAGCGGTGGAGCGATCTTACTCTTTGATGAAGCAGATGCTTTATTTGGCAAACGCAGCGAAGTCAAAGACTCTCACGATCGCCATGCCAACATTGAAGTAAGCTATTTACTACAGAGAATGGAAGCATATCGGGGTTTAGCCATTCTCACGACTAACTTAAAGGGTTCTCTCGATACTGCTTTTATGCGTCGGATTAGATTTGTGGTGCAGTTTGCTTTTCCCGATCTTTCTCAAAGAGCCGAAATCTGGCAGCGTGTTTTTCCGCAAAAGACACCAACTTATAACCTAGATGCCAGTAAATTAGCCAAACTCAGCGTAGCTGGGGGTAATATTCGTAATATTGCTTTAAATGCTGCTTTTATCGCTGCCGAAGCCGACGAACCAGTAAATATGGCACATATTCTCAGTGCTGCTCGTAGCGAACACGCTAAGTTGGACAAACCACTGGTAGATAGTCAGGTCAAGGGCTGGGTATAATATCAAGTTCGGGTAAAGAGTTAAAATTAGGTAGGTGAAGTAGGAAGTAGGGAGTAGGAAGTAGGAAGTTTTCTAAACCCAGTTCAAACTAGTACATGGATGCATCTTGTATTGAAAGTAATCATCCGTACTTGATATAATTGGCTTGTTCGAGATAGGGAAAAAGCGATTTTATCTTAAGCTACAAAATCATAGACGGGCGTTTGTTTAAAGTAACTTGGTTTTTTCTGTTCACGAATGATTTGTTGAATACGTTCTACAGTAGCAGGAGAAAAGAATTGTTCGCCTGTTTCTTGGTTGACTCGTGCTGGAACATTTTCAATAAGGAAAAATTGACCATTCATTTCTAAAGAATAGGTTACTTCTGTTTCGATAAGGTTTTCGTTATGCTTTTCTGGAGTCATTATTTTGGTTTCCTTTTGGTGAAGCTATTATTCCAGCGTTGAAAACTTGGTTGATAGATAGTAATAATTTTAATTAAAGGTCGTGAGGGATAGCTGCATTGAATATGAAGCGGACGATTGGCTACTGTAAATCCTACAATTAAACAACTAGCACCGTATTTATCATCGGGATAGTCTTCGATGACTTTTCCTTGGGCAATAGCTTCTTTAATTTCTGCTATCCGAATATTTCTAATAATCGACTGGTCAACGGCGTGTTTAGAAAGTTCAAAGTCATTTTGCTTTATTTTCTCTCGTATTGCTGCGAGCGACGGTGGCATATTTGTGGCATATTTTATATTTCGATAAGATGAACCAGACAACCGTGTACTCTAGTTTTATTTTGCCAGCCAACTGTTAAAAGTAAAAAGTGATTGCGATCGCTATTCTATAAAAGTATCTTGACGAATGGTTTTCAAATACAGCTTTAGTATTATCTATAACTAGCGTTTCTAATCCAACTTTGGTGAAAAGTCTTGAGGCACTAAAATATCGACTTGGCGATCGCCTTGAGGTTTGTTTGATCGCGAGGGCGAATTATTTTCATCGGCGATCACAGTTTCAATAATTAGGGAACGCTCTAATTTTCTGCCGTCGGGGTTGGTGACTCGTAGAGTTAGGATTTCGGTAGTCGGACGCTTGCTCAAAGGATAGACGAGGGAATCTTGTAATTCTACTTTTCCTGGGGCGGGTAGTAGTTCGACCGTAGCTGCTGGGTCGCTTAAGATATTCCAGGAGAGGGAGAGGGCAGGACTGGGTTCTTGTGGATCGATTTGAACTATATATTTTGGTGGTGCTTCTCTGCCGTTAATCACAAAGGAGAGAATTTCTAAGGGACTGGGGGGTGGCGGAGGTAAGGGTATAGATTCGACTCTAATTAAATCGCTGGTAATTGACGAGTTAGCAAGATTGGGATTATCTGAAGTAAATGACGTTAATTCAAAGATATAGTCTCCCGTTTCCCGCGCCTGGGTGGGTACGTTACGACAGCTAATTATCTCTGTAACGTAACAATATTCCTGGAGTCGTGAGGGAATACCCTGACTAAAATCATAAGTAACCGAGGGAGCATTAACTACACCTTCTGAGGAACGACCGATTAATTTAATGGCAGCTAACCGTTCGGGGTGAATAATATCCCAATTTAATAATAAAACTGGCACGTCTATTCCCGCCTGGTATGTAGGTCGTGCGGATGTCAGGTTGGCAAGTTGGGGTGTTGGGGGAGTAGCGATCGCCACGGGAGAAGATTGTTGACGGGCGACAGTAGTTGTCGTTCCTTCTCTGTCTCCAATAGCTGCTAGCTCAAAGACATATTGACCGAAAGCGGAAATAGATAGAGGTACTCGTTTACAAACTAAAGTTCGCCCTTGTTGCTGACAGTATGATTTTAGCTCGGCAATTTCTCCCCGAACTAGACTGTATTGTTGAGTGGGATAGTTAACCACACCTTCTGGCGTAAAGCCTGTAAGCTCGATCGCCGTAATCTGCTCGGTATTGTTTAAGGCAAAGTCGAGATAGATGGTATTGTTGTCTGCTACCGTTGCCCGTAGTTGAGATATTTGAGGAGATGGTAACGGTTGAATGGTAATAATATTAGTTGTTGCTCG
>JADEXJ010000176.1 GCA_015207195.1 Pleurocapsales cyanobacterium LEGE 10410
CAGAGGTTCGTCCAGTGGTCTCCGGCTTTGAAATCTGATTCAGGCTCCGGTTCTTCAGTATTTCACACAGCAAATTCATATACGAGTAGAAGAATGGACAGTACTAAAGTTTGCATGGAGGCACCAAACTAAAAATTCGCAAGGATTTTCAGCTGGAAGCAAAGAGACGCAATGCATTACAACCACTGTTGTTTGCCGGCTTTTATCTGTTTATAGATTATGATTTACAATCTATTTAATTCGCCTGAACCAGTGGTTTAAATCCACCATAAACCATTCTTTCGGCATCAAAGATCAATCTTCCTGGGTCGGTTAATGGGGCAACCAATTCCGCCATTCTTGAATCAGTAGGAACTTGTTTGTTAGCCCTGAAAAGAATCTCTTTAGAGGAAAACTAACCATGCAAGTATTATAACTTTACCTTCTTTCAAGTCTACCATTTCAATAAAATATCGTGTGCCTTCAAATTTTGAATAAAAAAATAAATTGTAGAAGAGAACTGATTTGGAATAATAATACCTCCTTCACTAACTTGTTTTTTCAAAAATTTATTTTGTTCGACCTTCAACCAAATTATCATACTCTTTATCATACGGCTCCCACAGTTCTATCTTATTGCCCTCTGGATCTAAAATGTGAACAAATTTACCGTACTCGTATATCTCAATCTCGTCCAATACTTTCACCCCATCCTTTTTAAGTTGACCTACTAACCACTCAAGATCCTGAACTCTATAATTGATCATAAAATCTTTTTCAGATGGTTCAAAATATGAAGTGGAATCACTAAATGGACTCCATTGAGTAAATCCCTTTTTTGTACTGTCCTCAGCTTGTCTCCATTCAAAATTTGTACCCCATTGATCAGTCTGTAGACCGAGATTCTTCTTGTACCATTCTTTTATTGCTTCGGGATTTTCACTCTTGAAAAATATCCCACCAATTCCTGTAACTCGTTTCATTTCATTTTGTTTATCAGTTTGAGTTGTAGTGAAGTTGTTTAAAGCAAAACCAGAGGAAAAAGAAACTGTGATGAGTATTATATATGAAACGATATTTTTCCTTTTTATGGAGTTTTTTTCAATGAGATCTAATGATATCATCAATAATTATTCCTTTCTATAACGAATTCCGAGAAATACAGCGCAAACAAAACATAAAAGACAAATTCCAACAAGAACATACTCAGAACCCGCTGGAAGTTCCAGACCACGCAACACGCTGAAAAGAATCAACCCAGAAACAGTCCCAATGCCATATATGACACGTTCTAACGAATTAGCAAGCGTCGGGTTTGGAATCGATTTATAAGAAGGTGCATTATTGTTATTATGCGAACTATTAAGAGAGGTGCTATTAAAAAACAAAGACCTAAACCGGTCGTAGTCCCAAATTACTAACCACAGAGTTGCTAATAGCATTGGAATTGTAACGATGGGTGTATAAGCAAAATCAATGGAAATGGTTATTACGACAATATTTGTAATTATTGCAGTAAAGACCAACGCACCTAAAGCTGAGAAATAAGGGACTAAAAGTAAAAGGCCGGCAACAACCTGACTGAAACCCAAAAATTGCCAGTACAAGCCTGATTGATATAACACTTCAAAAAATGCTCCAACTTCTGTTTCCGTGCTAAGTAATGTAAACCTATATCCAAGTAACTTCACCATTCCTGTAGGTATAAAACCTATTGCTAGTAAAATTCTTGTTCCAAGAGTGAACCTGTATAATAGTGGAACAGAACGAATCGTATGCTGATTTTTGATGAAAAAATTATCTAATTGATTCATAAATCTGATTATTTTTCATCTTCTTTAGTAATCGACTGAATAAGTGATTGGAACCCTCCATACACCATCCTTTCAGCATCAAAGATCAATCTTTCAGAGTCAGTCAATGGGGCAATTAATTCTGCCATCCTTGGGTCGTTGGGGACTTGTTTGTTTGCTAAATCACGAGTCTCTTTTGAAGGAAACAAAACCCATCCAAATATAATTACTTCATCTTCTTTCAAATCCACTACTTCAACGAAAGAACGTGTGCCTTCCAATCTCAAATCTTCTCCGACATACTCGAAGTAAGCAAGTGCACCATATTCTTTCAAAATTTCAGCCACTTTTTTTGCCACACTCTCGTATTCGTTCAGGTGAATTCGTGGAACCGGAAGTACAAACCCGTCGATATAATTTTCCATGTTAAAATTTATTTTATTCTACTCTTAGTAAGTTTTCGCCTTTCACAAAACATTGACATAATACCAATACTATTGTGGTTATTATTGCTCCGTACTGAAGTTTTGTTCATTGTGTTTCACTTTCTTAAACTCTCCACAGCAGATTGAACCTGTACATATCCACGTAAATAAAAGTCAATTGGTTGCCAAATCAATAAATACAGGGTTCGAATAAAACCAAAGATCCGACCAGGGGTCCTCGCCTATTGGGTCAGCTTTAGGCTCCATTTCTTCTGTATTGGTTCCACGGACCCGAATATAGCTGCCGACTTTCACATCTTCCAACTGGTAAGAGATCTTATGATACCTGCCTTCGGTTTCCCAATCATCTTTCGTAAAACGGGCTTCAACGCGAGTAGTGGGATTTGTATCGGCAGACCGATCCAGTACCGGCTCTGTAACGTGCCCAACAATAAGATCTACACGCCCTACTGATGGATTTTGGCCTGCCGCATTCGTTTCATCCGGATCCAAAAATCGAATGGTTATCTCAACACTGCCACCACGTTCAACTTCAGCTGTTCCACCTATTTCAGCTTCAGAAACAGAGCTGCTGACTGTCACATACAGCTCCGAAATCAAATCTCCCAGTGTCACAAACATTCGACCGTTTCGAATTCCATCAAAAACATCATCATAGTTTTTGTGGGCATAAACATAGGTTTTTGAGTATTCGCCCGGCCAGAAATCGATGAACCCCTCTGTCCAGTGGTAATGCCAATCAGAATTAGCGGTAATCCACCACTTCCGCCCTTCTCCAAGCATGGAGTCCCAAAACCCACCTAACCGCGCAGTCATCTGGTCAAACCCACCCATGGTTGGGTATCTTCCAAACCCATAACCACCCCTGGGAAAATTGCCATTTGTATTAAGTGTAGCTGCCTGGTGTCCCGGCGCTCCCGCCATTCCAACTGCTATGTCCGGATAGGCATCACTCCAGTTTCGAAGCTGCTCTGGTGTATTTTTTCCATATATCCCAAGTCCAGTTGCCGTTCGAGACGGATGATTGACAATGACGAGCGGTTTTTCAGGGAACCGGTTCATCACTTCGAGAGCTTCAATCATGCGGAGTTCCGTGTCCCGGGTTGAATCAGCAGGATAGGGTTCTGCGCTGTTGAAATTGGATTCAATATCATAGAGATGATCAGCTTCATCATCTGTGAAGGGAATGATGATGGTAGAGTGATCTGCACCCGGTGTATCGAACTCCATACCGTAAAACTGTACAAGATCGGGAACGGCTTCTCTTGATATGAGCAGCTCAGGATATGCTTTTTCCAAGTGGACCCTGCTATGATTGGGTCCGCCGTGATCTGTGGTCACCATCCAGTCTAATCCGTATAAGCGCGCCATAACGGCATTCATTGGAATGGGATAACGTGCATCACCACCTAAAATTGGTGTTGGCGGATCTGTTTCGTTATTCCAGCCCACACTGTAGCGTGAATGAACATGATGATCTCCGGCCAGCCACTGTCGTTCGAAATTTGATTTTTGCTCAATCTGCTGCTTTTGACTATGATCCTGGCTCAGAACATGAGGAGAGATTGCAAAGCTAAATATGATGGTGGATACAATGACAACTAAGCAATTCAAACCGGTTGTATGATATAAATTTGTTTTTTTCACCATCACCATGTTTCTATTGGTTATCTGTATTATTTGAAAAGTTCTTGATGTCGATGCCGATAAATTTTAGTTCAAATAATCGCTTTATACGCGTAACAATACCGAAATGAGTCAGCCCCTAATCCGGGACACTACAAATACCATACCGGCCTGAAAACCCTGTAGGTTATTGCGATTAAGGTTATCAATACACCACCGATTCCTATGGGTAATACAGGCCCGAAGGTATACGTCATTCCTAAAACAAAGCCCAAGAAATATTCTGCACGGTAAAGAGGTATAAATAATGCCAATAGTATCATGGAGAGCATCACTGCCATTGGAATTCTTGTGTTACCGTATGTAAAAAAAATGGAAATCAAAATTCCTAGTAACAGAGCCCAAAGAAATCCAAGCAGTACACTTTTGGGAATATGTTTTACTACAGTCGTTTCATGATCAGGTAAAGGTACCCGTTTTTGAATTCGGCCCGCTAAAAACCAGGTTAGCAGAGGAAGAATCACTACACCCCACCAATTTGAGATACCCGGTAAATTTTCAAATATATAAATATAGTGCGTTGTAACCCCTCCGTGGAAATATTCCCATGTCAGGTAAGAACACATCAATAAGGTCACAATACCGGTACAAAGTAAACGCATATTCAGACCCATATTTTTGGTCAATCAGGATGTATTTAAATATTGTTTGATGATGTAATCCGTTGCTTACATTTCTTAAACATAAATATCCGAATCTGTAGCACTATGGATGGTATAGCCCTGTCAATTTTAGATTTGATGCCCTGGTTCAGGCGTGCCAACACCTTTTATCAGTAACCAAAAAATGAAGGAGATTTCAGCGAGCGAGTAGACAATCATCAATAAAATCTTAACGATACCGCCCGAGCCGGGAAACAAAATGAAATAGAGGCTGTCGATCATGTAGGCAACTCCTCCGGCAATCAGCAGGATGCCGAAGATGTGGGGAATAAAACCTGACTTGTACACAAGTATTCCGAGCGGAATCAGCCATAACCCCCAGAAAACGATGGGAAGACCAACGGTCCCATAGTTTGCCATCCGCAAAAATAGGTAAACCCATTCCTGGCGTTGAAGCAATTCCAGAGAACCAAGGAAATGTCCTTTGGCAATTCCTATCGCCGTGTAGTTCAGAACCTCCGATCCAAACTCAAATGATATATGAACAACCACAAAAGCTACCATCAGCATTGCCAGGTACCTGTTGGTATTTGAGAACATCTGGTAGAAGATGAGAACCATCATGGTAAATACAACCGTATTTAACAGATGTGAGTAGATACCGGCTCTGAACAGAAATTCATGCTCGAGAAGATTATTGAAGGTCGCCTGAACATCCCCTATCACTTCAACATGCGAGGGGACGTACATGATCCCGAAAAAACCGAAAACTGCGATGAGGAAATAGAGCCCTCCCGCATATCGGGCTTTGGTTTTTAATTCACGGTGTGAAATGTCCATATTTTCATTGTTGGAGTTTTTAATGAATCAAATTTGGCAGCCACATCCCCATGGTTGCCCCGAAAATCCCTATTGCAGTGATCAGGGCAAAAATACTGACGAGAGAAGCAACGGCCAGCTTTCCCATATTTCCCGATTTCTCTTTCGCCCAAAAGTAGATTTCCAGCAAGAGCAGTGGTAGCAGATACTGGGCAAAATTCAAAAAGGTGAGAAATGGGCCCTGAAATGTAACCGGATCAAAACCCACTGGTTTCTGATGAATTAACATCCAAAACATAAACCCTACCCGGAAGAACCATACACCGCTTACCACCATAAACAATCGGAGAGCCCATTTTCTGTGAATGGCCAATTTTCGATCCATTGCGTATCGAATAGCTATCATTGCAAACAAGATAATGAGCACGCCGTTTATGGTAATGGCTACATCACCGATAAGCCCGCCTATGGAACCGCGTATCCAGGTTAAGTAAAAACCAGTCAAACTAATGACCACGGCTGTGAAGATGTAAATACGGCCGTTCCAACGGTGGAAGGTTGGAAACCATTTTCTAAGGCTGGGAATAATTTGAAGCGGTCCACCCAAACTGATAACGGCTGCAAGAAACAGGTGAATGCCAATATTAATATTACCCATGATATCACCCTCCGTATATCCGTTTGGCATCATGGCATTCCAACGTTCAAAATCTCCCTCAATCAGTGAAACTCCATAAAGTCCGATTATGTACAGAACGAAGATGAGCTGCCCGATGAAAGCAATGGTAAACCAAAAAACAGCTGATGAAGCCAGAGCCCTTTCAGCGTTACTTCGATGTTTACGTTTGAAGATTGCCAGTTCATTACTGAGTGAAATTTTATCCGATAGGGACATGAAGGTCTTTAAATTGAATAACGGTCAGATTGAATATCGTTTTCCATACATTCAATTCACTTAACATTTGTTAAGTAATTTATTCCTGCGAATTCTGCTCAGGCTTTCCGGCCGAATGCCCAGGTAAGAAGCGATGTATTTTAGGGGTACATTCTGTGCAATAGAAGGACAAGTTTTCAAAAACATATCATACCGCTGCTCCGCTGTGCGGGTCGACATCTCCTTCATCCGTATCTTTTCTTCATCTAAAAACTTTTGGAGGATCATCATCGTGTAGTCTTTAATGCTCAAGCCTTTCTGGTAGAGAATATCCACATCGTCACGGGTCACTTTTAAAAGATCACAGTCTGTTATACACTCAATATTTTCATTGGAGACTGTCCGGTTCATAAAAGAGTTGTAGGACGTGAAAAATCTTGGCCCCTCGTTCATATCTGTTGTTACCTCTTCGCCGCTGCTGTGGATGTAAAAATTTCTCATGTGGCCAGAAATAATGAAATATTGATGCCCCGGAACGCTGCCGGCTCTTTCAATAATGGTAGATTTTGGAATCATCACAGGCTCGAAATATTTAAAACATAGCTTCCTGTCAAACTCAGGCATTTCTATAATCTCTTCGACAGAATTGAAAAGAGTTTGGTAGAAATGTGAATACTGTTCAGAATCCATTTGGGATTTCATGATCATTGGGTGTAATCAGTAGTTTTATGGAGGCAGGCACTGTATTCACTGCCAATTTTGAACATATAAAAGAATTCAGCACCGAATACATTTAAGTATACAAAAAGAGTCCTGTTAAATTTGTTACGGTTTCTGTATCAAGAAGGTTGCGACGTTACAGAAATGTGACATAATCTTTAAAAACTGAAGCTTTATGATTCAGAATTCCGGCCACTCTTTAATTGTAGAGAAAACGATTTAAAAAAATGACCCGGGGTCAAATTTTAAATTTCGTTATTCAATTGTTAGACAATTTATTAGCCCATCATATAACATTAAAAAAATAACTTAATCAAATCCGGAAATCTGATGAATCACAATCCATTCCATTTTTTCAAAGAATTACTCAAGCGCCCTATCTACGAAGTACTTTGGGTATTTTACATGATGGCAATTAACCTATACGCAATTGCTTTTTGGGATGAACCGCTGGCCAAAACAATTGTTATCGTTTTTATGATTTCATCCATGTTCATGATGGGGCTCTATTCGAAATTTGGCTTTACTAAAATTCTAGGGCTTGGACACATTCTCTGGATTCCGCTGGTACTTTACATTGCCCTTTCTCTTCCTGCTGCCTCCGGATTATACTTTACCTATTTAATAGTGCTTCTGGGCACATTATCCATTTCGATTGTGATTGATATGTACGACGTATGGAGTTATTACAAAGAAAACACTGATTAAGAAACCTATTAAAAATTATTTGAAACCTGAGAAAGGTGTAGCATTTATAGGCTTCTGTCAGAAATAAAATTATTACAATCCATGAAGCATTTTACTACTGCTTTAATCCTGTTTCTTACTTTCACTGCAAATATTATTGCTCAAACATCAGATGGTGAAAGTGATTCCTACAACATCAAGTTTGATGTGCGTATACCGACCCAAAGCGATGTTGACATTTCAGCAATCATTGCAACAAAACAGGATCTGATTGAACCTGCCCCGGTTGTACTTTTTTATACAACATACCATCAGGGTGAGGGGGATGCCATATTTGCAAAGATGGCTGCAGACAGAGGGTACGTTGGTGTCGTTGCCTATGCACGGGGTATTCGAACCAATAGGGATCATTACACGCCCTATGAACATGAACAAACGGATATCTATGACATCATTGACTGGCTAAGCAAGCAGGAATGGTCAAATGGAGAAGTTGGGATGTTTGGCGGTAGCTATACCGGGTTCTCTCAATGGGCCGCAACAAAAAATCGGCATCCGGCACTGAAAACGATTGTACCACAAGTGGCCATTATGCCCGGCTACGATTTTCCCATGCAGAACAACGTTCCATTGGGTTTTGAGTTGAATTGGGCACACACTAACGTATATCAGCAACAACCGGTAAATGGCGGGCTCTTTTGGGACTGGTACGAACAGGGCTTTGCCTACGCCCGGCTCGACAGTGCCGCCGGTTTTCCAAATCCCGTCTTTCAGGAATGGCTTAGTCACCCATCGTATGACGAATATTGGAAAAGACTGGCTCCGACACCTGAAGATTATGCGGAGATAGATATTCCGGTTTTATCCACTACTGGGTATTTTGACGGGCCGCAAATTTCCACTGTGCGGTATTTTGAACTGCATAACCGGTACAATCCGAGCGCGGAACATTACCTGGTGATCGGCCCATATGATCACTGGGGAGGACAGGCAACCGCAGCCGATACGCTTAGAGGGTACGCTATTGATCCGGTTGCTAAGGTAAGTATGCGAAATCTGGCATTCGAGTGGCTGGACTGGATACTCAAAGATGCCCCAAAACCTGATCTGCTTAAAGACAGGGTAAACTTCCAGGTGATGGATACGAATTCCTGGATGCACAAGCCTTCCATAGATGCCATGAATAATGAATCGTTACGGTTTTATTTAGAAGGAGATCAGATGGTGAAGAAACGTCCGGAAAGCGAGTCATGTCAGACTCAAACCGTTGATTTTACTGATCGTGAGGATATGAACAACTATTTTCATCCATCACTCATTGTAGACAGCCTGGATGCCAGCAACGGGACGGTTTATGCAAGCGAACCCTTTCAGGATGATTTTATAATCAACGGAGCTTTTACCGGCGAACTGGTCGCTGCCATCAATAAACGTGATATGGATATTTCCATATCGTTTTATGAACAGTTGGCTGATGGAAGGTACTTCTTCTTTCCCGATACCTGGGCAGGGCAAGCTATGCAGAAGACAACAGTCAGAGGAATCTGATGACACCCGGAAAAAAAGAGGCCATTCCGTTGAATGCGTCACATATCATCAGCAAAAAAATCAGTGACGGAAGCCGGCTCGTTGTAGTTTTAAATGTTAATAAACATCCTTTTGAAATTATTAACTACGGATCCGTTAAAAACCCTGCTTTTGAAACCATCAATGATGCGGGTGAACCGTTGGAAATCCAGTGGTTTAATGACAGTTATATTGAGATACCGGTTTGGAAAAACTAAACTTCTCAATTGTATACATATTTCAGGATTAGATCGATTCTCCAGCTATCAGTTCTCAAGTACCCTGGCAGATAGTAATCCTGACGAGGCAACGAGAAGATACTGCTCATATTTCCATGTAAAAACGGATACGTCAAACCCGGTTGACTGGCTGCAAAAAATCTAACAATACCTGTAATTCTTTTCCTTGATTTGTAACTAACTACAAAAAAGCAGTCGCTTTTGTCGCAAAAAGAACAAAGAGAAGAAGAGTTTATCAATCTTGTAAATGAATCCCAGGGAATCATTCATAAGGTTTGCAGAATGTACTGTGATGACGAGATTCACAGAAAAGATCTGTTCCAGGAAATTGTACTTCAGTTATGGAAATCTTATCCATCTTTCAGAGGGGATTCTAAATTTTCGTCCTGGATGTATAGGGTGGCTCTGAATGTGGCCATTCAGGATTTTAGAAAAGAGAAGAAGCGAAAATACCTGTTCCTGGAAAGTGTTGATTTTCGAGAGCCTTCCATAAATCCCGATACCGAAATTAATGATGAACGAATAGCGGCTTTATACAAGGCAATCGCACAACTCGATAAAATAGAAAGGGCCATTATGATTCTTCATTTGGATGAGGTAACCAACGAAGAGATTGCCGATATCGTCGGCATTACTCAAAACTATGTGCGGGTCAAAATGACACGAATTCGAAGAAAATTAGCAGAAACAATTAAAGCAGACTGATATGGATTTGATTGAGTTAAAATCGACATGGGACCTGCTTCAAGAGGATGTCATCAGCAACGATATGGTAAATGAAGAGAGTTTGATGACCTCTCTTCACAGCAAGTCAAAATCGGAAATCTCAAAAATAAAAAGAGGTTTGCAGGTAAAATTCGTAATTGGTTCGGTATCTATCTTATTTGCCGCAGCTCTTGCACTCCTGTCAATGATAAAACCTGCTTTTAACCCGCTTGATTTTATCTTCTCACCTATGGAATCGGCCGCATTTTTGGGAATCATGGCTATAACCTTGGCAGCAATGGTCGTTTTCAATCTCCGGGCTTATGCACAAATTGAGGCAGTAGAGTCTTCAGCACTGAATTTGAAAGAGAATCTTCAAAACTTTATCAAGGCAATGAAGAAAGCCATTGCTTTTAACATCTACTCCGATACGTTAATCACACCGATTATTGTTACATGGGTTTACTATGGTTATGCAGTTCAAGGCCATCCGTTTGATATTAATCTGAGAACAGCCTTCCTCATTATCTTGCTTATCCTAACAGCTCTACTTTCCTATCTACTGGGAAGGTTTATGCAGCAGTTAAAATTCGGAAAATACCTGGACCGTCTCTGCGGTTATCTGGAGTCTCTTCAATAAAATCGGGAAAAACTGTAATTCTTGCGGGCAAATGTTAACTAATAGAGTGAACATTTTAATCAGCAAGTATGGAAAAAACAGATGTACTCAGATTGATCATCGTTTTGGGAGCATTGCTCATGTTCATCTCTTTTTGGGTAGTTCCTGATGAATGTCCATGGTACTACGAACCCTTGCTTTTTAATGCAGGTCTATGGCCATGGCTTTTTGCGAAGAAAGAGCTCAAGAAAATGAAATCACAACTCAGAATTAATTGAATATGGAACGTTTTAAAACACAAAACTGGCAAATGAAAACAGGTTCACTGCTCATTCTTCTTGGGGCATTGAGCATCTTCCCTGAAAACGATACGTGGATACACACAACGCTGCAAATTGTATTTATCACCGGCTGTGTCCTATTCGTTTACGGGGGTTCGTTAGCGAAAAAAGGCAAGAATTCAACAATAGCAGCAGGTTTAATCGTGCTTTTTACTCTACCTGTCACCGGCCATGCACAGGATTACAGTCAACATATTGAAGCTTTTGAAGAAAGTTTTCATCAAAAAGAAATTTCAGTCATAAAGCCTTTTTTAAGCGATTCTCTGAAGTTTGCCCCCCTTCCGATCCAGAATACTGTACCTGTTTTAACGAACATTCTTACAAACTTACCGAAGCTCAACACCATTCAAATAGTGAGTACCGAAAATGGGTTAGTGAAAGTAAAGTATAATTTTGAACTATTGGGTATCAGCGAATCGCACATTCGATTTGACGCAGACGGCAAAATCGTACAGATTGAGTTTGTTGACGACATCATTAGACAGCAAATTGAACAACAGAGAAAAATGCAGTCAAGTGTTCAGGCACCAAAACCGGATAAAATTGTATTCTCCTATTCAAAAGAGAACGTAGAGTTTCCATCAAAAGACGGACTGATCATATCAGCAGAATTATATGAAGTTAATCCGGAAAAACCCGTCATTCTGCTTTTTCACCAGGGAGGATATAATAAATATGAATACGCAGATATTGCTCCACGACTGAATAACATGGGTTTTAACGCTGTCGCTATTGACCAACGATCGGGAGGCAGTTTCGCTGATAAGCATAATGAAACGTATAATCGGGCGGTAGAAAATGGGATTGAAAACATTCAGTTTGCAGATGCTGCTCAGGACATAGAGGCGGCAATAG
>JADEXJ010000177.1 GCA_015207195.1 Pleurocapsales cyanobacterium LEGE 10410
TTCAGGAAGTTGAAGCATTGCGTTTTCAACAATTAAACTTATTGATAACAGTCTCTCATGTTTTGGGAGACTGGCTTTTTCAATTCCCCTCTCTGCTTACCTTTCAACTCTGTTGTCGCCCCCACAGGGTAGGGGTAATAATCTTGCTGCTGCTTCAATTCTTCGATCTAGCTCGCCTGTAATCCAGTCTTTATCGCTGTTTGATTCTTCAGT
The DNA here is from genome assembly GCA_015207195.1 of Pleurocapsales cyanobacterium LEGE 10410. GTDB lineage: Bacteria > Cyanobacteriota > Cyanobacteriia > Cyanobacteriales > Xenococcaceae > Waterburya. The sequence goes on from JADEXJ010000177.1 coordinate 214, forward strand.
ATCCGATTGCTGAAGCCTTGACCGTAGTTTTTGAGATCGAGCAATTAATTGAGCTTTAATCGATTCAAACCATAGCTTTTCTGACTGTTTTGCTCTCTGCTTGTCCTGCTGAGAAATGGGTACTTTCAACTTATAGGGAAATAGGGCTTCTTTGGCATTACCATAAGCTGGAGAGGTAATTACACATTTTCCTTCGGGAAAGCGGAGAATCTCATCGGAAGTTATTAAAGGCTTTTTGTGGATTTGCTCGCTCCAATTTACCGAGCGAGAGCCGTGTCTGCCCATAGATCTGCCTGTAGAACGGTTCTTGAGTACGATCTCGGTTTCTCCGTAACGTTTGGAGTAAATGTCTGCTGTTTCCAAATCCCCTGGGTTGAACAATACGTGAGTTGAGAGTGCCGAAGCGATCGCCTTACCTTTTTGAAGTCCATAAGCTTCGTAGAGTTGATTTAAACTCTGGATGCCAATCATCGGTACTCCGCCATTGCTGCGGTATTCGTTGACGTAGTTTACTGTGCGATCGAGGTAGATTGAGGGGAATTCGTCGAGGGAGTAGACATAGGGACTATCCCTTTTTTGGGCTAAATTCTCTACCAAGCAAAGATGGATGTTGGTAGCCAATAAAGGTGCAAGTATCGATCTGCGTTTATCGTCTAGTTTAAATACCGTAAGCTGCTTTCGCTTTTGCTTGAGAGGAATGGTGCTTTTGCCGATAAAGGCTCTGAGTAAGTCTTTTTGGATAAACGCGCTGTAGGTAGTTTCGGCAGTAGCTTTAATTCCCGCCACTGTCTTCTCGGCATCCTTACTCGATAGAAAGGTGGCGAAGGTGGCAGCAACCCAGGGATCTAAGCGATGTTCGTCCTCGCGGTAGACGGCATATTCCAAACGCTGGATAAACTGAGGCAAACGAGCAATAGCATAAACCATCGCCAGATCGGGATATTCACTTGATTTGGCTAACTGTAATAGTCCTTTAGCTAGCATCGCCCCGTTCTGCTGAAAAAACGAATCTCCCTTGCTGTTTTTAGCTCCTGGCGTATTCTGAATAATTATCTGACCGATTTCCCCCGCCATCGTTGCATCCTGGGGACTGTCCATAAAGTCGAGGGGATTGATTACGCCACTGTAGGATTCCCCTGGAGCAAATACCTGGACGCTATAGCCGTAGCGAGTAGCTAATGCCGTATGTAGCTCCATCTGGTCGCCCTTTTTATCGTAAATCATTACGGGCAATCCCTGTTGATAGGCACTTTCCAAGACGCGATCGATAATTGAAAGTGTTTTACCAGAACCAGGTGCGCCAATGACCAGAATGCCTCGTTCTGCGTGGGGAAACCAAACTGTAGGCGAAGCTCCCAACATCGTCTGCCAACTCGCACCAATTTTTCTGAGTTTTCCTTTGAACCAGTACTTGGGCGTGCCACTCCAGAGAGTACAGGGCTGAGGTTGTCCTTGCTTGACTCCAGCTATCTGCTTTAAAGCCTTTTTGGTTGCCTGTAGCTTGTCACCGTTGTTAACAAACCGACCACTAGTAATTCTATTAGGTTTTTTACCCAGAAATAAAGATACCAGCAGTAAAAAGACCATAATACCCATCATCGACAGAGCATCTGGGTTATTTAACACTGTCAAAACATCATCAAGACTACTTCTAGTAGTTGATGTTTTGGCTGTGGCTATGACTGTGGTTTCCCGTTCTATATTTTTCATTTTTATTGTATTGAGAAGATATATTCTCGACCTTTTCCCTTTACCCCTTAACCTTTTTCCAAACCCCAGTATCTAATTTCCACTTCCAACCGACAACTCAAACCTGGCTATCGCCTCCAATTCCAGGCAAATTTTTACTGTTTGAAAAATATTAAAATGGTTGAATCTAAAACAAGAAAAAAAGCAGCGAGCGAGCGCGAATTTGAAATTGATGAGGAACTATTAGACCCCAAACACAATGAAGCTCGTCCTCCCTCTTTGCCCTATGGCATTGTCATCAACGATCGCCCTGCGGGTATTTTGATTCCAGAGGAACAATTAGAACGAGCCAACTGGTATCAACAGGAGCTAGAACTAACTACCATCGACCTCACCGAACCAGTAACGGGGCTACTATTAGACCAGGTTCGCTTACTCGTATTGGCAACTACTCCTGAATACGTGCGTTGGAAAAACGATGAAGATAATCTGGGTGAGAAAGCTGGTACGATTGTCGCTCCTTACGAAGAGTATCGTTCTCGACTCAACAAGAAAACACAGGATGTTTGTTCAAAACACGCCATAATGTTTCTCGACAAAGATAATCAGCCCCAGCACGAAGTCCCCATTGTCGTTACTTTCAAAAATGTTTCCTTGTGGTCGTTTAAATCTGCCAAAGAAGAACATTACCGTAAATTAGAAAAGGTGTTTGCTAAATATACTAATCAGCCTTTTAGCAGTAAAAGCGACAAGTGGCGCTCTCTAGGTGTACTTTATACCAAATTTAAAGCAGTTAAAGAAGGCAAAGGTAGCAATAAATCTTTCTGTTGTAAAACCGATAAGATTGTCGAACCAACTATTAGTAATTTTCCTCGCTTGTTTCTCGGTAAAACCGAACGCAAACAAGAAATTTGGCAAATCCACGACACTATTACGGGATTTGAATCGAGCGATAAACTGTTAGCTGCTAGTGATGAATCGACTATTGAAGTATTACCACCTGCCGTCGAACAGAAAAGCGACCGCTCTTCAGCTCGTAAGATCGAACAGATTGATGACGATGAGGATGACTTTGAGCTAGATGACGACAGTTTTATCGATGAGGACTTCGACGACTAAAACCAATCGCGTCTAATTATTCCTGTTATTAGCTGAAATATAGAAGGTAAAGCCAATAAGCCTACTACCCCGACTCGATACCAATTAGCAAAAATAGCTGCTTTTTTATGGGGTCGGGTAAAATTTTTCTTTGGTTTAGTTTTCATATCATATCAATTATTCAATTGCTGTTTATAGATTAAAAGCAAACCAAGCCAGATTAAATTACTTTATCTACCCAATCTTCTACTCAAACTAAATCAGTAATTTTGACTAATCAATTTCGCCAAAAGTCACAATTTTAAACTTTGAATGAACGACAAACATCAATCCATTGCAGCTAAAAAAATCATTCTCAAGTACAAAAAATACAATAAACGCGATCGCCCCGATGCCTTCTATACCCAACAAGAAACAGAAACGCTGATAAAACATTATCGTTATCAGCGACCCGTCCGAGTAAAAATAATCGATACTAAATATTATTTGATCGAAGATGCAAATCAACTGAAAAAATTACTCGATCCTTTGGTTGACACAGTAGAGAAAATCGGCATCGATACAGAAACCACTGGTTTAGATCCCTATACAAGCAAAGTCCGTCTGATTCAAATTGCTATTGCCAAGCATCCCGTGTTTATTATCGATCTAACAGCTATAAAAAAGAGCGAGTTAACTCCTTTAAAACATCTTTTAGCCAGCAATTGCCTCAAAATCGGACACAATCTAAAGTTCGATCTAATGATGTTGGCTACTGCGGGAATAAATCTCGCACCACCCTACTTCGATACTTATTTAGGATATAAAGTGCTGACTGCTGGACTAAAGAAAACCAGTACTTTGGAGATGGTAGCTCGTAAGCTCTTGAGAGTAAAGCTTGATAAATCTGCCCAAAAGAGCGATTTTAGTCAAAACATTACTCAAGAACAGTTACAGTATGCTGCCAACGATGCTGCTGTCTTACTACCCCTGCATCGCAAACTAAATCATCAGCTCAACATAGCCAAGTTGACAGAAACAGCCGAAACTGAATTTGACTGTCTCAACGCAGTGGCACAAATGGAACTCAATGGTGTTCAGCTGAATCTAGACAAATGGCAGTTACTCAAACAGAATTTGCTGCAACAACAAGTCGAATTAGAAAAGAAATTACAAGCACATCTAATTATAAGCGATCGCTCTGACAATACTCTACTAACTAAATTAGGCAGCAAGATTAATCTTTCTTCCCCCAAACAAGTAGTTACAGCGTTTAATCAATTAGGAATTGATATTAGATCGACTAATGTTAAAGAATTGATTCCTTTAGCCCAAGATTATCCTGTCATTAGATGGTTGCTAGAATACCGTAGCCTGACAACTAGAATTAATACTTTTAGTGTTGGTTTACCTCAATTTGTTCATCCCGTGACCAACAGAATACAGGGTCATTGGTGGCAAATTGGAGCAAGGTCGGGTAGATTTAGCTGTCGAGAACCCAATCTTACCAATATTCCTCACGATCCCCAAACTAGAAAGTGTTTTACTGCTGCTCCTGGCAACGTCATTATCAAAGCTGATTACAGCCAGATCGAACTCCGACTGATGGCTAAAGCTAGTGGCGATCGCCGTATGATTGAAGCCTATCGGCATGGAGAAGACTTACATCGGTTAACTGCCTCGTTTTTATTCGATAAACCAATCGAAAATATCGCTGATGAAGAACGTAAACTAGGGAAAATAGTCAATTTTGGCTTGATTTACGGCATGGGAGTGGCAAAGTTTTGTCTGACTACTGCTAAAAAGCACAACATCTATTTATCTAAACTGGAAGCCAGTCAGTTTCGTCAGAAGTTTTTTCTACTGTATAAAGGGGTTGCAGCCTATCATCAGCGAATTCGACGGGAGTGGCGATCGGGTACTAGAGTTAGTCACAGTCTCGACGGTAGGCGTAGAGTTTGGAGTAAACGCACCAAACCAACTCTTAATGAACTACTCAATCATCCTATCCAGGGAACAAATGCCACTATTATCAAACGGGCGATCGCTCTATTGGATTCTACCTTGTTATCAAAAGTCCCAAAAATTAAGTTAATTTTAGTCGTACACGATGAAATAGTTCTGGAAGTACCTCAAGAGTTAGCAGATAAGGCGGCTCGGTGTTTGTCAGATTGTGCCGTTAAAGCTGCAAAACCCATTCTCACTCCAATCCCTGTAGAAGTTGAGGTCAAGATTTTAAACAGTTGGGGGATTTAAATAGCAGAGTGAGTTTTCTTTTTCGCTCATACTATTTAGTATGATTGAATATATGATAAAGAAAGTTACTATTATGACTAATCGCGCGACTATTACTCTTGATGATGATGCTTACGCCTTTTTAGAAGCCTCGGCGGGCGACAATCGTAGTGCCTACATTAACAAGCTGTTAAAGGAAGAAAAGCAGCGAGTTTTGGCAAATCAGATTTTTAAAGCTAATCAAGAAGAAGCATCAGACCATGCTTATCAAGAACAGCTGATGGATTGGGAAGTAACACTATCTGATGGATTGGATTGATGAGTTCTCCTGTTTATCGGCAATTGGAAATAAGATGGGTTGACCTTGAACCCACAAGAGGTGCTGAAACTCAGAAGAAAAGACCGTGCGTTATTATCCAAGCCGATATCGTTAACCGAGCCTCGAAAACAATTATTATTGCTCCTATTCTTCCAGGACACAAAAATTGGCCTTTTGTCGTCAATGTCAAACCTAGCAAGAATAACGGGTTAGATAAAGAACGACATATTAACCTCAAGCAAATGAGAGCGGTTGATATTTCCCGAATCCAAAATCGCCAAGGAATTCTGGAAAGGCAATATTTAAAGCCAATTCAAGAATCGATTGAGATAATTTTCGCCCTTTAGTTAAAAGAGCTAAAACTGAAAACAAACTATCTAATGGCGATCGCACTTTTATTTTGTACCTCTTGCTATTAGGTACTCGTGAATGAAGATGTGATTCATACCGCCGATAGAAAGTTTTCAGCTAGCGGTGGTTAACAAGTTCTGATTTAATAGTACTTATCTAAAATTTTTGGTATCTCAAGGTTTTTTTTGTCAGAAAGGGCTTGTCCGCATCTCAGACAAATTTGATGAAAAACTTCAAAATTTAGATACGTCAAAAAAGGTAAAATAATATAGTAACCATTTACTACTATTTGAAGTGCATTCTAAATATTCTTAAGGAATTAAATCTATGTCCACTGCCCGCCACATAATAGCATTGCTCAAAAGCTATGCAGCAGGTGAGGAGCAGCAGTTTCACTCTGTCGCTCTTCAGATGGCAGCGCATGAAGCAAGATTGGGACATAACAAGCTGGCACTAGAAATTAAAGAACTAGTTGATAAAGCTAAGATGCATCGCTCTTCAACCGAGCGCAAACAAAACATAGTATCCATAGTTCAACCAAAGGGAGAATTAGCTAGCTTATTATCGGTGGAATATCCTGATACTAAGCTCAGTGATATGATTCTTCCTGAAAAGCTAGAAGAACAGATAAAACGAGTTTTATTGGAACAGAATCAAAGGGGTCGGCTTCAATCTTACAATTTATCTCCTCGCCGTAAAATTTTGCTGGTAGGCGCACCAGGAACGGGAAAAACCATGACAGCCTCCGCCTTAGCTGGAGAGTTAAATCTTCCTATGTTTACCGCTATCTACAGTAGCCTAATTGGTAAATACATGGGAGAGACAGCAGGTAGACTAAAGCTCATTTTTGAAGCGATGACAATTACCAGAGGGGTTTACTTCTTCGATGAGTTTGATGCCATAGGCACACAAAGAAATAATACAAATGACGTAGGCGAAATTCGTCGCGTTCTCAATTCATTCTTACTTTTACTAGACAATGATCGCAGTGAGAGTGTTATTGTCGCTGCTACTAACCACCCCAACTTGCTCGACAAAGCTCTATTTCGTAGGTTTGATGATGTTATCGAGTACACTTTACCCAACGAAGAGTTAATTAGCCAACTGATTGAGACTCGGCTAATTAGATTCGAGAAGAACTTTGGTGATTGGACAAAAATTATTGATGCTGCAAAGGGATTAAGTCCAGCAGAAGTAATAAGAGCAGCAGATGAAGCTGCAAAAAGTGCTGTATTGTCAAAAAACAAAGAAATTTGTGAGGAAACGCTATGTTTAGCTATCTTAGAGAGGCAAGAAATTAACTCTTAACGATTGTCAGAAGATTAAATATGCCCGACAGAGATCGTAACCTCCCTCATGTTTATTGGTCTGAAGAAGTTAAACCAGAAAACTATACGAGCTTAGGGACACCAGTAAATACTCCCCCAAACCCAGAAAGAGATAGAGCCAAACACGCACAAGTTTTAGAACTCGCAATTGGTACAGCACTACAAGAGGCTCGCGAACAGATCGCTCGAAGAGATCCTAATCTTGCCCAAGGCGAACCTGGCTTTCTTTTAGAGTTTAAAGTTAAGGCTGATTCTACTAAAGCATTTGAAAATCTTCAAAATGCACAAAAAAAGATAGAACTATTAGCGGTAACTAAGAGTTCTGGGCAGGAGGATTTTGTAAATGCGACTGTGTTTGTTCCCGAATCGGCATCAGAGTTTTATCTAAAGAAAATTAGAAAATATCGCGATAAAGATACTAAGAAAGGAAAACCAAAAAATGCTTCGCTAGTAACGAGGCTAGAAACCGTTCAAATCGGCAAGGTAGAATCTTTATTTACCGATCGTTCGGCATCCTTTCCAGAAGCAAGACAAGAAGTATGGTGGGAAGTTTGGCTGCTAAAAGAACGACGCAATTATTTCGATTTTGTGGCGGAAAACCTAAATGTTCCGACAAAATCAACCAATGTTCTTTCTTTTCCAGAAAGAGAGGTTGTATTGGCAATGACTACTGTTGAGACACTCGCCATAATTATCCAAAATACGAATGCAATCGCCGAATTACGGATTGCTAAAGATAACCCATCTGTATTTTTAAATGATATGGGAGCGATCGAGCAGGAAGAATGGTGTCAAGATTTGTTAAATCGCACTTTGCCTCCTGGAGAAGATGCTGTTGCAATTACTTTGTTAGACACTGGAGTCAATCATTTACATTCTCTTCTACAACCAGGACTTAGTTCTGACGATCTTCATACCTGCGATCCTTCATGGGGAACTCATGATAGTCAAGGTCATGGAACTCAAATGGCTGGTATAGCTTTATATGCTGATTTAGTCGAAGCACTATCTCATCAAAATAAGGTTGAGCTAAAGCACCGATTGGAATCGGTAAAATTTCTTCCACCTTACGGAAATACAGACCCCGAACTATACGGAGCAATTACAGAACAGGCTGTTTTCTTACCAGAAATTTCAGCATCTCGAAGGCAAAGAGTTTTTTGTATGCCTGTCACTAGCGATATTCCTTCGCCTAACGATGGCACTCCTTCATCTTGGTCGGCAGCTATTGACCAATTGTGTTTTGGAGACGAGTCAGGAAAAAGATTGTTCATTATCTCTGCGGGAAATATTCGCGATCGAGATATTTATGCTTTAGATTATCTCAATATTAATGACTTATCAACTATTGAAAATCCTGGTCAATCTTGGAATTCTCTAAATATTGGGGCATATACCGAAAAAATTAATATAATCGATCCAAATTACTCTGGTTGGCAATCAGTCGCGCCTTGTGGAGATTTATCACCCCGTAGCCGTACTTCTGTTGCCTGGGATAATCAATGGCCAATTCGTCCTGATGTTGTTTTTGAAGGTGGTAATCTAGCATTCGACGGTCATAATCCCGCAGAGCCTATCGATGACTTGTGTTTGCTCACAACAGATCATCGTCTTAACCTCAAACAATTTGCTGCGATGCGAGATACTAGCTGTGCCACCGTACTTGGAAGCTTTATGGCAGCCCGTATCATGACGGAGAAACCTAACTATTGGCAAGAAACAGTTCGTGCTTTAATTGTTCATTCTGCTGAATGGACTCCTGCAATGATGAAATATTTTAATGGTGCATCTACGAAAACCGATAGGCACGCTTTATTAAGACGATATGGTTATGGCGTTCCCAGTTTAGAACGGGCTTTGTTGAGTGCTAAAAATGACCTGACTATAATTACTGAAGATGAGCTTCAACCCTATCATCTAGAAAATAACAGAGTCAAAACCAAGGACATGAAACTACACGTATTGCCTTGGCCCAAAGAAAAGCTAGAAAGTCTAGGTGCAACATACGTAGAACTAAAACTTACTCTTGCCTATTTTATTGAACCAAATCCAGGCGAACGAGGATATAGCGCACGTCATCGTTATGCTTCTCATGGCTTGCGTTTTAAAGTTAAAAGGGCTTCAGAAACAGTAAACGATTTTAAATGGCGTATTAACAAAGCTGTTCGGGACGAACAAGAAAGTCAGTCTTACGAAGATAGATCTGAAGAAGGTAATTGGTTTTTGGGTCAAAAAATTAGGAATCGCGGTTCGCTACACTGCGATATTTGGTCGGGAACTGCTGCTGAGTTGGCACAGAGAGATGCAATTGCCGTATTTCCTATTGGTGGCTGGTGGAAAGAAAAGAAATATCTCGAACAATATAATAATAAGGCTCGTTACTCCTTAATCACCTCAATTAGAGTGCCAGAGGTTGATGTCGATATTTATACTCCCGTTTCCAATTTAGTGGGTACTCCTATCGATATGATGCCCTGGTAATTTTAGAAAAGCGATCGTAACTGCATGAAATAAAAAGAAGCTAACCCCCTCAAAAAAAAGAGTCGTCAAAATATCGTTAAGGCGATCGCTAATTTAGAAGCTGCTTAAATCCCTCTCCAAAATCAATTCATCTCTCTCAATCATTGGAATTACTAAACTTGCGCTGACTTACCCTATCATGTGCGATCGCGGTTATCCAGCTTCTAAATGATGCCCTTGATACTCAAACAGCTCTTGCTTGACTACTGCATACTCGCTCTCATCTTCCGAAGCAGCAGGACGAGCATAGTAAGCTTTATTGCGAATTGCTTGTAAATCCTCTGCATCCCGAATTGAGGCTTTTTTGAACTGAGACAACTGAGCTATCAATCTTTCAACAGTTACTGTAGGAATGACCGCAGCTTCCTGTCTCTCCTCATCGCTCATGTTACAGTAAAACTCCTCAGCGCATCGAGTTACGGCATTTGCTATTTCTACTGGAGTTGAACCCTGATATCCCCTGAGCAAACGATACCAGTCTCGCTCTGACCAGGGGTCTTGTCCGTCGGCAAACTGAGAGGGAAAATATTTAGCCAGATGAATCAGAAAAATATCCCTAATTGCTCCCCTGTGAGGCAAATCGACAAACCAAATTCCCCCATCATCAAACCTGCGCTTAATCTCAGATGGCAGTAACTGTATGCGGTTGACCGTGGCAATCATTAAGGCATTACTAGTGTGTTCCTGCATCCAGGTCAACAATCGCTGGGATAATCGACGGCTCGCTCCTCCTTCCGACCAGCCAGTAAAACCCTTATCAAAATCATCGGCTAAGATTACGCAGTTATCCAAACAGTCAGCTACCTCTAGTATTTGAGCTAATGCCCGGTCGGGATTATCCGCTCCCAAGACATTACCCCAAGATAATCCCAGTAATGGATAGCCCAATGCTTTAGCAGCAAGTTTGGCACAAAGGCTTTTTCCCGTCCCAGGAGGACCCATCAGAAGCATTCCTTTTGGCGATCTGAGATTATATTGTTTCGCCCCAGATTCATTTAGTTTAACTACTACCTCATGGAGATATTTTTGGAGAAGATTGTTGCCTCCTGCATTCTTTACATCGGGTTCGGCAAAAAACTCCAATCCTATTCCCCGCCAGCGACTTATTTTGTGTTCTAAAATTCGGGTTACTAGAACGTCTGCATCGGTATCAGAATGCTTTTGCAATATCAGTTCTATTTCTCCACTCGGCAATCCTTGTAAAGCCGTTACCAACTTGTTCCAATTAATATTCTTTGTCGCTCCTTGTTTGCCAAAGAGAGTTTTTGCCAAAGTTTCTACTTCAACGCGGTTGGGTAAGGGAATATCGAAGGTTGGAATAGAAGTAGCTAGCCTGCTACTAAATTGAAGATATTCTCCGAGCAACACGATGTAAACAGAGCTACCTGCGATCGCATACTTCCGATTCAAATTGGCTATCAACGCCTCTCTTTCTCTAACAACCTCTGGCTTTAATTCTTCAAAATTACATAAATCGTCTAGGATATATATACCTTCAGTCAGGCGATTGGAGCGAAGAAGAAATTTGAGTATGTAATTTGTCTCTGCTGTTTTATCTATTTCTAAATCCGATGTTAATTTAATTATATTTTTTGGTTCGTCTGCATTTATTTTTTGAAAACATTCGTACCCTAAATTCCAATAATAAGCTGAGATTTCTAAGCTATTGGCAAATTCGTTGAAGTAGCGAAACAAAGTGTCATTATCGACTGGATTTAACTTAACGGCTGTAACTCCAGAGTTTTGCTTAATTGAATTTAACCAATGTTTAATGTGCATTGTAAAAATAACAATATTAATAATTATTTTTCTAATCTATCAAGGTACGTTTGTAGCTGCCATTCCCGAAAATAACTAGATATTTTATCGAAATTGATAAAATTTTTAATTCGCTTTTAAGTTAAGAAAAAATTATTTTTACCATTGATTGTTTTCTCAACGAGCTAATTTTTATTCCAATAGGCGATCGCGCTTATATATTGATGCGCTTATCAGCGCGAGAGTTCGAAAATTATTTGAATTAAGGAGTTTAATTATGGCTACAGCTAGTCGTAGAACTGCCAGATCTGCTAGTAAAAATGGTGCTAGTAGCAACGGTAAAAGCAAAGCTAAAGCTACTAGAACATCGACCAGT
>JADEXJ010000178.1 GCA_015207195.1 Pleurocapsales cyanobacterium LEGE 10410
GCACGAACGTAATGCACACAACTTCCCTCTAGATTTGGCAAGCACTGAAGCTGCTCCTGTAGCATTAACTGCTCCTGCAATCAACGGTTAAGTTGAGTTGAGTTACTCAGCAATCAAGCGATAAGTAGCGATAAGTAATAGATAAAAAAATGCTCTCCATTAATTTGGGGGGCGTTTTTTTTTGGGATGGATTTTTGTTGGATCTTAGTTAAATTAGGAACAGAAGAAGGTGGTCTGAAAAAACTGATGTTATAACGTAGAAAGTTTCTCAAGCTGGAATTATAACAATTGTTAGTTTTGCTTTATGTCTACTATTGAACAAATAAAACCCGCGGGTAAGGCAGATGTAATTATTTATGTACCTTATTATGCTAAAAATAAACACAGTTGGTTACCTCATGCGATCGCTTTATATCGTCAAGGCTCTCTAGAAGGAGAACGGCAGATAGAAGGAGGAGAGAGCATTCCTTTTGTAGCCAGTTGGTATGTATCCAAATTACCTTCGGAGTTAACTCGTTGTCGTTTACAATTTGATGGACAAGCTGAATTAAGTTATGAAGTAACTTTGTCTAACTCAGAGTTTATTGATTACCTAATTGATGTCATCATAAATTTTAAACGTTCAAAGACAACAGATTTTCCCAGAGTATTTTATCGGAAGCTGCTGCGCTTTGAATAAGACAAAGTAAACAACATCAGTAAGGAGTGTGGGCGTGGTCACATCTGCTAAACATCTTTTAGTAGCTTCAACGGAAGCTTATTGCGGTAAATCGGCAACTATTTTGGGTTTAAACCATTTGTGTCGAGAAAGAGGAATATCGGTCGGTTATGGACAACCCCTAGCAACCGATTTGCGAGAAGATTTTAAAGATGTACAACAGAGTGATAATAATTTCTTCACAACTACCTTGGGACTATCACCTGAGCAAGCCAAGTCTCCTTTTCTAACTTTAGATCGCCATACGATCAATCAACGTTTACAGGGAGAAGATCGAAAAAATTATATTCAAGCTTTGCAAGAATATGTCAGTCAAATTGAAGGAGACTTAATTCTACTAAAAGGTCCCGGGAATCTTTGGGAAGGCAGTATTTTCAATATGTCGGTACCAGAAATCGCTGAATCAGTAGACGCTTCAATTTTACTTGTAGCCCGCTATCACCCTTTACTCTTAGTAGGTAGCTTGAGAACAGCCAAAAAGTTTTTGGGCGATCGCTTGTTGGGAGTTGTTCTAAATGATATTCCGCCAACAGAATTGAACACTGCTGCCGAGACAATCAAACCTTATTTGGAAGATCGAGACATCCCTGTTTTGGGCATGATTCCCAAAGATCGTATACTCAATAGCGTTAGCGTCAAAGAAATTGCTACACGATTAAATGCACAAGTTCTGTGCTGTTCAGAACACCTAAACTGGATGGTAGAAAGTCTTAGTATTGGGGCAATGAACGTCAACTCGGCTTTGGAGTATTTTCGCCAAAGGGAGAACATGGCAGTGGTTACTGGTGGCGATCGCGCTGAATTACAGATGGCTGCTTTAGAAACTTCTACACACTGTCTAATTCTTACTGGTCGTATTCCTCCTAAAGAATTAATAATTGAGCGTGCTGAAAGTCTCGATATTCCTATTTTATCAGTAGATACAGATACCTTAACTACAGTAGAAGTTATTGATGGTGCTTTTGGCAAAGTTCCAATCCGCGAGGCGATTAAGGTGCGTCAGATTGAACATTTAATGAAACAGCATTTTAATATCGATCGGTTAATCCAATACCTAGGTTTAGAGGTTGTTAAATCCATATAGTTATAAAATGAGGATAAAATTCAGAATTCAAAATTATTTTCATGACAATAAAACTTCAAGTACCAAGTATGGTTTGTGACGGTTGTGTAACAGCAGTTAAGGAGGCTATTACAGCGCATGAGCCAAACGCTAAAGTAGACATTAATTTAGATACCAAACAAGTCACCGTAGACACAGAGGCTTCAGAAGCTTCTATTAAACAGGTTATTACTGCCATAGGTCATACCGTAGAATAAATACCTAATAAGTTTGCTCAATTTAATTTATCTGTAGCAGCGATGACGTTAGCTAATTTAGCTTTCTTCGTTGTTGTTTCATCAAGCTATAAATTATTTTGAGCAGTTTGCCAAATAATAATTGATGAGTTATTGAGCTAGTAATTAATCATTTAAAATTATTAAAAATAGCTCAAGATTAAAAGAATTACTAACAAAAATCTTGTAGTGTAAACAAAAGCAAATATTCTTTACAGATTTTTTGATAAGTTGGTATTTTGATGCCAAAATTTACTAGTAAGGAGATTGCATTGATAGATCTTTGCGATCAAAATTACATAGGAGCTAAGACCATGTTGTCAACTGATACTATTAGAAACATTGTTCAATACGTAACTGAAGGATTTATGGAAATCTTTCGTCCCAACGACGAACAATATCCCATGATAGGTGTACAGCCCTTTAGCGGTACTATTAATCATCATCGTTCGCGATTCGGCAGATAAAAAATCCAATATTTATTCACTAATTGAATATCGAATTTTGTAAAAACGTTCGCTCTGGTTTATTAAAGTCAGGGCGTTAATAATATTTAATATGCAGTGGTTTTTGGTAACAGTAAAAACTGTTTTACTGCTTTACATAACTCCCACACTTACGCAATAAGATTACATTTAAATTATCCCTCTTTTATAATTTTGGGGAAAGAAGATTAGATTAGCAAGCTAGCAGTATATTTGTACTTTAGTTTGATATATTAAACTACCGACAATCGAAACTTACTATCAATCATCGGTTTTGAAACAACTATCGCTCTTTTTCCCAATCAGGACAAGTATCGCCATCATAGCCATGAGGGTGCATTCCACAGACTAACAAACTGCCATTGTAAGCCTGTCCATGATAATTAGCACAGTTAATACAGGCAGGATGATTTTGTGCCGAGGGTGGATGATAGCTGACGCTAGTAAAGTCATCATCAGTAAATTCCCATTCTTCTGATAGAGCAGCATCTATGTCATCACTGGTGGCAATTAATACATCCACAAAATCGTGAACTAAACTATCGAACTCTTCGACAATCCCTGACTGAAACTGTTCTAGAAAAAAACCTACACTTGTGTTCACTTCGTCTACAAAAGCTTCTGTAGCCTCTCCTACGTCAAGGAAAAAGTCTTCCATATCGGCTGCGGTTTTTTCTAATTGCTTCCACCATTCTTGTTGCCAATCATTCATAAATCAACCCTAGTAATAGATACTATTGGTCACAATAGCTTATTATCTTACATTTCTTTTTTTAGGCGACGTAATTCTTCTTGTAAAGACTGTACTTGTTGACGCAAATTTTCTTTACCAGTATTGGTTTGAGCAGATTGTGACTTGGCTTTGTCCTCTGAGTCTGATGCTGAAGGTTCATCTTCATCAACAATCTCAATTCGACGGGGTTCTCTCCGATCTGATTGGGCATCAGTAGGAACCGTTCCTTGTTGAGCTTGTTCCATTAGTTCGTCAACAAACTTGCGAGCTTCCTCCGTACTCATTTCGCCTCTTTCTGCCATTTCATCCGCCAGCTTTTGCGCCTGGGATTTCAAATCCTTGAGAGTATCGTTGGCTTTTTCTTGAGCATAGGAAGCAAAACCGACACCCATATAAAAAGCTTTCTTTGCAATATTTTCAAAACTTGCCATTGTTCTTTCTTCCGATCGCGCTACACTCTATTGTTAGTGTATATCATCTGTAAAATCGATAAACTGCTGTGGAAGTTAGCAATTCTCGATGAGGTTAGACTGAAAATGACTTTCTTCTTGATTCTACCTCTCATAGACTGACAGAAGAGAGATCCGACTCTAATTATTATTCTTTTGAGCAATATTGGTTGAACTGTTTTGCTCGAACACTTAATCGAGAGCAGAGAAAAAATCGGTTTCAATTGTTAGGTTGTTTTCTTTAAGGCTTCTACTGACAAAAGGCTTTAGGAAACTGCTGCTCAATTTTGGTAGCGCGAGGCTATAATTTTGTTCTTGATAGCGATCGCTCTCGTCAGGAGCATTAGATGTTATTAATCGATAAAACTTCAGGGAGTCTTTTTGCCAGATCCAGACTTCTGGTACTTTGAGAATCCGATATTTTTCCAGATCGTTGATGCTACCGCTAGTGTAGTTGACCTCAATTGCAAGATCTTGAGTTTCTTTTTCCCTGCCGAAACAGTAGGAAGCGTCGGGCTGCTTGCCAGCTACATATTCCCGTTTAATATCTTTGCTTCCCATCGTGTAATAAGGTATCTGATACTTACGACAATAGGCATTAATCAGGGTGGATATAACCGTTGCAATTCGTTCGTGATTTCTGCCTGGAGCCACAATAGTAATAATCTGGTCTATATATGAAACAAGGTAGTTTGGATTGGAATCGGCTAATTGTTCGTAATCCTCCCAAGATGTATCGGTCAACGTCAAAACGCGATCTCCTTCAGACTTCAAAGTTATTAATTCGAGCATGACTGAAAACTTAATTCAACTAGACAATATTTAACTAGAGACGAGCGATTGCCGAAAATCAATCCAAATCAAAATTAATTTCTCGCTTATTAAAAGGCAAATCATTGTTGATCGCCGTAATCTCCTCTTGTCCCATGCGATTTACTTCACCAATATAATTTTTGAAAATTTTAGC
Source organism: Pleurocapsales cyanobacterium LEGE 10410 (assembly GCA_015207195.1). Classification (GTDB taxonomy): domain Bacteria; phylum Cyanobacteriota; class Cyanobacteriia; order Cyanobacteriales; family Xenococcaceae; genus Waterburya. The sequence goes on from JADEXJ010000178.1 coordinate 4,691, forward strand.
CATACGAGGATTATAGAAACGGTGTAGACTACAGTTGGCTGCTGCGGGAAACCCTCTTCTTTTCTTATGTCTGCCTCCTGCACCAGGATCATACATCTGGATTCCGTTGGCGATCGCCCATTCAATCGGTTTATAGTAGCAAGTCTCAAAATGGAGACAGTCGTATTCCTCATTACAACCCCAATAGCGACCGTATAAGTTATTGCCTTTATGGAGACAAAAAGACATCCCTACGGGTTTTGAGTCGTTATGTTCGGTATATGCTACGACTAGTAAAACGCGATCGCTGTAGTTAGGATAAAGCTGTTCAAAAAACTGGCGAGTTAAATATTTACTGCCCCAATAAAACTTATTGCAGGTACTGCTATAAAACCGATAAATATCAGAATATAGATGACGGGGAATCTCTGAACCGACATAGGTTTTGGTATACAATCCAGCTTTGGCTACGGCTTTTCTTTCGCGCTTGATGTTTTTACGCTGGTTACTATTAAACATTTTGAGATAATCATCAAAGCTATTAAAGTCACGATTTGACCAAATATAACCGTGATGCAGCCAGCTATTAAAACCGTTTCTTTCCATAATTTCTTGCCAGTCAGGATCGACAAACAAAAAATTGCAGCCTGAAAGCCGATTGCGATCGCAAAAATTATCGATGGCTGCGACCATAATTTCCGTAATTATCTGTTCATCTTCTCCAGGAGCAATCAAAAAACGATATCCTACCGCTGGAGTAAAAGGAGTCATGCCTAGTAATTTAGGATAGTATTCAATACCCAAACGATGGGAGAGATCTGCCCACTGATGGTCGAAAACAAATTCTCCGTAGCTATGCCCCTTGATGTATAGCGGTGCTGCACCGATTAATTGACCGTTGCGCCATACGGTTAAATGGCATGGTTGCCAGCCAGTTCGAGCAGTTGCACTACCAGAAGTTTCAATGTTGTTGAGCCATTCCCATTCTAGAAAAGGTGTATTGAGGGGCTTTGCCAATTCATCCCAGTCTGGTTGAGGAATTTCGGCAATCTGTGTAATCCAAGTTAAAGAATATTGAGGTTTGAGCTGCTCGACCATAATGGCGTTTTTTGGCTGGGGTGTAAACTAAATATTTACTGTTTAGCCTAATAAATATTGCCAAAAATTGCAGAGAAAATGTCAGTTTTCCCCCCTATACGAGCAAAAAAAATCCCAGCTACTGCTATAAAAGCTTCTTTTGTTTCCTCAGTCTGGTTTCTGGTTCGGTTCTTAACCTTTTCTTTCTTGAATAATTTGAAGCAACAGATCGGTAAAAGCAGGGTCGTCGATTCGTTTGGCAGCTTCGATCAAAATTTGTGATTCTGGTTGAGGATTTTCTGCGGTTTTGTGGGGTATGGCAACTAAAAGAGAAAGATGACTAATTAAACGATCTAATTCATCCTTGATGCGCGATCGCTTGGCGTATAATAACCTAGCAGTACAGCGTATGGAACGCTCTCTTTCTAGCTCTGCTACTAAGACATCTCTCTTCGGCTCATTCATTGCTTTATCCCCAAAATATTGTTTAAAGCAAAATCTTTTTTGGCTATAGATAACCATCACAGTTAAAAGATTCATATCTGCATTAAACCCAATAAAAATGTGATTGAAAACCCTTGTATAAGTTAAAACCTAGTTACTTTACAGTTCTATATCCTCTGTTAAATATTGCAACTATTGCTAACACGAATTAATTTTTTATGGTCTGTTTTGATACTGAAGTATTAAACAATACAAACAAGTGAAGTGACGATAATTTCTGATGCTATCCTAGCAGTAATAAAGTACTAGCGAATCGTAGATGCTGTTAACCATAACTACTAATCATCAACCTGCTACCGATTTGGGTTATCTACTGCACAAGCATCCCGATAAATGTCAGTCATTCCCCTTAAGCTTTGGTACGGCTCATGTTTTCTATCCAGAGAAAAGCGAACAACGGTGTACGGTAGCTTTACTGTTAGATATTAATCCTGTCGAATTAGTTCGAGGTAAGTCTAGGGCTGACAGAGGTGAAGGCACTCTGGCACACTACGTCAACGATCGCCCGTATGTAGCATCATCATTGATGAGCGTAGCTATCTCTAGAGTATTTCGCACTGCTTTGTCTGGACGCTGCGACAATCGCCCCAAGCTGGTAGAACGAGCTATTCCTCTGACGGTAAAAATTCCCGTATTACCCTGTCGCGGTGGTCAATCGTTTCTACGACAGCTATTTGAACCTTTGGGTTATTGGGTAGAAGGGGAAAGACTACCTTTAGATCCGACTTTTCCTGAATGGCAAGATAGCGTTTATCTTGCTGCTACTTTGCACAATACAGTCCGTTTGTGTGACTTACTTAGTCATCTCTATGTTCTCATTCCAGTTTTAGACGATGATAAACATTACTGGGTTGGGGATGAAGAAGTTAATAAACTCCTACGTCATGGTGAAGGTTGGCTTAATATTCATCCGATGAAAGAAGCGATCGCTCAAAGGTATTTAAAACGACAACGGAAACTAACCAGAATAGCTTTAACTCAGTTAACCGAAGATAGTTTAGATCTTAACGAAGCCCATGAAATTCAGGCTGAAGAAGAGGAAGCGATTGAAAAGCCGATTAGCCTCAACCAGCAACGCATGGAAATGGTTGTAAAAACTTTGCAACAGCATCAGGTAAAGCGAGTAATCGACTTAGGCTGTGGTGAAGGTAAATTATTAAGTTATTTGCTCAAACACAAATCTATCGAGCAGATTACGGGGGTTGATGTTTCCTACCGCGCTTTAGAAATAGCCAAAAAAAGACTGCGACTAGATGAATTGCCATTTCATCAACAAGACAAAATTCAGCTGATCCAAGGCTCGTTAATTTATCGCGATCGACGCTTTAATGATTATGATGCAGCTACCTTAATTGAAGTCATCGAACACCTAGATCGCGATCGCCTGACTGCTTTAGAAAAAGTCGTCTTTGAATTTGCTCAACCTAGATTACTACTGGTAACTACTCCGAATATTGAATATAACGTGCGCTTTGAATCTTTACCTGCTGGCAAACTGCGTCACCAAGATCATCGCTTTGAATGGACGAGACAAGAGTTTCAAGACTGGGGAAATAAAGTAGCAGATAGATTTAATTATCAAGTGACATTTCAAGGTATTGGCGATCAAGATCTTGAAGTCGGTACGCCTACTCAAATGGCAATATTTACTAATCATATAGTTAAGCAATGAGATGAAAATAACCTTTCCCGAACTATCTTTGATTGTTTTAATTGGCGCATCGGGGGCGGGGAAATCTACCTTTGCCCATAAGCATTTTAAAGCTACGGAAATTCTATCTTCAGATTATTTTCGGGGCGTAGTGTCCGATGATGAAACCGATCAAAGTGCGACTAAAGATGCTTTTGAAGTGCTGCATTATATTTTGGCAAAGCGTTTGGCAGCAGGAAAGCTGACGGTAATTGATGCAACCAACGTACAGCCTGAAAGCCGAAAGCCTTTACTCAAGCTAGCCAAACAGTATCATTGCTTTGCGGTGGCAATTGTCTTCGATTTACCAGAGTCGGTATGTCATGAGCGAAATAAACAACGCCCAGATCGCGCCTTCGGAAGTCATGTGGTGAGAAATCATACCCGTAGTTTAAAGCGATCGCTCCGCAATTTAAAACGAGAAGGTTTTCGTTTTATTTACCAACTCTCTTCCGTAGCAGAAATAGAAGCGGTAGAAGTTATCAAACAACCAATGTGGACTAACCGCAAAGGCGATCGCGGTCCTTTTGATATTATTGGTGATGTTCACGGCTGTTGTGATGAATTGGAACAGCTATTACAGCAACTTGGTTATGTAGCTATAGAAAATAATAGCAATTCAAACTCTTTTTGGTATTTTCCCACCTATACTCATCCTGAAGGGCGTAAAGCATTATTTCTGGGTGATTTAGTAGATCGCGGTACGCGCATCCTAGATACTCTTAAGCTAGTACATAATATGCTGGCTGCTGATTCTGCTATTTGTATTTTGGGTAATCATGAGAATAAGCTGATGCGGAAGCTCAACGGCAAAAACGTTAAGCTCAATCATGGTTTGGAACAAACTATGGCATAAATTGAGGCAATTGAACCAGAACAACGAGAAATTGCTACTAATGAAATTAATACTTTTCTTAAATCTTTAATCAGTCACTACGTTCTCGATGATGGCAAGCTAGTAGTCGCTCATGCAGGATTAAGAGAAGAGTTGCAGGGAAGAGGTTCGGGTTATGTTCGCAGCTTTGCTCTATATGGAGAAACTACGGGAGAAATCGATCGCTTTGGTTTGCCCGTACGGTATCAGTGGGCTGATGATTATCGCGGTAAGGCAATGGTAGTATACGGTCATGTTCCCGTGTTAGAGGCGGAATGGTTAAATAACACGATTGATATTGATACGGGCTGTGTTTTTGGTGGAAAACTTACCGCCCTACGTTATCCCGAACGAGAATTGGTTAGCGTAGATGCAGCCAAGGTATATTGCAAACCAGTCAAGCCTCTTAATGCAGAAACAAAGACTACAAGCATTCAACAGCGAGATGATGTTTTAGATATTGCAGATGTAACGGGTAAACGATTTATCTCGACCAAGATACACCGTCAGATTACTATCCGCGAAGACCAAAGTATTGCTGCACTGGAAATCATGAGTCGCTTTGCCATAAATCCAAAATGGCTGATTTATTTGCCTCCTACAATGTCTCCTGTAGCAACATCCCAGCTACCTGAGTTTTTAGAACATCCTGCTGAGGCTTTTGATTATTATCGGCAAATTACTCAAGCAGCAATATGCACCCGTAGGAGTTGCTGCGAAACAGGGTTTGGGTGCAGCAATGGACTGTTTACAACAGGCAGGCGATCGCGGAATTGATGTCAGTGCTTTATTATCTCGATATCGAAGGCGATCGCAGCTAGTAGATCGATACATAACCGCATACCGTCAATATTGTTGGTCTGTAGATAGTATTGACGATCTCAAGCTCGCACCATTTCATATTTTAGCCACGGAAGGGCAGGTTCATACCGACAAACCCCATAGTTGGCATATGTCGCAAATTGCTAGTTTTTGTAAAGGCGATGATATATTGCTGCCGACTAACTATCAAATTATTAATCTTGAGAGCGAGGTTGAACAGGAAAGCGCGATCGCCTGGTGGTTAAACCTAACCCAGACGGGAGGAGAAGGTATAGTAGTTAAGCCAATAGACTTCATTAACTACAACAGAGGAAAGCTGGTACAGCCTGCGGTCAAATGCCGTGGTGTAGAATATCTTCGGATTATTTATGGATTAGAATACTCATTGCCTGAGAATTTGGCACAGCTCAAACACAGAGGTCTATCCAAAAAGCGATCGCTTGCCCTCAGAGAGTTTGCGCTTGGTGTGGAGTCTTTAGCGAGATTTGGCGATCGCGCCCCCTTCAGACAAGTTCACGAGTGTGTATTTGGCGTTTTGGCATTGGAAAGCGAACCGCTCGATCCTAGGTTGTGATCGTTTGCTCCAGGTCAATTGCTAAGAAGTGAAGATACGGAAGTGTATTAAACAATATTTACAACTATTAACATATATAATGATTCAACTTTAGATAGAAGGAAGAACTGCCTATTTCTCTTATGGTTTTAGAAGACTAATAATCAGGAGTTTGCAGATGAAAAAACTAATTAAAATTCTAAAATCCCTACAATTAAGGCAAATATTAACGGTATTTTTGGCTGGTTTGCTGCTAACGGTAGCCACAGCCTGTAATCAGGGCAACGTTGCTCAGGATGGAGGCAAAGAATATACCGAAACTGCCAAACGAGCAATGTCTGATACCTATGATGACTACGATGCCAATCAGTCTTTAAAAGGTGGCATGAATGGTTACAATGACGATCGCCGATACGATTCAGAAACCGCAGCGAAGGCAAAAACCTTGGTTGATACAGCAAAACGTCGTCAAGCCGACGATCTTGGGGAATTTACCGAGAACGTGTTAGAACGTTCCGTACTCAACGAAGATGTTAACGAAAAAGCCACCAAAGCATTTTCTCGTAAACTAGAAAAAAACAAAGATCAAGCTACAGAGTACTTTGACGAGAAATCTGACAAGCTAAAACGCAATCTAGAAAAAGTTCCTGGCGAAACCAAGAAAGTATTAAATGAGGCAGGGAATACCGCTCAAAATGCAGTAGAAGATGCGACTAAAGCTACTAAAAAAGCAACTAAGGAAGTTAAACAGAACTTTGACGAAGATGTAACCTAAATTCGTATGTTAAACAAGGCGCGAACCAATCGCGTCTTTAGATCATGGCAAAATTTGATTACTCTTTAGACTACGCTAATTTAAATCTGCGCGATCGCCCCGATCTCTACCGCGTTGGTAGGGGCGAACAGGGAGTTTTATTAGTCGAACCTTACAAGTCGGAAATCTTACCCCACTGGCGATTTAAAAACCCCGAAATAGCTACCAAATCCAGCGAAAAAATCTATCAAATGTTTCTAGAATATTTGGACAACGATGACTTTGTTGGTGCGGATATGGCACGTAAATTTATTCAGATGGGGTATACCAGATCCAGGCGTTATGCCAACCATAAAAGCGGGAAAAAATACCGTAGCAATCCTCAAAAAGCGGAAACTAAGGCAGCAGAAAAATCTGCACGACAAGAAATACTCCCCTTAGATGTAGACCCTGTAAAAGCCAAGTCAGCAGAAATATTTAAGGCAAAATGGCAACAGGCAAAAAACAATAGTAAATATCAACAGCTCTTGCAGCAACACAAGCAAAAATACGAAACAGATACAGATCGTGGGACAAAAGCAAATTAGAACAGGTTCGCCCGTATCATGGGATTGGGGCAACGGTACGACTGAAGGCAAGGTAAAAGAAATTCACCGTGAAGAAATCACCAAGAAAATTAAAGGTAGTGAAGTTACCCGTAACGGTACGGAAGACAACCCAGCCTATTTAATCGAGCAAGAAGACGGTACAGAAGTTTTAAAGCTCAGAAGTGAACTAAACGAAGGCTCTTGAACAGACAATCAGCCCGCACTCTCAGTCGCAGAAAGCGAAGCTTTCAAGTACGGCGCATCACAGAGCCGATCGGCTCAAAGTTGCTTCGCACTCGTTCTAGCGACGCTCTGCGCGAATGCGCTG
>JADEXJ010000179.1 GCA_015207195.1 Pleurocapsales cyanobacterium LEGE 10410
GAAATAAGATGTTGGGGTATGATAAATTATTGTGCCTACCTACTTATTTAAAGATGCAGACCATAGCTGAAAATCTATAGAAAAGTTGGTCAATTGTCGAATAAGAAAGAAATATGAAATTATCTGCAAATTAATTTAGCCAGACATAGTTTAGTAGAGATAATAGAAATTAGAAAATCAAAAAATTAGCTTCTCATTAATATTTATCTAGCTCAATATGACTAACATTTCTGCTGATTTTGTCATCAAGCTAGCTCTTATCCTCATTTTAAGCATTTTGCCATCCCTAGTTTATTTGCTTATTTTTAAAACAGCTAAGAAACGTTGGCAAACGAGGTTAAGACGCGCTCAAATCTTGTCTAATCACCAACATTATCGAGAGAGATTAAATCGTGACTTCTATAGCTATAGTCGCCAACTTTATTCTGAAAGCGATCGCCGTAGACCAGTGACCAAATACTTTATCGGCGATACTACCTGTATTAATAATGCCCGCTCCCCCTATATTCGCTGTGCTATTAATCCCGAAGGTCCCTGTGATGGCTGTGTGCATTATCAAAAGCATCATACTTAAATTTAATTTTAAACAGAGTACCATAACTTTTTCTGAGATGCTGTTTTAGTATAGTGAAGCTAATTAATAACAGAATGTGGTTATCAACCTCGAAATATGATGATCGATCTCCAGCTTGTTGCTAACGGCATTGCTGTTGGTAGTATTCTTGCACTAGCTGCTATCGGCTTGACTCTTACCTACGGCATCCTCAATCTTTCTAATTTTGCTCACGGAGACTTTATGACTCTGGGGGCTTATCTAACTTGGCTGGCTAATATCAGTGGTTTGAATATCTGGCTGGCGATGATTTCAGGGGCAGCAGGGACAATTGTTGCCATGCTGATTGCTGAATATTTACTTTGGAAACCGATGCGCGATCGCCGTGCTACCGATACTACTCTAATTATTATCTCGATCGGCTTGGCACTATTTATCCGCAATGGAATTTTGCTACAGTTTGGTGGCAGCAACCAGCTGTATCAATTACCTGTAGTACCTGCCCTACAATTTGGGGAGCTGCGGATTGCTTATTACCGTGTAATCGTAGTTTTTTTGGCGATCGCTGCTATTATTGCTCTACACTTGATTTTACAAAAAACCAAAATCGGCAAGGCGATGCGGGCTGTTGCCGACAATATAGAACTGGCAAGAGTTTCTGGAATCAACGTCGAACGGGTTGTTCTCTGGACTTGGGTAATTACGGGAACGTTGACTGCTTTTGCTGGAGGGATGTATGGCTTGATTGCCGTGGTACGCCCCAACATGGGCTGGTTTTTGATCTTGCCGATGTTTGCCTCGGTAATTCTGGGAGGCATTGGTAATCCCTATGGAGCGATCGCTGGGGCATTTATTATCGGCGTTGCCCAAGAGTTGAGCGTTCCCCTATTAGGTTCAGAATACAAGCTGGGTGTAGCCTTAGCAATTATGATCTTCATTCTTTTAGTTCGTCCTCAAGGACTTTTTAGAGGGTAAAGTTGGATTTTCAGCCGAGTGAGGAGATGAATAGGAGAGTTTGCTAGCTACTTTTAGTATAAGTAGGTAGGGACAATAATTTATCACACCCAAACATCTTATTTCTTACCTAACTCCCTATTTCCCTATTTCCCTATCTCCCTAACGCCCTAACTCCCCAAGCTGACCAATTTATCTTCTATTTAATTACTCCCACCTACTTATTTAAACACCCCAGGCGTACCTCAAGCAGTAATCAATCATCAATAAGCAAATTTATGAGCAATACAATCAGTAACGAACAGCACAAACAGAAAATGCAGCGTCGCCAGGAGGTTCAGGAAAAACGCTTGGCAGAAAAGAACCAGGAAAAAGGTCTGATTATTGTTAATACAGGGAACGGTAAAGGTAAAACCACCGCAGCCTTGGGGATGGTAATGCGATCGCTAGGTCATGGCTACAAAGTAGCGATTGTCCAGTTTATTAAAGGTGCTTGGGAACCTGCTGAAAAAGCAGTGTTGGCAAAATGGCAAGATCAGTTAGAATTTCATGCTATGGGAGAGGGCTTCACCTGGGATACCCAAGATCGAGAACGGGACATCGAAAAAGCAACCGCTGCTTGGTCATTGAGTTTAGAATACATTCTCAATCCTGAATATAGATTAGTTTTGCTAGATGAGGTCAATATTGCTCTCAAGCTGGGTTATTTAGATGTTGATACTGTGATTCAAGGTTTACAACAAAAACCTGTCGATTCCCACGTCATTTTGACAGGGAGAGGCGCACCCCCAGAACTGATTGCGATCGCCGACTTGGTTACTGAAATGACTTTAATTAAACATCCGTTCCGCGAACAAGGAGTTAAGGCTCAAGCAGGAATTGAATTTTAATCAGCAAGAGAACGAATAGTATAGCCATTCCAATTAATTTCCTTATGAGGGCTACTTGCTACTCGCTACTGCGACGCGAAGTGATATCCGAAGGTGTATCCCTTTAGGGCTACTTTTGTCAAAAATCATCTGGTTGCTTTTTGGAATGACTATAGGTGGCGATCGCTTTAGTCATTGCTAATTCCTCTAGACTTGAGCAACCGTAAGCGTTTTTTCCGCGCAATCTCCTGCAAATCTACATTGCGATCGGTTTCATCGACTATTTCTCCTGTCAGAACTTCCAAAACATCTTCTAGAGTGACTACTCCCGCCACACCACCATATTCATCCAATACTACCGCTAGGTGTTCGCGGTTTTCCTGAAATACCTTGAGTAGTTTATCAGCGCGGTTGGTTTCGGGGACGAAGTGTACGGGACGCTTAAGAGTATCGATCAGGCGATCGCCATTGCCTTCGATCATTGCCGTTAACAGTTCATCTTTTAAGACTAAGCCCGTAACATCATCAATAGTTTCATTGATTACCAAAATACGGGTGTGTTGGGATTTGATAATTTCTGCTTGGCATTCATTTAAAGTGCGATCGCTTTTGAGATAAGTAATAATAATTCTGGGAGTCATCAAGTCTGAAGCATTGAGGTCATTTAGCTGAAACACCCTCTGAATCATTTCTGCTTCGTCGTCTTCAATTACTCCTTCTTGAAAACCAATGTTAGTCAGAAATTTGATTTCTGCTTCGTTAGTGGTAGGAATATTTTTTCCCTGAACGAAAGGTGCAGTGACGTGTTCTACTAGCCACACTAGTGGGGTAAAGATAATCGTCAGAAACTTGATGGGGATAGCAACAAACAAACAAACTGGTTCTGCATAACGTTGGCAAAGAGTTTTTGGCACGATCTCGCCAAAGATAATAATCAGAAAAGTTAAAACACCTGAAAAAATTCCTAACCAGGCATCGCCTAATACTTTGCTTGTCAGACTACCGATCGTAATACTACCGACAATATTGAAGATATTATTGAGAATAACGATGGTAGCAATGGGTCGATTGATATGAAGACGGATGCTTGCCAAGGCTAAGGCTGAAGGTTTTTTTGACTGGGCTAATTGTCTTACCCTAATGGGAGAAATAGACAATAGTGCTGTTTCTGTACCCGAACAAAAAGCCGAACCAAACAAAACTACGGTGACGACGATAATCAGAGCAAGCATATAAAAAAGTAATGATTAATCTCTAATATAATTCAAAAATAAAAAGAAATATCATAGCGTTGCCCCAGGTTGGTTACTCTAATATTTCCACTATTCCCGTTTGTCCATCTATCCTTACCCGTTGACCATCGTGAAATAGTTTAGTGGCATCAGTAACATCCATCACCGCAGGAATATTATATTCTCTAGCAACGATTGCTCCATGAGATAATCGACCACCTACTTCGGAAATCAGCCCTCCCGCACGAGCTAAAATTGGCGACCAACCAGCGTCAGTATAGGGAACAACGATAATTGTTTGATGGTCGATCCGCTTAGTTTGTCCGAGACTAGATACAATCTGAACTACACCTTCTATTTGACCCAAACTAGCACCAATGCCCTGAAATTTCTGGCGAGGATTGACCGCAGGAGCTGTCCAAACGGAAGGTTCGGGTTGACCATAAACTAGCTTGGGTACGGGGATTAGTTGTTGTTCTCTGTGCCACTGCTGTTGTCTGGCTGCGATTAGTTGGGGAAGCTGCTGAATCAATTCGCGATCGCTATTGTTGACCACAGCCATAATTTCTTCAAGCCTGAGTAAAAATATATCTCCCGAATTTTGAATTAAACCACTGTCTAGCCACTGTTGCTCTAATGCCAAAAAACTCCAGCGCAGATGTGCCAACAGTTTATTGTAGGTTTCACCAACTTGGCTTTTGAGGTCTAATCTTTTTTGCACCAACTTGGCTTTCCACGATTGAGCAGAAATTGAAGCTGATTGAGCTATCTTGGCACCGTGGGCATCAAAGTAAAACCGAGTGAACATTTGTCTGGGAATGCCTGGCTTATCTCGCCATCGGGGAACGGCAATATCGGTGGCAGTTTCGCTGAGATAGCCGTATTTGTTTAGCCAGAGATTGAACTGCTCCATCACGCTGGTTCCCTCTGGATTTTCCGCAATATGGGCAAAAAGAGAGGCTGAAGAGTCGAGGGTAATTTCTTTAGTACCCAATATTTTACGTGCTTGGGATGCTATTTCCGCTAGGGAACTAACGGCGATCACCTCTGATGTCTGACTACTATCTAATTCAGTTTCGGCTACTTTAAACAAACTTTGACGCAGAGCAAAGCTTAACGGAGCAAGGATGTTGTAATAGGTAACTTTATCGAGTAATTCTAAGATAGTGTTTATGCGGTCAATAATTTCTGGAGGAGATAATTCTGCTACCTCTTGTGCTTCAATTTCAGTCAGAATTGGGGTAAACAGGGATTGGCGATCGCTTTGGAAATGTTTGATTAAGTTCCATTCTCGTTTGAATAATCGCCATAGCCCAGGCAAATTTCTGATTGTAGAACTCAGAGGAGGTTTGCTAAATTTTGCTCCTCTGGTTAAAAATTCCAGGCTTTCTGGAGGTAAACCCATGCGTCGGAAGATTGTCCCCAACAGGGTGGCGTTAAAATAGGCACTGGCAAAGTGCAGGGTAGCCGTCTCATTAAAGTTTAAGTCTTTAGCGCGATTGCCCAAGACGATCGTAAATAATTTACCCCAAACACCACAGGTTAAAGGTTGATTAATCGACCAGGTAAGAGGTCGAATTTTGCCTGGAATTACTTCTGCTGCGATGCGTCTCGTCCAAATCGGCTGTAGGTTAGTAATAGGACGTACCTGCAATAGCCACAGTTGTTTGCCATCGTGAGTCCACTCGATGTCTTGGGGGATTCCTTCAAATAAGTCTTCCATCTCTCTTGCGAGAATTGCCACTGATTCGATTATTTTTTGAGGAATAGCCTCCGCATCATCATGAAGGTTTTCTTGAGTGACGACAATCGGGCGATCGCTGTCTAATTCAGCTTCGGGGATGGCAACACGATATCTTTGGGGAGTAAACTTGCCCGAAACGATTTTTGTGGCTTTGCCTGGCAAAGCTTCGATGGCGACACCATCATTTAAGCGATCTACGGGATCGCGACTAAAAGCAACTCCACTATAGACCCCTGCAATCTGTCGCTGAATTAGAATCGCCATTGATTCTTCTGCTTGACGACTATGACGGCGATACTCTAAGGCATTGCCTTGTAAATAGGAAGCCTGACAGTCAATAATTGCTGAATTTAGCTGTTCTTTGGTGGTAACGTCTAAAATACTCAGATATTGTCCCGCAGCCGAGGCGGATTGAGAATCTTCTCCAATAGCTGAAGAACGCACGATTAGAGGAGATTCCTTAGCAGGCTCTAGCTTGGCTACTAAGGCTCTTAAATCGTCTCCAGGACGCAAAATCCACCCTTCGGCAATGGAATATCCCTGGCGTTTGAGTAGGGAAAGATTAGCTGCTTTTGAACCCACCTGGTCAGCATCTAATTTATTATTTAAAGTAAGAATATTTTGATCTCCTTGAAAAAAACGAAACATTTTACTGTTGCTTGTATTTTCTGTAGTAGCAGCTAAATCTAGGTCATCTGGTATATTTTGATAGATCCAGGCTAGCAAACTTGCCAAAGCCAAGGTGGCAACAGCATATTCTAGTCGATCGGGATTACGCAACCCGATAATCACTACTAATAAGACTAAAGCACCATATTTACCCAAGGTGCGATCGCGAATAATCGTAAAGCTAATCAAACTAATCAACCAGACTAGCCCAGCAGCGATCGCATCATGAGCGACAATTCCCCATACTGCGTTGGTTGTTCCCGCACTTTTTCCCATCCAATAACGCCCCATCACTAGGGCAATTATGGCAATTATTTCCCAAACCGAACCCGCAGGAAAAAAAGCTCTGGCTAACAGTACCGCAACGATCCCTTTAGCTGCTTCGGAGAGTACAGCCAAAATTCCTGCCCCTTTACCACCGTGATAAAAAGCTGCTGATACCGAGATATTACCCGTTCCCAGCTTACTCAGGTGGCGACCAGTAATAGTATAGGTGATCCAGTCTATCAGGGGTAGTCCGCCCAACAAAGGACAGATGATAAAAACCGTTAGCGAACCCCAAATTGGTGTCAGGTTCATAATGTCCTAATTAATACTAATACTCATTTCGAGTGTAAAAGTCTTTTCCTCAATTTACTATGCAGATTATTGTATTGACTTATTTTATCTGTTTCAAGCAACTAGGAAACATAAAATAGATTTCAATTTTGCCTATACACCTTTGCTTGCTCTTTGACTTTGGTAAACTTAGAACAAAAAACCCAAAAATCATGCCAACTCCTTGTTCCTCTATCGACGTGCAGCAATACCTAACAGCAACCGAAGTAATTAATTGGCAACACCCCGATATTCTGCGACTAGCCAAACAACTCGCGTCTTCAGATATCTACGCTACTACTAAATCTTGTTTTGAATGGGTTAGGGATAACATTTACCACAGCAGCGACTATCACATGAATCCTATTACCTGTCGCGCTTCGGAAGTCTTACAACACCAAACTGGCTATTGCTATGCCAAAAGTCATCTACTGGCTGCTTTGCTGAGGGCTAATTCCATTCCTGCTGGTTTTTGTTACCAAAGATTGAGCGTATTCGATGATGGTGCGCCCTATTGTTTGCACGGATTTAATGCCGTATATCTTCCCCTGCATGGTTGGTATCGTCTGGATGCGAGGGGTAACAAGCCTGGGGTTGATGCTCAATTTACCCCACCTCAAGAACAGCTTGCTTATGGAATTAACTTTGCTGAAGAAGCAGACTGTCAGCAGATTTTTGCCGAACCTTTACCCGAAGTCATTCAAGCGTTGTCAACCTATACTACCTGGGATGAGATGCTGCATAATCTACCCGATCTTGAACGTCAGTTGTTGATTTGATTTTTGACGAGCAATAGTCAACTCTATGTTACAACTTATAGCAAAATTATTCTTTTAGGATCGCTTGAGATTTCCCTGTTTTTTAAAAAAATAAGATCCCGAATAGATAAAATTCTATTTTCCGTACTTGCAACAAGTCGGAGGAACTCTAACAAGCTAATTTCGTCTAGAGCCAGAGAAGTATTCCCAACTTCGCTACTTTTGAATAATTATTTAGACTGACTTTTTGAAATTTTACATAACTTTTGAGATTAATCGAGTTTGCTATTGAGAAAAATCTATTTGGCTCTATAAAACTGGCAAACAGCATCGGTTTTTTGACAATTTAATTTTTATGTATCGCGTTATTTATTCTAGATAAATTTTGAAATTTATAAAGTCATTCAAGCTGCTTAGTATTTTTTACTAAATCATGAAACCTATTGTTAACAAACTCTTGTTATCAATTGCTGTTAATACTCTGATGTTCACCAGCAATTTTAATAGTTTAAATTCATCAAATACGCAAATTGAAGCAGAACTAGACATCTACCAAGATTCGCTGCAAGCCATACAAAAAATAATTGAATTGGTCAAAAATATTGGTAACAACCACCAAAAAACAGAACCTAAAGAACCTAAAGAATCTGTAGAGCCAATTTCTTTTCAGGAGTTCATGAAATACTTACCCGATCCACCGCCAGGATGGGATGCGCAAGAACCAAAAGGTAACACAACTTCTTTTGGCGATTATCGTGTTTCCCAAGTCAAACAAACCTATATCAATGACAACAAAAAAATTACGATAAGTATCTTCGACTGGGCGTTTAATTCTGCCCTGTATACGCCATTTTTACTAACTACAGAATTTAGTCAGGAGTCTACTGAAGGCTACAACCGAGGCATCAAAATTGGTGATATTCCAGGCAGAGAAGAATATACTTATGCCGAGCAAGATGGCAGTTTAAACTTATTAGTAAACAGCCGATTTTTAGTTCAAATAGAAGGTAGCAACATTGAAAATGCCGAACTAAGAGATTGGTGGGAACTAATCGACGAGGGAGCGTTGACTAAAATTAATAGTGAATGAGCGTATTCTAATGTTTGATTAAAATTCGAGTCGTAGGTTAAGCTGATGCAAGTAAAGACGGCAAAACCATTGACTGGATCGGGTTTCCAGTCGATCTTACTCTTGTTCCGCCAACAAATATAGGCATAAATTATCTACCAAAGATCCCTGGCTCAACCTGAGGCGCGATCGCCTTAAAATCGATGGTAGAAATAGGAGCAGGAGCAGCCATATCTGAAGGCAAAAAGATGCGTATACTGACTGCTAGCAAAGCTAGTAGAAAAATTAAGACTACAGCTAGAGGAGCTATGTATTGACGAAAAAAGTTCATAGACAATATAGACAATATTTATACAAAAAATTAACCTGTATCTAAACTTATAATACAATTTTATGGTAAACACAGGCTTTAATTTAGTCCGAATCAACCTTAAAAATAGGGATTTTTAGCCAAACAATAGCAAGTTGGCAAATTTTATCAAAATGTTCGTCAACCTGCATAATACAGTTAATAGTTATCACAGCAACCTCGATTCGCCAGCGATGTTCGCTACAATTGAAAAATCTTGTGTCCAGATATCTTATGTCAGACTCAGACTTTACTATTCCTATTTCTCAATCCGAAACTTGTTTTGAAGGCAATGCTGAGTATGGCTACAAAGTACTCAAGACGGGGGATATTCTTAACCAAAGATTTTATATAGTCAAAGAATTGGGTAGTGGTGGGTTTGCTACTACTTATTTGGCTTTGGATACACACTCAGCAACTCAAACCAGATGTGCGGTCAAACAACTACAGCCTAGATTTAATAGTCCTTCGGTTTGGACAAGTGCTAAGGAGCGTTTGGCAACGGAGGCAATGGTTCTGCAATGGCTGGGAAAGCATTCCCAAATTCCTAAATTTATCGGTCATTTTGAAGACAAAAAACAATTCTATTTGGTTCTAGAGTTTATTGAAGGAGAAGAGTTTGAGCAAGAAGTTCATCGACGAATACTCAACGAAGCTCAGGCAATTCAATTTCTGATTGATATTCTAGAAATACTCAAGTCAGTTCATCGACAAGGAATAATTCATCGCGATATTAAGCCATCAAATTTAATTCGTCGCAAACAAGATGGCAAAATGATCCTGATTGACTTTGGTGCAGTAAAAGAAATTGGAACTTTGGCGTTTAATACCAGTAAACAACAGGTTCAAACCCAAATTATTGGTACTCCAGGATATATGCCTCCAGAGCAAAATCATGGTAAGCCAGTATATAGCAGTGATATCTATGCTTTGGGCAAAACTGTCATCTTTGGCATGACCAACAAATCTCCTACAGATTGGGAAGAAGCGGAATCTGGCGAAGTAACTGCTTGGAACAAGAAAATAGCTATTAGTGAAGCTTTTTTAAAAATTATTAATCGGATGACGGCGGATAACGTTGCCAAACGTTATAGCAGTGCTAGTAAAGTGTTACGGGATCTTAGACCCCTACAAATGATTGGCAAGACTATTGCTGGTAAATATCAGGTAGTCAAATATTTGAATGGCAAAAAAGAAGTGCATTCTTATGTAGCTATCAGCTTAGAGGGAAGTAGCAAATCTCGGTACTATATAGAAATATTAGAGCCTCAAGAGCGAGAAAAATCATTATCAGAAATTACCCAGGAAATAATAACGGGTTTCAGTAATTTGTCGATGGTTGACAAAAACCAGAAAATTCCTGCAATTATTGAATATTTTATCGATGAGTCAAAAATTTATCTAGTTCAAGAGTATATAGAAGGAAAAAATTTAGCACAGATTGTAGAAGATCAGCTGATTCTATCGGAAGCTGAAGTGGTTGACATTTTACTCGATACTGCTGTTGCTTTAAGTCCATTCCACAAACAACAAATTGTTCACGGTAATCTCAAGCCTTCTAGCTTAATTAGACGCAACGACAATAGCAATAGGATTGCTTTGGTCGATTTTAGCCTGGTTAATCAGGCAATGAATTTACTTCCTGACAGCAAAACTGGATACGTTCCGCCCGAACAAATTGCGGGGAGAGTTACTTACGCCAGCGATATTTATGCTTTGGGGATGACTGCCATTCATGTTCTAACTGGAACTGCGCCCCGAAATTTAGAAAAAAATCCTCGTACTGGAGAAATCTTATGGCATCGTAAGGCGAGAATCAGCTCTGGCTTTGCCAAAATTTTGGACAAAATGATTGGCTTAGATAAAAATCGGCGATATCAATCATTAGGCAAGCTGGTTAAAGATCTAAAAAAAATCAAGTATAAGTCTAGATTCAAGGGACTATATAAATATCTATTGATCGCACCTGTTTTGTTGTTTGGCAGTGTCCTCGGACTAACTCAATGGGCGCAAAGAGTAGCTATTTTAGAATTTTATAAAGCAGATCTTAAGCTAGAAGCGCAACAGTACCAGCAAGCTATCAATTATTACGATAATGGATTAGAAAGGTTACCCAATACTAGAGCGCAGGTAAGAAACTTCGAGCAGGTTTGGTTGAAAAAAGCCAAAGCCCAAAGACAGTTAAATAACTACCAAGCAGCCTTACAAACTTGCACTACTGCCTTGAAGTATTATCAAAGCCCTCTGTTGTGGAATTGTAAAGCTTTAACTTTTTATAGTCTCGAACAATATAATGCCTCGATCGCTGCCTATAATAAAGCAATTGAAATTGCTCCCGAAAATGTCTGGTTGTGGAACAATCGCGGTGAAGCATATACCCGCCTAGAACAATACGACCGAGCCGTTGCAGATTTCCAGAAAGCGATCGCTCTCGATTCTACTAAGAGTTTTATCCCCTGGAATAACTTAGGCAAGCTCTACTATCAACAACAAGATTATCAGCAGGCGATCGAGGCTTATGAAGAGGCGTTAGCCGTCAAAGCAGACTATCTTCCTGCCTTAATTGGTTTGGGAAATGTCCAAAAGAATTCTCAGCTATATACCCAAGCTACAGAATCTTATGACCGAGCTTTAGCTATCAACCCTAATTATCATGAAGCCTGGTATGGCAAAGGCTCTGTTGCTGAATATCTACGACAGAATCAATCGGCAAAAGAATATTATCAAAAAGCACTTTTATTAAAGCCAGATTGGAACGCAGCGATTAATGCTGTAGAAAGAGTCAATCGTAAGTTGGGGGTTTGAAGTAGGTTAATTTGTTATGGGACAGGTAAACTATTGGCTTGAAAGTAAGGAGTAGTAAGTAGTAAGGGACTTGCGGATAAATAAAATCCCAGGCAGATTAAAATAGAACAAGTTCTAAATTAAAATCTCAGAATGCAACTGACAGAAACTGTTAAATTGACTTTCAAAGATGCTGCGGGGAAACTCACTGGCAATCGCAAACGAGACTTCATGGCAAAGGTTA
>JADEXJ010000180.1 GCA_015207195.1 Pleurocapsales cyanobacterium LEGE 10410
TTTTACATAATATCAAGCGAGATGAGTTCCAAGATTCCTTCAAACGGGCTTTTGAACGTTACCTAAACGATCGCCTTGCTAGCTGGGAATTGACGGCAAAACAAGAACTATCTGCTAGCTTTGATCGGTTAAACAAACTAGGAAAAGAACATCAGCTAGACTACGAACGGGTAGTTGAGACGATGAATCGGAAACTGTTAGGTTCGCGCTTTAGGATCGACAAAGATGGAGGCGATCAACTATCACCCTGGGCTGATAGCTTTGGCGATATGTTTTTTAATGTTCCCGATAGCGTTAACCAAGCGATCAGTTCTTTTAATACTTTTTGGCAAACCGTTCTGGCTTCAATTTGTATTACTATTGGTTTGCGAATAATTGGCTTGTTGTTTACCAGCGTGGCGTTAAATATTTTTGGCGCAATATTATTAGGTATCGGTACGATTGCTTTACAAGCAGAATATGTTCGTCGGCAATTTTTAGATCTTACTAAAAAAGAGTTTGCCAAGTATTTACCTCAGATCGCAGAAGAACAAAAGCCCTTGGTTTATGCTTCAATTCAACGTTGTTTTGATGCTTATGAGGAACAAATAATAAGTAAGATCGAGCTGGATTTAAAATCTCGTCAACAAGAACTAGCTAATTTAGTTGAACAAAAAGAAAATCGTGAAATCGATCGCCAAGAGGAAATCAAACGCTTAAACGAACTACAAGACAACGTTGCCGTAAAACTAGAACAGCTAGCAAAGCTCATCCATCAATAATTTTCTCTTGCTGTTTGGCTATAATTTTCTCTTGCTGTTTGGCTATGGTTGATTTGGTATTTGACTTCTGTAGGGACGTTCCCCTAAAGGACTCGCGACCTATCCTATGGAACGTCCTCTACTGACTTCCGCGAAGCAGTACTAGTTAAGGTACGTCCAGAGACTCGATCAATTGTGCTACGTTTTCAGCGAATTTATCAAGATTATGGCGTTCTCGAACAAGCTGATAAGCTCTTTGGGCGCGCTCTTCAGCCTCTTGAGGATTATTTAACAAGTGCAAAATTGCTTTTTGTAGTCCGACATGATCGCCAGGTTCTACAGTCATAATCGCATCTGGATCTGAGAAATAGTCGGCAAGTCCTTCCGTCCGTGTAGCTACAACAGGTCGCCGACAAGCCATTGCTTCCAATAAGGTGGTTACACCGTAGGAACCAGGATTTTGCTCGACGCAGATAGCAACGACATCAGCATCGCGGTAAAGCTGAACTATCTCAGACAGCTGATAGCGTCGATTTGACATATTAGCTGGCATGGTCTTGGGAAAACTCCGCGCCACTCTTGAGAAAAACTGAGAGAATCCAGCAACTTTTACGTCAACATCTAGGTCTTGAGTTGCTTGGGCAAGGAGACGATAGTCTCGCTTCTCTAAGCCTACACTAGCAATTATGGGTCGCTTTTTGTTGGGTGAGGGCAAGCCTGGGGTAAAGAAATTACAGTCTATAGGATGCCAAACAAAATGGACTTGGGAATCTGGAACATTTAAATAATTGCGAATAAAATTAAGCTCTGTACGAGAGTTGGCAATAAATAGATCGACTCGCTTTGCTAGATTGAACAATTTTAGAGCAGCGCGTCCGCGAGGTCGGTCAATATTATGACAAAATATGGCAATTTTTGGTCGATCTGACTTACCACCACAGAGAGCAGCTACGGGAATTCCTATATCCTCACCAGGACAGTAAATAAAATCATCTTGATCGACTCGAAAAGACAATGCGCGGGCAAATGCCCAACTTTCAGAATCGCCCATAATTTTCGAGCGAAGATTATCTTGGGGTAATGTACGATAAGCTTTTTTTGGCATCTCAAAGGTAGCTTTCAGTCTTTGGCTGAGTACCTCTAGATCGAACTTGGGTTTTTGACCAGCTTGGAATTCTTCTTCAATAGATTTAAAATCTATTGGATCTTTTAATACTATATGTTTTTTCAAAATAATTTTATTGATTTCAATGTATCAATATTATCTCAGCAACAAAGTATTGTCAGATTAATCAATTGAGAAAAGAAAAATTTATCATTATTTTAAATAAGTATTCTAGTTTTCTTCATAAACCAAATTAGCTAACTCAAATTAATTTCTTTTAATATGTTCTTGAAATTTTGTAGCGAAGATTATAAGTCTTGTTAGAGCGAAAATATAGACTTTAGCCGATGTTATAGCAAGAGCAGCTTGAATAGTATACATCTTGACCCTTAGGCGACCCTTAATAGAATGCTGCTCACATACAAAGTATAACATATAATGTTACTATGTAAGTAAGGTTACTTGAATTTAGTTTTAGTTACACAGTTTTTTTTTATTAGTTGTTGAAATATTAAGTACTATCACAGGCAGTTATAATTCAGCCTAGTCGCCACAATAAAGTGTCAGCAAACATGGGTTCTGTAAGCATTTTATGCTCAGAAGATTTGTTAGTTTGGAGACTTGGTTTTTGGCGATCGCTGTCTATCTATCACTCCTATGTCTTTACTATTAATTAATACTGCCCCTTGCTGTGACGGCGATCGCAACTTTGGTAACTATTCCAGGCATTACAAGATTGAGATGATTATTACCCGTAATCTTACTGGCTTGAAGTAAGTTTGATTATGATTGTTCATCTTTAACCACAGTTAGTGCTTTTGGCTTCCTGGAACAATTTTTATCTATCCTCTAGTTTTGGGTAAACCCTTGATGCGGTTATCAAAGACAGTAAAAGACTGACCGTAATTGCCGTTAAAAAATAAATAAATCGATAGTGTTACTTGCTACCTAAAAATTTATACTTTAATACTCTTGAAAAAATCATTTAAAATGTCTGGTTCAATAGCTGTATTCAAAAAAATTCAATATATTGCTTTAAGTTTAGTTGTTTCAAGCTGTGGCTTGCTCAATGGTTCGTATCAGAGAAATATCGACGAGGATATTTTCCAACCCAACAACTCAAAACGTTTAGAAACCACCAGCTATCTAGCAACAGATAATCCTGAGGGGGCATTAGTTGAAGCGTCTCCTTATATTAAGGTCGATCAGTTTGGCTATCGACCTCAAGACAACAAGGTTGCAGTTATTGTCGATCCCCAACAGGGATACAATGCAGCAGATTCTTACGTTCCTGGTGAGGCGATCGAAGTTAGGAAATGGAGTGATAATTCTGTAGTTTATGTTGGTACTCCCGAAAAATGGAACAATGGGGAAATTCAGCACTCTTCAGGCGATCGGGGATATTGGTTTGATTTTTCGACGGTTTCTGAACCTGGACACTATTATCTTTACGATCCTGCTACAGACAAACGTTCTCATCCTTTTTTGATCGATCGAGAGGTTTATTACCCGATTCTCAAGGCAGCAGTACGTATGTTTTATTACAATCGTAGCAATTCGGCGAAAGAAGCTCCTTATGCTGACCCAAGATGGTCAGACAGAGCCAGTTTTATGGGACGCAATCAAGATACGGAAGCTCGGTTTGTCGATGACAAGAACAACAAATCTTTGGCGCGGGATCTATCTGGAGGATGGTGGGATGCTGGAGATAGCAACAAGTATGTTACTTTCACCTCTTCCGTGATTCATCAACTATTAGATGCCTACAGTATAAATCCCGATGCCTTCACCGACGATTTTGATATCCCTGAATCTGGTAATGGCATTCCCGACATTATCGACGAAGTGCGATATGAAATTGACTGGATCAAAAAAATGCAGCAAGCAGATGGAGGAGTACTAATCAAGGTAGGAACAATCGACTATCAAAATTTCAGTCCGAAAAGTCGCGATCCTCGTCCTCGTTATTATGCTGCTGCTTGCTCTTCTTCGACAATTGTTGCAGCAGGACATTTTGCCAGAACAGCCAGAATTTATCGTCAGCTTGAGCCATTACAAGCAGAAGTTCCTGAATTAACCAAAAGAGCTAAACAAGCCTGGGATTGGTATCACAATAACCCCAAAAGAGATGATTGCGACAGTCAAGAAATTAAATCAGGAGATGCAGACCGATCTTTAGAAGAGCAAGAAGGAGATGCGGTCGTGGCTGCAATTTATTTATATGCTCTTACAGGAGAAGCGGTTTACAACGACTACGTACAAGAGCATTATTTGAAAACCAAACCTTTCATTGGCGATCGCTTTTCTGCTTATGTACCCCATCATGGGGATGCGTTGATGTTCTATAGTACTCTGCCAAATAGTGATCCAGAGGTTAGAGCTGCTGTAATCGACAAGAAAACCGCTGAAGCCCAACAAGATCGAGAATATTATGGTTTTCATCCCGAACAAGACCTTTATCGCTCTTATCTGCCAGATCGAGCCTATCATTGGGGAAGTAATCTTGTCAGAGCCAATCGAGGTTCATCTAATTACGATGTAGTTGTTTATGATTTGCTTCCTAGCCAAGAACAAACCTATACAGAGGTGGCATTAAATACTCTTCATTATTTCCATGGAGTCAATCCTCTGGGAATGACCTATCTATCTAATATGTATCAATATGGTGCAGAAAAATCTGTCAATGAGATATACCATGAATGGTTTACCGACAATTCCCCTTGGGATAATGCGCTGACTTCTCCTAATGGACCGCCACCAGGCTATCTTGTAGGAGGTCCTAACAAAAACTATACGGGAAATTATCCTCGTTTGAAAAATCAGCCGATACAAAAAATGTATGCAGACTGGAATAGTACTAGTTTGGAGGACAAATCTTGGGAAATTAGTGAACCTGCTATTTATTATCAGTCTAGCTATATTAAGTTATTGGCAAATTTTGTGGATAGTAGCGACTAATCTTGAACTTTAGATATCTAAAACAAAATCCTCAGAATATTTTTCCGAGGATGATCATTAACAACAATTTAAGCTATTAGAGTTCTTACGAGTCTTTGCCAACAACCTGGGTTTTGAGAGCTTGAAACTCCTGAACTAGTTCTTGTCGGGAAGATTTGGTCAATAGGTAACGATAAACAAACCAACCAGTGTAACCCAAACCGACTAGTTCAAACGTAGGTGCAAGTAAAGGAATATCGTTGATTGCCGAGATAATCGCTAAAGTTACCTTAACTGCAATAATGCCAAGAAAAATTAGCAGCAGGTTAACAAACAGCTTTTGATTTTGGTCTACAATCCTTTTGAGGATATCAAAAATCTGGCTTAAGAAACCCGTTACAATATTTAAATATTCCTGAACCACGCTATCTGCTGGAGGTGATTTGGTTGTTGCTGGCGCGATCGCTCCTGCGGATTCACTATTCAAAGTTGTTGTAGTTTCCTGAGTTTCGACAACTTCTGGAGTATTAGATTCCATATGCTTGTGTTCTCCTATTGTTTAAATGAGTATTAATTGGCTACTGCTTTGATTTACTATGACGATCGTATTTTTACTCATAGTATTAAACACTTTCTAGTGTCAAGCTGATTACTCAAGCAATTATTAATAGTCTTGAATATCTTCTCACAGTATAGTAAGTGGTTCAGGGTAGATTATCGACAATAATAGAATATCTTCTAGGTTTTGAACAGATTATCAGCATTATCAGCTTTAAAACCCCTAAACTTGATTGGTTAATCTTATCCGCTTTATATTCAACTAAGAACTTAGCGATCGCCAGTAACCATAGTTCAATAAAAATGGGATACCCTGCCTGTCATAAACAGAATATCCCGATTAATTTATACTTGAATCAGCCAGAAGATTTATTAGAGCAAAAAACTTTAAGAGGAGAGAGCTAGTTTTTGAGTTGCTGCCTCGGTATTTGCTTTAATCGTACGACAGTTGATTTCGCAAGAGTTGTTAGGGCTTTCAATTAATTTTATTTTGTCTAATTCTGCACCCAATTTAGCGATCGGCGATCGCAATAAATCGGCAATTCTCACCGCAATGTTTTCAGCCGTGGGTACAACCTCAGCAAAATAAGGAATATCTTTATTTAAAAAAGTATGATCGAAAGGTTCAACTACATATTCGTCGATTGCCTGCTGTAGGGCAACTAAATCCACCAACATTCCCGTACGAGGATCGATCTCTCCCGCTACGGTAACTTCAAGATGATAGTTGTGTCCGTGACCATTAGGACGAGCGCATTTGCCGTAAATTTCTTGATTTTCTTCAAAGCTCAAGCTAGGAATTGCTAGACGATGAGCTGCACTAAAATGAGTTTTGACTGTTAAAGTAGCTTCCATATTGTTTCCTTGATAATCTGCCCAAAGTTCTGAATTCTCAAATAATTTAATATTTACTAAAGGTAAATGTGGTGAAAGTTTGTGCCAAATTATTCTAGAGATGTTTTCTGTAGTAGGTAAAGTTTCTTGAAATTCCGACCAAGTATCGTTGAGATGAGAATAGTTAAGCTGACTGGTAACTTCTTGCTTGATGATCTGCTTAACTACAGACAGATTTTCAACCATACCATACTGGTCTAGCTCGCCAGCCAAAGATACATATAAAACGTAGTTGTGTCCATGTCCTGGAAAGCGACTGCAAGCACCGAAAAGACGCTGATTTTCTGCTGCGTCTAATTCTGGCAACCAGTAGCGATGACTCGCGGAAAACTGAGCGCGACGATTAATAGTGCATTTCATATACTGAGTTGATACTCGAAAAATATAAAGTTTAGTTAACTATCTCCTATCAGGATAAACTAAATTTGCTTTTTTATGTTGGTCTTCAAATGAGACGGTGCTAGCAGGATCAAAGGAAAGGTACGACTATTTCCTGAGCTTGAGCGTGTAGCTTACCAGCAATTCTAAAGATTTCTTGTCCCGTATGGAGATAGCGATCGTTGTAGTTGAGAGTAAACCACTTTAATTCCTTGATGCCATCGCCAATGTGATTGAGACAGTAGTAAAGATTTGCTGCCACCCCAGCTAGTTGGGGTGGATTAGGCTTAGATGCCAGTTTTTCCTGTGCCTGTTGCCAATAATCCTCGCAGGTATCTAAATACGCTTCAAAATCTGCCATTAAACAATCATCAAAAGGATCGGCAGATAGGCATTCTATTTCTGTTGGCAGGGGATCGAGAATTTTACTAACCAAATTATTAATCGGAAAATAGACTTCTCCTAGCCACTGTTGATAGCTGACTTCAGGACGAGTATTGGCTCTTTGTTTTCGATACTGTTGCTGTGCTGCTGCATTTCTTGCCTGTCGGCTAACAAAAAAGTCATCATATTGACCGAGCTGCTGTTGGCGATCGTACAAACGCCTTTTATTACTGTTGCCCAAAACTTCGTAAGCAGCATTAAGAGCAATAATCCGATCGCAATTTTGAGTCTCTTGTTGACTATCGGGATGAAATCTCTTTGCCAAACGCCGATATGACTGTTTGATTTCTTGCTGAGTAGCTTGGGGATTAACTTGAAGAGTTTGATAATGATTCACGGCTTGGGATCATGTTGATGTGATTTGCTAAAGAACTAAATTTTGGTCAAGCAAAGAATGACCAGCAGACGCGGGAACTGGGAGATAAGGTAGGTAACAAGCAGGAAATAGTCACTACCAATTACTAACCACGAATGACAAATGACAAATGACTAACCTGATAAATTTCAACTTTTTACCTCAGTTAAAAACAGGCTGACCTAAATCGGCAAACAAAGGTGTACTGAGATAGCGTTCCCCAAAGCTAGGTTGAATCATGACGATTAGCTTATCTTTATTTTCTGGTCTTTGTGCCACCTTAATTGCTGCTGCGAGGGCTGCACCAGTAGAAATACCCGACAAAAGACCTTCTTCGCGAGCCAAACGGCGACCAAAATCGATCGCTTCATCATCAGTGACCGTAACTACCTCATCAATTAACTCGATTTTGAGTACTTCTGGGACAAAGCCTGCCCCAATTCCCTGAATCTTGTGCGAACCTGGTTTTCCTCCTGAGAGTATAGGGCTACCAATTGGCTCAACGGCGATCGCCTTGAATTCAGGCTTGTATCTTTTGATGACTTCCGCTGTTCCCGTAAGCGTTCCTCCCGTACCAACGCCAGCCACAATTATGTCTACTTTGCCTTCAGTATCCGCCCAAATTTCTTCGGCGGTAGTGCTTTTGTGAATTTCTGGATTAGCAGGATTATTGAACTGCTGTAACATATAGGCATCAGGTACAGTTTCGCTGATTTCTTGAGCTTTTCTAATACAGCCTCCCATTCCTTCACTACCAGGAGTTAGTTCTAATTGTGCGCCATATGCTTTGAGCATCGAACGTCGTTCTTTACTCATGGTTTCAGGCATAGTTAGAATCAGCTTATATCCCTTGGCTGCTGCTGCCATCGCTAAAGCAATTCCTGTGTTGCCAGATGTGGGTTCTACTAAAATAGTTTTGCCAGGGGTAATCGTCCCTGCGGATTCGGCAGCGTTGATCATATTTACCCCGATGCGGTCTTTGACTGAGGCAGCAGGATTCATGCCTTCTAATTTAACTACTATGTTTGCAACACATCCTTCTGCTTGGGGAATGCGGTTAAGCTGCACTAAAGGAGTTTTGCCTACCAGTTCCGTAACGTTTTTTGCAATTTTCATAGGACACAACTAGGTAGAAGTTTGTATTTACTGTTTGGTTTGCCGATCTGTTGGCTACTCTATCGATTAGTTTTTAATAGTTTATAATTTTCTGCCCTATTTCTTTGGCTCAGAAAAATTTTGTAATCATCTAAAACTAGCCCAAAAACTATCCGCCCCCACAAGCAAGTAACGGACAACAACACTGCTGCTATGGCTACTACTTATGGGGGCGGTCTAGAGGGTCTCTTAGTTGAAACCTAACTGCTGGAAGGAACTCCAACAATGTCTACCTAGTTGCTTATAAATAAGCTAAGATGCGACTGTTTAGAGAACAGCCCCAGCACACAGCTGGCTATCATCAACTAGGAGACCCATGTTACTACTATGTTCTGTCATGGGCATCACCTCCTATATCCCTAAATGGCTAATTGATAACTATGTATCTTGAATCAATATAACGAAGATTGATAATTTCGGCAACTTTGAATAAATCTGTGAGCCAAAAATTTTGTTTCTCCCCAATGAAGATGAAGATATGAGGCGTGTAGTTGAGCAATGTTCCATCCTTCTTGAAATTGAGGACTAAAGGAGTGAAAACCCCTTAATTGCCATTGGGGATTGGGATTAGGCACAGTAAGTTGAGAACGATGAAACTCGTGTCCTTTAACTGATTGATGCGCCTGAATTAAAGGGCTGTTCTGGAGGGCGATCGCTTTTCGGTAGCCTAAAGTTAATTTGGACTGCATGGTGACACTGTTAGGAATTACTCCTACCATTGACCAAGTTTGTTCCTTTAAGTCGGTTAGCTGTTGGCAAAGATACATCAAGCCTCCACACTCAGCATAAGTAGGAATGCCAGACTCAATGATCCGCTTGAGCTGTTGTTGTACTTTTAAATTGGCTGCTAGCTGTTCGGCAAAAACCTCTGGAAAACCACCACCGAAATATAATCCTTGAATATTTTGGGGAATCTTGTGATCTTTAAGGGGACTCCAAAAAACTAATTCTGCCCCTAATTCTTGGAGTAGATCTAAATTATCTTGATAGTAGAAATTAAAAGCCCGATCTTGAGCGATCGCGATTCTAATCGGATTGAAGCTTAAAGGGGATAGCGGGGTGGATTCCTTTAGAGACAACTGGGAATCGGGATACTGCTTCGCATATTCCCCTGAGTTACTGGGATGATAGTTAAGGAGAGGCAGCAGTTTGTCCCAGTTAAAGGATGTTCTGGCTAGATCGGCTAACTGAGTAAAAATTCGCTTTATTCCTGGCACTTCTGCGGTGGGAACCAGACCTAAATGGCGATCTGGGATAGTTATTAGGGTATTACGCTTCAGAACTCCCAGAATTGGCATATTGATACTGTTCAAGGCGGTTTTGAGTAATTCTAAATGCCGATCGCTTGCTACTTTGTTGAGAATTATCCCTGCAACTTTTATTTGAGAATCGAGATTGGCATAGCCATAGGCGATCGCTGCAATTGAAGTGGATAGGCCAGAGCAGTCTAAAACTAGCACTACAGGAAGGTTTAATATTCTGGCAATATGGGCAGTACTGCCATAGTCATTTAACAAATTCTTGCTATCTATGCTACTAATACCGTCAAATAACCCCATTACCCCCTCAATTATTATTTGGTCGGCGTTCTGAGCATGGCGTTTGAAACATTCTCGAACATAGTTAGGGGAAGTTATTACTGGGTCTAAGTTACGACAGGGCAAACTAGTTACCGCTCGATGAAACATAGGGTCGATGTAATCTGGTCCTACCTTAAACGACTGTACCTGATGTTTTTGCTCGACAAGATAGGCAAGCATAGCCAGAGTAATCGTTGTCTTCCCCACTCCAGAGCGATTGCCAGCAATAATTAGAGCCATGTCATCCAGATATATAGTTGCAAATTCAAATAATTAAAACATGAATTTCAGCAAATGTTTTGGGAACTATAAAAAAACATGATAGATACGATGATTTTAGTTGACTAGTCACTATTTAAAATTTTTTGCCGATTTTTACAGACAACCTTTAGTAACATCATGAACAACAATTTTCAGAATCCTCTACAGGTTCTCAAAGCAAAATCGCAAGAAGCTTGGTCTGGTTGTATAGAAATCAAAGAATCACAGGATATCTCTGTTAGTTGGAATGTCTATTTGCTACAGGGGAAAATACAGTATATCAATAGTACTCAAGGACAACAAGCTCGACTCAATTACCTCTGGCAAAAATTTAAGTTAGGTTGCAGTTGTCCTCAATTGGATCCTCAACAACCTTCAGAATATGGTCAGCTATGTCGTAGTTTTTCCAGTCAACAATTTACGGATATAGATATAAAAAAACTGCTATTTCTGTTTGCCAGAGAAGGACTAACTCACGTATTGAGTATCGAACAAACTCAAATTAAATTTATTCCAGGAAAAAGGATTAATAAATCAGTTATCAGCTTTGACTTAGAACAATTAGAAATAAAATTACAAAATAACATCAAGGCATGGCAACAAATTAGAACTTATTTATCGTCTCCTTTTAGCCGTCTATATTTGGAACAAAAAAACGCCCCTAGCTTTTCCAAATCTTGGGAAACACTTTACACACATCCAGACTTTTCTGCTTTAGCTAAGTCGCAAAAACTTTCTGCTTTTGTTAGCTTGTTTGTTGCTCAAAATAATTTATATTACATAGCTTACCAATCCAAGGTTGATACTCTTTTTTTAGCGACCCATCTGCAACAAGCCATAGATAAAAGGTTAATTAGCTTATTATCTTGCCAGGATTTGACTACTAATAAACTTGAATCAAAAAATCAACTAGCGTCAAACAACGCATTTACCAAGAAAGCAAACCCCGATTTTCCTCAGTCTCAACAGACAGAGCATAATTCATCGCATTTGGTTGTTTGTATTGACGATAGCAAACTAGTTCAAAAACAGGTAAAAATAACTTTGGAAGCTAGAGGATATCAAGTTTTAAGCATTCTCGATCCAAGCATCGCGTTAGAGAAGCTATCACAACAGCAACCCACGGTAATTTTTATGGATGTCAATATGCCAAATGTTAATGGCTACAGTTTATGTAATTCCTTAAGAAAATCAGAAAAATTCAAAGAAGTTCCAATCATAATGTTGACAGGAAGAGATAGCATGATTGACAGAGTTAGAG
>JADEXJ010000019.1 GCA_015207195.1 Pleurocapsales cyanobacterium LEGE 10410
TTGGAAGAGTGATGGGGTATTTGGGGTATCTGGGGTATTTGGGGTCTGAAGTTTCTCCATCTTCCCTATCTCCCCATCTTCACTATCTTCCTATTTCCCACAGTAAATTTCACTCACCCTTTTTTAAACATCTTCTCAGGCAGATACCACTTCGCCATTGCTAATTTTAATTTTCTCGCCATCAAATTTAGTCAGCATAAAACCATCAAAGCTTTCGTTATAGGTGCGACTGTAATCCGATAAGATGCCGATTGCCTGGTCTTCCCCTACAAAAATTCCTTGAATGCCGTCGGAGCGATAGTGAACCCCAGCACCATCGCGACCTAAAGTGATATTATTGGCGAGTTTATTAATTTCGTTACCAAGGGTGAGTTCTTCCCCCTGCCAGGATTCTAAACTTGAGCCATCGGCAATTGCCCGTACTGGGTTGGGAATGACGAAATCTTCATTAAACCAAGCCTTCAGCATAGTGGCGCAAGCCCCAGCATTAGCGGCATGGGCAGCAGGGAAGGAGGGATGGGTCGGACAACCTTCAGCATAAGCTACAGGCAGAAGTCGGTTGCCATAGGTAGACATAACCCTACCTACTGCATCGGATTCAAGGATATCGGGATGAATGTCGTAGGATTTACTGCCATTAAGCTGGTTTTCGATCCTTCCCGAAAAGACTTCTGGGCGTAGAAATCGATGTACTAGCCACTTGTGATACCAAGCCCCTTTCTGAGCTACATTGGCTGCTTGTGCGACCATGTGCAGCACATCCTTATTGCCGAAAGTTACACCGCCAAATTGAGTTTCAGCACCGTGATAAGGGTTGGTTGGCGACATCGCATCCATGCCCATGCCCAGCATAATTAGTGCAGCATTCATATAGGCTTGAAAGGTGAAGTCCTGGTGGACGAACTCGGCTAATTCGCGATTACTGGAAATAAACCGTGGCTGTGAATCAAACTGGAGCGTTCTTTCTGTTGGTAGCCCCCGCTGACAAGCTAACCATTCCTGATAATCGATTAAGAAACTTTGATTTCGGGATGGGAAGGTGTATTGCTGATCGATAGTTTTTATGCCGTAAGGGATATCAAGCCAGAGAAACTGACTGATAAATGGTCCAATTGAATCTCCTGTAGTCTCCCCTCGGAACAGTGTCATCGGTGTTACCTTACCATTGGATTTCGGTCCTACAGTTTCCGAGAAGGCGTTGAGGTCAGACACTGCTGCTGCAACTAATTCGTTAGATTCATACTCTTGGAATGGTACGTCACGGGTTAATGCCTGCCAGTAAACCTCACCCATTTCAGCAGCCAACTGTGCGCTAGCAAAAGCAGGAGGTGGCTTTAGTCGGGTGGCATGACCATCAACACCCAATAGATCGAAGGCATAGGTAGCCTGGGGATTATTCAATCTTCCCTCAGCTTGGGGCGCACGGGGAATATCTTTAAATCGATCGGGATCGCCACTACTAAGAATGGAAAGGAAGGTTGCATATGCCTCTGGTTCAACTTCTCCTAGTTCGTTGTGGGGCATAGTTTTGGTGAAGTTAGCTCGTTTATCCTCGTAGCGTTCTTCATCCCCATTGGTGGGTTGTGGTGGTCTTTGTTGACGAAGATGGAATTGGGCAGCATCCCTGCGAATCTGAAACATCTTCTCCTGGCGTTGCCGAGGATTTGTCAAAGGTCCTACTTCTTCAGCATTAGCTTTCTTGTGGCTAAACAACGCCGTTCCCAGTCCTGCACTAGCTCCTGCAACTAGCACTCCGACACCACTGCTACCTTTGAGAAATCCCCTACGGGAAGAAAATAGACCTTTTTTCTGGATTTCTGATGTTGGGTTTTCTAAGTTTCCTTTTTTCTGGTTCATGTCTAAACTCCTTTTGAAGTCTTTTTAAGTTTTAAAAATGTAATTCACAGTCAAAAAATTAAACTTTTCTGAGGGTAGTAGTTTCTCAATTCTTGATACTGTCTAAATAAATGCTAAAAACAAAATTTGAGGAACTTATGAGGCGTTAGTAATTTTCTCAATGGCAAAAATTGCTGGTTTAACCTAGTTTACTTTTACTACCTTTAAGACACTGCCATTGGCGATTGCGTAGCTAGCCGAAGGCATCGCCTAAATTTCTCCTTCAGCCAGGGGAATCCACTTTTCCTTAGTTAAGGGAACACTTGCAGCTAATAATACTTCTTGTTTCTCACTTCTAAAATCGAGGTCAAGACCTTTTATTTTTGTCCGCTCTTTTTTAGCAGAACAAGTTCGGCACAGTGTAAACAGACCAGGAGGTAGAATGCCCCGATTATCTTTTTGGGTTCTTCTATGCCCGTGTACAAATAGTATTTCGCTATCAGAATAGATGAAGTTAGCAGGTCCTAATTTTCTGATTATGTCTGCAAAGTAAGAGACAACCTCCAATCTAGCTTCTAAATCTGGCAGCTTTTCTGAATTCCACAAATCCTCCATTAAATTCATTAAAAAGCAAAACGCATATTCTGAGTCGGTTTCACCGAGAGGACGATATCTTCCTAACTTTATTGTTTTGCTCGTCTCAATACTTTTAAAGTTTCCATTATGAGCAAAGACGTGCATTTTACCTGCCAGTTCGCGACAAAATGGTTGGGTGTTTTTTAGCTGAATTTTTCCTTGAGTAGCCAGTCGAATATGAGAAATAATTAGGTTACTGGAAAAGTTATGGTCTTGCAGACAATGGATGTAGTCGCTGTCGATCGCAGGAATTGTCTCCCTAATAATTTGAACATCATTTTCTTCATAGAAGGCAATTCCCCAACCATCTTTATGACATCCTGTTAGTCCTCCATGTTGGGAAAATTCCGCCATCGAGAAAGATACTCTGGTAGGCAATAAGCTTGAAATCGCAAATAACTCGCACATCGGAAGTTCAAGGAATAAAAATTACTGACTGAACGCTTGGTCAGAAAACGATCTCGCCCTAATCTAGAGCGTTAGATTTTCAAACTCTCAGCCAACTCTTTGCTTTCTTTTTCCTTTGGCGATTGCCCGTCTTCAGATTGTGAGAACTCATTTTCAGCCAACCAACGTTCGGCATCGATCGCTGCCATACATCCCGTACCTGCTGCGGTAACTGCTTGGCGATAGGCTTTGGCTTGTACATCACCACAGACAAAGACACCTGGTAGATTCGTCTGCGTCGAATCTGGAACGGTCAAAATATATCCCCGTTCGTTCATTTTCAGCCAGCCCCGAAAAACTTCTGTATCTGGTTGGTGTCCAATGGCGACAAACATTCCCGATACGGGCAAGGTAGATGTCTTTTCAGTGACGGCATTTTTAAGTTGCAGTCCCGTTACTTCTTCATCACCTAAGATATCTGTAACCACCGTATTCCAAACAAAGGTAATTTTATTGTTAGCAAAGGCACGCTCTTGAACGAGTTTTGTAGCTCGTAACCCCCTGCGACGATGAATTACATAGACTTTAGAAGCAAAGCGCGTCAGGAAGAGTGCTTCTTCAATGGCAACATCTCCACCACCAACAACTGCAACCTCCCGATCTCGATAAAAAGCACCGTCACAGGTAGCACATACCGAGACCCCATGTCCGATAAGTCGCTGCTCATTTTTGACTCCCAAGTGTTTTGCCGTAGCACCAGTCGCCACAATTAATGCATCAGCCAGCACAGTTTTATTACTATCTAGGGTTAGTCGAAATGGGTGTCGGTCGAAGTCTACTTCTGTTAAGCTGCCATTACGTAACTCCGCTCCCATCCGAATCGCTTGCCTTTCTATATTTTGGATTAACTCTGGTCCAGCAATGCCATCGGCAAACCCTGGATAGTTTTCGACAATCATTGCCGTGTTAAGTTGTCCTCCAGGCGCACCTTGAATTACCAAAGGTGCTAAGTTGGCTCGCGCTGTATAAATCGCAGCCGTTAATCCTGCTGGTCCAGAGCCAATAATGACAACCGCTCGGTGTTCGGTATTAGTAGAATTAGTTGAACTTGTATTCTTCATCTCAATACTCCTTTTCTTAAGGCTTTCTAGCTTTTTGCGATCGCGTAGCTCCTGCTTTCAGCAGATCGCAATCTCTTCCTCAAACCTGATATTTAGCATTTTTCTGCTGAAATCTAATTAAAATTCTCGATCCTTTTCTTGTTCTAAATTTCCTGCAAAATGTTGAATTAAGCTATTTGCTGTTTGATACCCTTCTTGGTCGTCTTGTTGAGCAAATAAGTCTCTTGCAGTTCTCAAATCCAGTATGGCTCTAGAATTTTCAACTCGATAATCTACGATTCTATAGTCTACACCTCTAGAATCTGTAACTCTATGATCCAACCCTAGATCGAATGACATTCCTGCACGGTTCAAATATGACCTAGCATGATGAGGATTTCTCAAAATTGCATCATCAAAATCTCTGATAGCTCCTTTTTTGTCTCCAAGTTTTCCCAAAATTAAACCACGCTCATAGTAGAAATCTTCTTGATTGGGATTGAGTTGTATAGCTTTACTAAAATCAGCGATCGCACCTCGATAGTTTTGCTGTTCTAATCTGGTTGTTCCTCGCTGAAATAATTTCATCGCTGCCTCAATAGATTCAGCAGATATGGAGGCTGGGGAATAAAGATTTTGCGTTCTGGCTATGGAGGTCAAACTACTAAATAGAATGACTGTTTCGATCCCTATCAGGGTCAACAAGATCTTAGCCGTGTTTTTAAGTGACATGATAGTAATTTTCTATGGTGTTCTTCAAAAAAGAATCTAGAAAAAAGTTGTTTGAAGAGATATTCGATCTCAATTTTAGATAGCTTTATAACTATATGGTAATATTACTATTTTTATAAACATCGTTAATTTCTTAAAAGTTAACAAAACGAATCTGCAAAAAAGCCGTGGTGCAGAGAAGCTGGCGATCGCAAGATAATGAAGATTAAGTAGATGTCTCAAAAGTGGCGTTGCTGAATTGAAGTGTAATTGTCACAATGTGCGATCGCTGACAGACAGAATCATTACACATTCAGCAACATCGATTTTAATTAGGCTCATCCCTTACCGTTAACAGTTTCTAATCCAGCGTTGTTCCAGGCAGTCATTCCACCTAGAACATTAACTACATCTTTGTATCCCTGATGCTTGAGTAGGCTTGCATTGACTGAGGAACGATAACCACTACCACAAATCACCGCAACAGTTTTTTCCTGGGGAACTTCTTGATATCGTTTGGGTAATTCCGCCCCTGTAATATGGGTTGCTCCTTTAATGTGTCCCGATCGCCATTCGGTTTTTTGGCGGACATCCAGGACAAATAAATCGTCTTGACGCTGAAGCTGTCGGTGTAAATCTCGCACGCTCATTAAGGGCATAAATTCTAGTTCCTTGGCTGCGGTGCGCCACGCCATCATGCCCCCTGCTAACCAACCTTGAGGTAAGTCGTAACCAATGCGAAGTAACTGCCAACAGACATCCCACAGATCGCTGGCTTTCTCCAGCACCAAAATTAACGGTACATCGGGGGGTAAAATTGTTCCCGCCCAAGTAGCAAAGGAAGAACCATAGTGGACGTTGAGCGCACCAGGAATATGACTGGCAAAAGCTTCTGGCGAACGACAGTCTAAGACGATCGCATCATTTGAACGCAGGCGATCGAATTGCTCGACACTCAAGGCGGGAGGATTAGCCAAAACTCCTAACAACCCTGGTCCTTGCTGATTTTGCTTTCGCATTCTAGACCAATAGGGCGGTACGGCGGGAAGTTCCTCTAAATTAACGCATTGTTTGACAAACTCATCTTTCGAGGCAATACCAGCTAACATCTGATTCATCCGTCGTTCATAGCCAATAGTTGTAGAAAGACGACTGCCGATGTTTCCACCACAAAGAGAACCAGCAACATGAGTCGGATAAACCTGCACGTAATCTGGTAGCTTGAGAATTTTCTCCTGAAGTGTTTGGCATAACTGGCTAGCGTGCTTCTGAATATCGCCCGAAGACCCCAATAAATCGGGGCGACCGACATCATCTACCAAGAGCGATCCACCAGAAAGAAACATCACGGGTTCTTCACCGCGAGAACGGTCTGTCACTAAAAAACTGATATGTTCGGGAGTATGACCAGGAGTATGCATTGCTTGAAAGACAACCTCTCCCATTTCTAGGCGATCGCCATCTGACATCGAACGCACTTTGTAACCCAAGTCAGCACGACCACTACCAATTAGCTGTACTTCCCCTCGTTGGGGTAATTCGCAAATTCCCGTCAGATAGTCGTTGTGTTGATGGGTATCGGCAGCATATTTAAGCTGCATTCCCTTTCGACGAGCTTCTTCAAAGTAGATGTCTACGTCTCGTCTTACGTCTAATACCAAAGCTTCTCCCGTTTGTTCCGAGCCAATAAAATAGGACGCATGACCGAGGCTGTCTAAATAAAATTGCTTGAAATGCACTTTGTTTTCTCCGAGATTGCGGTAGATAAGCGATTTAAAAATTTGAACAGTTGTTGAAATTTCAAAAATGTAATTTACGGACAAACAATTAAACTTCTCAGGTATGGGGCTTCTAATCTTTGCCCTGTCTAAACATAAATACTAAAAACAAAATTTGAGGAACTTATGAAGCGTTAGTAATTCTCTCAATAGAAAAATTGTTAGTCGAGCCTAGTTCGCTTTTACTATATCTAAAACACTGCCACTGGCGATCGCAAGATAATGAAGATTAAGAGGATGTCTGGAAAGTGGCGTTGCTGAATTGAAGTGTAATTTTCACAATGTGCGATCGCTTAACCTGACAGCCTGTTAGCTTAATTTGCCATTATTGTTAAAGCGGATCTCAAAATATCGATTATTCCAAAATGCCGAAGTCGTAGAAGTTTGTTTCATTTTTTCTTGGTTTATTTAGAAGTTAATCAAAGAATTTCCCAGATCGAGAAGAATTAGCGTTTAATCAAGACAAACACGGCAACAGCCAACACAAAATAACCAAAGCCTTTCTGAAGATTCTTGGCATCGATAAAGCGAGTTAAATATGCACCTGCGAGAGTGCCTACACTAGCAACAATGGTAAAAGAAATAACTAAGTTCCAATCTAGCTCTACCTGAGAGAGATAGCCGAGAAATCCCGTAGCCGATTTAAAAGCAATAATTAGTAAAGAAGTACCGATCGCTTCTTTCATGGGAATACCGCCTAAAAGTACCAGGGCGGGAATGATGGCAAAACCACCACCTACACCTACAAAACCAGTCAGGATACCAACTCCCAAACCCTCTAAGGGAATTGCCAACCAATGACTTTGATGGGTAAATAAAGAATCGGATTTCTTGGCTGACGAGGCTTCTTTCTGAGATGATTTGCTATTTTTACGGATCATCA
This sequence comes from Pleurocapsales cyanobacterium LEGE 10410, assembly GCA_015207195.1. Taxonomy (GTDB): domain Bacteria; phylum Cyanobacteriota; class Cyanobacteriia; order Cyanobacteriales; family Xenococcaceae; genus Waterburya. Next base: position 7,332 of record JADEXJ010000019.1, read on the forward strand.
GTATGCTGGCGACTACCATAACGATACCGAAACAAATCAGTTGAAAAGTCTCCGTAATAAAGGGAAGAGCAGCCAAACGCGCACCAAGATAAGCTCCAGCCATCGCAGCAGGAGCAAAAATAGCAGCGATTCTTAAGTTGACATTTCCTTGCAGCCAATGAGGAATCGCACCAACTAAGCTAACAATACCCACAATAATTAAACTCATGGCGATCGCAGCTTTGGGTGCAACTTCCATCACATAAATGAGAATTGGTACAGCTAAAATCGAACCCCCACCGCCAATCAAACCCAGACTCAGACCGATACATCCAGCTAAAATGTAGCCTATTATTAAAGTCATACTTATTTCTCTTCTGTTGATTAATGGCTTATCGACTGAGGCTACGTAAATAAGCGCGGGCAAAGCGATCGGGTGGAGAATCAGGGGGATAGGCAAATCCGATGGATGCTAGTCGCTCGAAAAATTGTGACTCCGTCCACTTTTCTCTGGTAGCTAGTGTCAATAATGTCATCAAACTAGCGCGAGTAGCCGAGACACATCTGGTATAAATCGGCTTCGGTACTGACTCAATGGTTTGCATAAACATTTCCAGTGAGTTTTGGTTGATATCGTTACGGTAGACGGGAACGCTAAAATATTTCAGCCCTTGAGCTTCTACTAAATCTGCATTGAGTCGATTCCCCTCCTGGGCGGGACACAAATCGATAAATGTGCGGTATCCTTGCTGTACAATTTTTTGTATTTTTTCTACTTCGGCAGCATTGCCAATTGCTAGTTCTTCTGTGATTTGATGAAGCAACAGTTTAACTCCTAAATCTGATACTAAATATGGTTAATTAACTGCCGAGGCTACTTTGCCACAACGCTCGTTCGCGGGAACAGCTTCCATAATCTTTTTGGGATCTGGCAGATCGAGGTTATCCATAAAGGTAATAAAGCTCTCACGATTTTTGCCGACAAACCTAGGATTAAACTGCTTTTCTTCGCCAATGGTGGAAACAGTTTGTCCTTTATAGTCGTGTGCTGGATAAACCAACGTTTCATCGGGTAGAGTAAATAGCTTCTGGGTAACGCGATCGTACAAAGTTCCCGCATCCCCGCTTTGGAAGTCGGTACGCCCACAACCACGAATAAATAAGGCATCACCAGTTAAAACACGGGTATTATTTACTAGATATGCCACGTGACTATCAGTATGTCCGTGAGTTTCGATCGCTTTAATTTCAATCTCTCCCATCTGTAAAATTTCACCATCTTTGATATAGCGATCTGCACAAGCAGCATGAGCATTTTCTGGCACAATTCCTTTACAGCCAGTCATTTCTCGTAATTTACCAGTACCAGTAATATGATCGGCATGAATATGGGTTTCAAGGCAGTAACGCAGACTCAAATCCAATTCTTTGAGTAGTTTTAAATCTCGATCTACCTGTTCCAAAACCGAATCCACTAAAATAGCTTCTTTCGTTTTAGTGTCCGCAATCAAATAGGTGTAAGTCCAGGTGTCTCGATCGAATAGTTGGCGAAATAACATGGTGTGTTGACCTCCTCTTGAAATATTTATTACAAATTAAGACTGAATTGTTGTATTTGAATTTAGACATCGCTATATAGCAATGCGTTTATATGTAGTTGTAAATCTGACATAGTTCTCAGCTTACAATCAAATTATAACGACTTTTTCAAAAAGTAAAACCATATAACTAAATAGTTGTACAATTTAAATTATAGATTAAGTTTTCAGATCTAAGAGAAAATATTTTCAACGAGGAACTTGTTATGTCTACATCGATACAGCGATCGCCACAGGCTAACCAAAACACCACTTCAATAACCAGCCATTATCAAATCGTCGTCGTGGGTGGAGGTGCAGCAGGAATTACCACCGCAGCCCAATTACTCAAGCAAAACTCTAAGCTAAAGATAGCGATCGTCGAACCTGCTGAGAAGCATCACTATCAGCCAGGATGGACATTAGTTGGTGGTGGTGTTGCAACCATAGATAAATTTGTTCGGCAAGAAAAAGACGTAATTCCCAAAGGAGCAAAATGGATTCAGGATTACGTAACTACTTTTGACCCCGATCGCAATACTATAACTTTAGCTCAAGGTCGAGAGATAAAATACGACTATCTCGTGGTGTGTCCTGGTATCCAAATCGACTGGCATCTAGTCAAAGGATTAAAAGAAGCCTTGGGTAAGGGTGGGGTAACAAGTAATTACTCTAAAGACTATGCTCCTTATACTTGGTCAACCATCAAAAACTTTAAGGGCGGTACGGCGATTTTCACATATCCTAATACTCCGATTAAATGTGGTGGCGCACCGCAAAAAGTAATGTATATGGCAGATGACTATTTTAAAAGTAAGAGCGGGGTGGGTGTGAATACTAAAGTGATGTTTTGCACTGCGGGGGCGAAAATGTTTAGCGTTCCTGCATACAATGCGACTTTAGAAGGAATAATTGCCAAGCGGGAAATTGCTGCTAAGTTCAAGCATAATCTCAAAGAAATCAAAGCCGATACCCAAGAAGCTATTTTCGATGTCACCACTGAAAATGGCGTAGAAGAAGTTAGTATTCACTACGACATGATTCACGTCACTCCACCGATGAGTTCTCCTGACTTTATCAAACAAAGTCCCTTAGCTAACGATAAAGGTTGGATTGATGTCCACAAATACACCCTGCAACACAATCGCTATTCTAATGTATTTGGTTTAGGGGATGCTTCATCATTACCGATCTCAAAAACTGCTGCTGCTGCTCGCAAACAGACTCCTATAGTTGTGCAGAATTTGCTGGCTCAAATGAACGGTCAACAATTGAACGGTAAATACGACGGTTATACCTGTTGTCCGTTGATTACAGGCTATCACTCGGCAATTATGGCAGAATTTGATTACGAGGGCAGTCCCGCCCCGTCTTTTCCCCTCGATCCCACCAAAGAACGCTACTCGATGTTTATTGCTAAAGTTTACGCCTTACCCTGGATTTATTGGCATCGAATGCTTAAAGGAGAATCCTTTGAAGCAGATATTTTTCAACCGATTAATAAATTATTTCAAAGAAACGGTAACAAAAATTCTATCTTAGAAGCAGAAAATAAAAGCAGTACCTGCTAAGAAATATTTCTAGAATAGTTTCCCTAACGTTTAAACCTCTTGTCCGATCGACATAGCTAGGTGGCTGCTTCGCGCAAATACAGATGAAATAGCCTTGCTACAGAAGTGTAGAAACTAATAAATATCAAGCGTTTTAGTAACTCTGAACACCGCTGTAAAAGTATAAATTTTGACAATTAATAAGGAGTATCTGATGAAAATTAGCCCAGATTGTATCGTTTGTCTATTTCAGCAAGCACTACGTACTAGCAAATTAGCGACGGAGGACGAGGGGCTTCAAAGAAAGATACTCACTCGTGTGGCAAATGAGATTGCCCAATTAGAGGAGGAGACCATCCCCATCGAGGTCGCAGGGCGGATTCAGGAACTTGTAGGGGAGCTAACTGGCGTAACTGACCCCTACCAAGACGCTAAACGTCGCTATAACGACCTGGCTTTGAAGCTTTATCCCAGGTTGAAAGAACTGCTTGAAGGGGCGGAAGACCCATTACTGACAGCAATCCGACTGGCGATCGCAGGTAATATCATTGACTTCGGACTAGGATCTGAGTTCGACTTGGAGCAAGTTATTCAGGAGAGTCTGACTAGGGAGTTTTCTATTTTTGATTATGAGTTCTTCTTGGAAAAACTGGCTGCTGCTGAATCGCTTTTATATATCGGAGATAATACAGGAGAAATAGTTTTTGACAAACTTCTGATTGAAGAACTGCTTCGGAGGGGAAAACAGGTCACTTATGTTGTTCGTGGTGGTTCGGCAATTAACGATGCCACCCTAGAAGATGCTCGCTACGTCGGGATGGAGAAAATCGTTCGGGTCATTACTACTGGTACAGCTATACCAGGAACAATCTTAAAAGATGCCAGTTCCGACTTCGTTACTCACTTTCAAACCGCAGATCTAATCATTGCTAAAGGGCAGGGAAACTTTGAGGGGCTTGACGACGAACCAGGACCAATTACGTTTCTGCTCAAAGCAAAATGCACACTCATTGCCAATGAACTAGGGGTTGAACCAGGGGCAATGGTTCTCTATCTTAAGCCTGGTATCAAAGAATCGGGTTTTATTGACAATAATAACTAACGCCTAGTGTGAATTAAATTTTATTGAGAAGGCAAAGACTGAAAAGTAAGAACATCAATCTGCAATTGACGACGAAGAAAAAGTCTGAGGGTATGGGAAGCAATCTTAGCAGCCATATGAACAGTCAAACCGTTAACCGTCTTATTTAAGAACCTCTCAGGATTACGACCAGTGTTCTGAATTTCATGAAAAACGCCTTCAATACGCTGTCTGATTCGGCTAATCAAACGTTTGAATTGAGAAGAATTTTGATGGTGTTGATTTTCTCGATGTATGGTCAGAATGCGATTACCTGTAGAATGAAAAATTTCTGATTGCCAATCATGTCCAATAAAGCCTTTATCGCCGTAAATATCACAACCCTGGACTACTTCCAAAACACTTTCAACAGCTTGACGTTCGTCAGTATTAGCTGGAACTAAGTCATAGGCAATTGGTAATCCCTCAAGAGTAGATATCATGGTCAATTTATAGCCAAAATATTTCATCTTCCTGGCAGCACAATAACCGTAGTCTGCACTACCATGAAAATCACTGTATCGTTTACTTCTTCTGTATCCCATTACTGGTATTGGCTTGGTATCGATAATGAAACTGTTGCTATTTACTCCCCCCAACTGTTTAACCCAATTTCTTCTCAGAGTTTCCAACATTGATTCCAATTTACGCAAACGTCGGTTGAACTGGCTTCGCTCTAGCAAATGCGGAAACCATTGTCCATAATTAGCTCGAATAAAACCAATGAATTGTGTCTCTCCTGGGAATGGTAAATAATCCATGATTAGGGCTAAAGTTAGGATTTCGCTGTCACTCATTTCTGCTTTTGCTCCTGGACACCTGCCTCTAAGAAACTTGCCTTCTAGTTGATACCAGTCATCTACTAATACAAAAATTGTGATTAAAAGGCTTTCTAAGTCTATGCTATTCATGAGGAAGGATATTTAGATGGACAGCTTGATAACTTTCATCTTCTGTCTTTTCCTCGCTTTTTCCTAATTCACACTAGGCGTAACTAACTATTAGCGAAAAGTTTTGAGCATTTCTAACTGTTTACTTTGCTGTTCAAATTAAGCTGCTAAAGCGTTACAAACTAGATCGCACAACTCAAATACATAGTCTATAAAGAGATTAATTCTGGTGTCTCAAACATTGCCGTGCTGAGATATCTTTCACCACCACTGGCTTGAATTGCCACAATTAGGCGATCGCGGTACTGCGATCGTCTAGCCACTTCTATAGCTCCAGCAACCACCGCACCAGTAGAAATACCACTGAGAATCCCTTCTTCTCGTGCTAAACGCCTGCCGATATCATAAGCTTGCTCCTCCGTAACCTGAATAATTTCATCAATTAAATCCACTCGTAACACATCGGGAATGAAGCCAGCCCCTATCCCCTGGAGATCGTGAACTCCCGAAGGTTTACCGCTTAGTACCGCACTTTTAACTGGTTCAATCGCCACAATTTTTAGAGATGGCTTTTGTTGTTTGAGGTAGCGACCAGCACCTGTCAGAGTACCACCAGTCCCGACTCCCACCACCAAAACATCAATTTGTCCTTCTGTATCTGACCAAATTTCTGGACCTGTAGTTTCGTAGTGGATCTTAGGATTTGCTGGGTTACTAAATTGTTGGGGAAAAAAAGCCCCTGGAATACTTGCAATAAGTTCATTAGCACGGGCGATTGCCCCTGGCATATCTAATTCAGCAGCAGTAGTAATTATTTCAGCCCCATCTAAGTACAGGACAAAAACTGAAGAGAATGAAAAAAGTCAGTTTCATATTGCTCTAAATTCAAGAGAATACGACGCAAATAATCAAAGCCATAGCGAAAAACGCTCTGTGCTTTTCGTCCGTGCTTTTTGATCTTGATGGGTTTTGACTTTGACAGCCATTGACCAGTACGATATGCCCAACATAAAGCAATAGTTAACAAAGCAAATAAACGACTTAATCTTTCAGAATCGGTTAAGTGAGTATCTTCGAGATTAAAACCACGACTCTTAAAGATCCCGAAAAGAGTTTCGATACCCCAACGTTGGGCATAATCATCAATGATTTTATGTGTATAGCCTGGAGCAATAACTGTTAGTAAAGAATTATCTTCTAAACGTAAAGCTCCAACATAAACTTGATGACCCCATAAGACCCTTTTTCTTTTGAGTAATTCTAATTGACCAATCTTGAGATGAGAAAAGACAATACGAGTTGGAAGTTCATGTTGTCCATTACTTAGAAGATCGTTTTCTCGAATCCGAATCCTAAACGGCATCATTGGTTGTGAAAGTAGATATTGCAACCAATCGTGACCTAAAAATTCACGGTCAGCGCAGATACAAGCAATCTTACGGTCACAGAAGAGTTCGACAAACTCTTCGAGTAACTCTACTCTTTCTTGAGTGTTAGAGTTGCCTTTTTTTTCTAGCATCCACCATAGTAAGGGAAATGCAACACCTTGGTGAACAACACCCAAAGTTAGAATGTTAAATACTTTGCGTCCAAACTGCCAGTTAGTTCGATCTATGCTTAATGTCCAGGGTTCAGGTATTTCCATCATCTCTACGACTAATTTAGCTAAGACGTAGTAATCTAAATCAAATTCCCGCAAAAATCGTTGTAACCGTTTGTAGTTAGACTCGATTTTGGCTTTGCCCATAAATCCTGTAGATAATTCTGAGAGGTTTACTGTCTTGACCCGAAATAATGCAATTAGGAACAATGCTAAAAAACTTAGTCGCGCTCCGTGCCATTTTAAGTGAGGTTTTAAGGTTTTGCAGAGCAGGTTAACATTATTCATAGGGTTTCTCAGATAAAGTGTGGTTACTTTTCATGAAACCCTTTTTCTGGCTTCTTTTTCAAGTTTTGTCCTGTACTGAGTCTCTTCGTTTATCTTAGCTTCGCTGGCTAATTCAGCTAACGACATGGGAGAGGAAGCATTTTTTAAAACTTCCATTACCTTCTTTTGAATTTCTAATACTGAAGCTGCTGCCTTTTTCCCAGCTTCTACTCCTGGCTGGTGATAGGCATTGATATTGACCAATGAAGCATAAATACTCACGCCTCTCTCATACAGGGCAATTAAAGCTCCTACGATTCGCTCGTTAACTTTGGGAATGGTAATGGTGATCGAGCCTCGATCCTTATCGTTTAAGGCAGTACGAGTACCTAACAAAAATCCTTTGAGATAGTCGCCAGAGGTAATCCCAGGTTCGATCTCGACAAAATCTCTAGTCCGATCTTCCAATACTTCAATAAAAGTAAGGAAAAAGTTGTTTACCCCTTCTCTCAACTGCTGTACGTAGGCGTGTTGATCGGTCGAGCCTTTATTACCGTAAACCGCAATTCCCTGGTTGACCACATTACCATCGAGGTCTTTTTCTTTACCCAAAGACTCCATAATTAGCTGTTGCAGATAGCGACTAAACAGCAGCAGACTATCTTTATAAGGCAAGATCACCATATCTTTTTCGCCTCTACCGTGTCCCGCACAATACCAAGCCAGTGCCAACAGTGCAGCAGGATTATCTTTTAAGCTGGGTTTGCGAGTTAGAGCATCCATTTCTTTGGCTCCTTGCAGCATTTGTTTGATATCGATACCCTGTAAAGCAGCAGACACTAAACCTACAGGAGACAATTCCGAAGTACGTCCTCCTACCCAGTCCCGCATCGGAAAAATTGCCAGCCAACCTTCACGTTCGGCGATCGCCTCTAGTTTACTGCTTTTTCCCGTAATCGCAAAGGCGTGAGCAGCAAAATCGAGATTACGATCCTGATAGACTTTCTTGACCTCAATCATCCCGTTACGAGTTTCGGGAGTACCACCCGACTTAGAAATTACAGAGACTAAAGTGGTACTAAGATCGTCAATACCAAACAGAACCTTATCGATTCCTTGAGGATCGGTATTATCGACAAAATGAATCTTAAGAGGGGCATCGTTCGGTGCTAGAGCCTGAGCTACAAACTGAGGACCCAAAGCCGAACCACCGATCCCAATCGAGAGAATATCGGTAAATTTACCGCCACTAGGAGGATGAATTTCTCCAGTGTGTACCTTGTGCGTAAATTCCAGCACGCTGTTGTTGGTGTCGATAATATCTTGTTTTAGTTCGGGGGTAGGCGCGAGATCGGGATCTCGTAGCCAATAGTGACCTACCATCCGATTTTCATCAGGATTGGCGATCGCTCCACCTTCTAAAGCTTCAATATCTTTAAATGCCTTGTCAAATTTTGGTTTTAATTCTTCTATCTGAGCCTCATCAAATTCAATCCGACTGATATCTAAATAAAATTCTAAGTCAGGGTCGTAGTAAAGCCAGTCTTGATAGCGTTGCCAAAGTGCGAGGTTATCCATAAGTTTTTCGTGTCAGCGCGAATTCTAACTGTAAGTGTAGTTGAACCATTATGCCTTTATAATTTGTTTTAGATTTTCTCTATGTCAATTGAGATTAATTACGACTCTGACTATTAATAGTTATGGATAGCTATAAGCTACAAGCTATAAGACACATCTCGTAGGGGCAAACAGCCGTTCGCCCTTACTTTTTACTTTCTACTCCTTATTTACTTCTGCGCCATTTTATACATTCTTTCACTCATGCCCATACTCAACAAAGAGCGCAACAGTAGGATAAACCAAAAGGTCGCAAAACAGAATAAGGCGATCGCCACACCTTTTAATTGACCGACGAGTAATACCGAACCTGACAACAGACTAAAGCCCGATAAACAAGTATAAATCAAACTTTTGATGCCTAACTGAATTTGTTTGAGAGAACGCTCGCTTTCGGTAGCTCTAACCTTTACCTGTAGTTCCCCCAGATCGAGCCGAGACTCCAGACGCATAATCGACATTTGCGTGCGATTGGGCTGCTTCAGCTTGTACTGAATAAAATCTTTGGTTTGGCGGGCTAAAATACCCAACATATTTCCCTGCTGTTGCTGAAAAGCAATTTGTCTCAAAAAAGGCTGGGCTGCTGCCAACAGGTTATATTGTGGATCTAGGGCGCGGGCAATGCCGTCTAAAGTAGTCAGAGACTTAACTACAAAAGTCATCTGTGGTGGCAGACGAAATGGCTGTTGCTCGAAGATCGAATATACTTCGTCGGTTATTTGCTCGAAAGCTCTAACATCTACCGGCTTATCGCGAAACTCTTCAATCATAAAGGCAATCATCCTTTTTACAGGAGTCATATCTGCCACCGGTTCGATCAAGCCCATGTAAATTAAAGTTTCTACTACTTCATCGGTATCTTTTTTTAAGACGGCAAAAAAAGTCTTGATCATCTGATCTTTGGCAATGGTTTTAACCTCCGCCATTGTGCCAAAGTCGTAGAAAATAATCTCTCCTTTGGTACTAACCGCCATGTTTCCTGGGTGGGGGTCAGATTGAAAAAAACCGTCTTCTAAAAGCTGTTTGAGATAACAGGTAATACCTAACTGGATAACCTCTTTGGTATCGATTTGACTTGCTTCCAAAGCAGGGCGATTATCTATTTTAATTCCTGGTAAATACTCCAAAGTCAAAATTTTGGAGGTAGTATATTGCCAATACACTTTAGGTACAGCAACTCGCTGATAGCTCTGAAAATTTTCCCGAAAGCGATCGGCATTCTTACCTTCGTGAACGTAGTCGATTTCCTGATATAAAAGATCGAAAAACTCGCGATAAACGGCTTCTAAATTAAACTTCCTAACACTTGGAAAAATATTAAGCCATCTAACCAAACGGTGTAAAATTTCAAAATCTAGGTTAAATAAGCGAGCCAAACCAGGTCGTTGTACCTTTACTACGACATCTTCTCCCGTATGTAGTCTGGCTTTATGTACCTGACCCAAAGAGGCAGCAGCTAGAGGAATAGGATTAAACTCGGCAAACAGTAGGTCAATTGGTTTACCCAATTCTCGTTCGATTACGGCGATCGCTAAAGTCGAATTAAAAGCAGGAACCCGATCCTGTAGTTGTCCGAATTCTTCAATATATTCAATCGGAATCAAATCCGCTCGGGTAGAAAGAGCCTGTCCGATTTTGATAAAGGTCGGTCCTAGCTGCAAAATATTCGCGACCAGCCATTTTGCCAAACGATGCCTACGCCGAGAAGAATTATTTCTGGTTACTTTGTCCCACCATAGAGAAAATATGAGTTTAATAGCAATGCCAAAAATTTTGACCTGGCGCACAAATGGCGAATAAGGGAAGCTTCCTGGGAGCGATACAGCAGGGACTTTGGTAAGAAGCGATCGCGATGGTTTTCGATTTGCGGGCGGTTTTCTTCGATGCCATTTCATAGAGCTATTTGAGAATCGATCGGTTTTTAGATAAATTTTGTCAAGCGCGATCGATAGCTGTTACCTAAATAAATAACCTACCATTAGCCTAACCAACAGATGGTTGAATTTGAGGTAATTTGAGGACGAAGGTAGTCAAAAATGCTGCGGATTCGTTGTTTAATGGGTCGCTAGTTACTTCAATAGTACCGTTTAAATGTTCTACTAAATACTGAACCAGAGTTAAGCCCAAACCAGTACCAGGAACGGCGCGATCGGTCACGCCTTGACCACGCCTAAACTTATCGAAAATATGAGGCAGTTCTTTGGGGGTAATTCCCGTGCCGACATTAGTGACCGAAATTACGATATCTCGCTCTTTCCCATTACTCTGACTCGATACCATTAGTTCGACCTCGGTATCGGGGTCGGAATATTTACCTGCATTTGACAGCAGCTCGTTTAAAATATGCTCGAAACTCTCGGCATCGGTATAAATTTTGAGGTTGGGTTCGGAAATTATAGTAGTTAGCCCGACCTCTTTATCCAACTGCCATTTTGGGGCATATTTCTGAGTTAGATTAGCTAGAGTTTGGGTCAAATCTAGTTCTTGAGGACTGTAGTTTAGTTCTCCCGATTCTAACTGTTGTAGCGTTAACAGATCTTTAATCAAGCTGTATTCCCGATGCCATTCTTGTTCCAAGATATCCAAATATCTTTCTCGCATTTCAGGAGAAATCTGTGCCTGACGCAGCATTTTAATCGCCATTTTCATGCTAGTTAGAGGCGTTTTTAATTCGTGACTCATGCTGTTCATGAAGTCATCTTTTAGCTGATTCAACTTTTGCAGTTGTTCGATGTGCTGGCGCATTTTGGTCGAGAGTTTTGCCTGAACATCTAGGCTGGACTTAAGCTGGGCAGTTCTTTCATCGACAATCGACTGCACCTGATTTAAAGTTTGATGATTGATAATCGCGGTACTAATTTGAACTCCAATCCAATCGATCAGATCTAGTTCGTCCTCCGACCAATGACGGGGAGAATCATGCTGTAAAACTAGAAATCCTAGTACCATTGCTGCCGAATTATCGCTAGTTTTCTTACCCATCAGAGGCATCATTAATAGCGCGCTGCCATGGGGAGCGAGCCAATCTAAATCTATTGTAGTTAGATTAGGAAAAGTTGCTGCTGAATCGAAATACAGGCAATTTGGAGCGTTTTGCCAGGCTGTCTGACACAATTGAGAATCATCAAGACTGAAGAATGCTTTGGGCTGAGATGCTAGTTCCAACTGGTCAGTCTGACAGGCAATTGTTGCAGTGCCTTTAACCGAATGCTTACCTCTACCTTTGGCTCTTAACGGGTTTTTATATTTCAACATCAAAATCATACCCCGATCTAGTTGAAGTGCAGTACAGACCAGCCCCATAAGCTTTAACAATTGACTGACGTTCTCGGCTCATATTGGCTGGCATCGTCAAGATTAAACGATAGCCTTTAGCAGCACACACCATTGCTAAACCAATGCCAGTGTTGCCAGAAGTTGCTTCAATAATTGTAGATATCCCAGGCTCGATTAAGCCAGCTTTTTCTGCTTCATCGATCATGCTAATGGCAATGCGGTCTTTAACTCAGATCTTGCACCAAAAAAAGTTGATGGAAAAATGGATAGCTGAAGTTGTTGTTCAGAGGGGATGGCAGCTAGTTCTCTACTAAAACAAGAGAACTTAGCTCAAAGATTAATAAAAACTCCGAAGCAAGGGTGATTTATTCAACCCGATGACCAACTTTTTCTTCCTTAGTATATAAATCTGACCAACTTTCATTTAGTCCATCTATGGTTTTAGTCAATTCATCAATTTGAACTCGTCTAACTACGGCTAAAACTCCATCTATGTGTGCTTGACTTCCTGCTTTTCCTAAGTGTTGAAACCGAGAATATTCCTTCTTTTTATTAGTTTTTGGGAAAATGGCGGTAGTCGCTTTGAGTTGATAATACCAATAATGATGTTTAGCTCCTTTAGCTTGATATCGTGCCACATAACATCCAGGTGGTGCGACAACCCCCTCTGCTTCAATTTCCGACAATTGCTCCCGCAACAGAGCAATTGTGGTTTGAATCCGTTCTGCTCGCTGTTCTAGTTCTAGTTTACTTTCTTGTTTGGGCATAGATGAAATAAAAGGATAAATTTGCTATTTTAGTTCTCTGGCATAAAGAGAGAACTAAGTTCATGAATCAGATCTTACCCCAAGCGGAAGAATTACTCTTAACCTTGAAACAACTAATGCCCACTATTTATCAGCAAGAAACTCTAGAATCTCTTCTAGGCTTATTTCTTTCTGGAAAAGGTAATGGTGTTCCTCATCATTGTCCGACTAAATCTGAAAGTGCCATTAGTCGGTTTCTCAATTATTATAATTGGTCTACTCGTTCCGTAATTCGGACAATTCGTGCTTATATTTTAAATTTTATTCTTTCTCAACCAATACAAGGTAGAAAACCAATTCTTCAAGTAATTCTCGACCTTACTACTTTGGAGAAAGTTGGCAAATTCCCTCATCTTAATAATCTTGTAAGAGTTTACAATCATAAAAAAGGCTTGCATATTGTTGTCATGTACCTAGTCATAGGTAACTGGCGATTTCCGTGGAGCTTTCGTATTTATCGGGGAAAAGGTACAGCTTCTCCTTCTCAATTAGCTCAAAAGTTACTCAATAATTTGCCATCAGTTTTAACGAAAGCATTTCAAATTTATGTTTTAGGTGATACTGCCTTTGGCACAATTAAACTAATTAATAAAATTCGACATCAAAATAGTTTTCAGGCTCTTGTTGGTATTCCTAGAACTAGAAAACTACAAGATGGACGTAAAGTCTCTGAAGTTAGAACTCGCGGACAGCAAGTTTATTTAAATGGGTTAAGTATTCCTGTATTTTTGTCCTGGGTGTGGTTAAAGCGAGATGGCAAGAGAGTTCAACGTTTTATCATCTCAACTAAGCAAATGAAAGGTAAAACTATTGCTCGGTGGGGTAAACGAAGGTGGCAAATTGAAGGGTTTTTCAAAACTGTTAAACATTGCTTTAGTCTTCATCGTTTTGGACAAAAGACTTTACTTGGAGTTTATCGCTGGTTAATTCTTTCTTTTGTTTCCTATTTGTTATCATACTGGGTCTATTTACATTTAGGAAATTATGATAACTTAGACTGGTTCTCCTCAGCACAACAAGCATTAATTTTACTGCTACCTCATATTTTACTTCTCTCTCTTTTGAATCAGTTAGAGGCAGTTAGACCCTGGTTAAATGAACTTGGTTTTGATTTTTCTCTGATGAGGTGCAAGATCTGAGTTCTAATGTAGGTTTGGTCAAAGGAGATTTAATCGCACCTAATTCCACGGCAATATTATGAGCCACTGCTACGCCCATAGCTTCGGTCATCTCCCCACTTTTGGGCAAGCCAATCGGAACGGGGGTTTTATCTGGCTGTTCTAAATGCACTCCCACTCCCAAAGCATAAATAGAAGGAAAGTCTGGATGTCTTTGCGAAGGTAGTACGGGGATAAATCCTTTTTCGTTAGTTAATCCAGGCACTTTCCGTAAAAACTCAACTCCTCTAAAAGAGGGGAGAATCATCGAATATTTAAAAGGAAGTTGGCAGCCGTCAGCTAAAGTAATGTTCTGTGGATCTATGTGAGTAATTCTGGCATTGGCGATCGCCTTGATTGCCCGTTCTGCCATCAGTTCTTCCGTCAATTTTTGGGCATTTTTAATCCCTCCTACCCCTGTATGACCGATATAAGGTTCTGGGGTGACGTAGGTAATGTCTACTTTGTCTCTAATCCCTTGACGACGCAATTCCCAATCTGCCATCAAGACGAACTCATAAGCAGGACCAAAACATCCCGTACCTGGCATTGCCCCCACTACTAAATCTCCTGGGTTTTCTAGAAATTCTAACCACGCATCTCTCGCTTGCAGGGCATGGTCGGGAGTACAGACAGACTGGGTATATCCTCCATGAGGTCCTAAACCTGGTATTTCGTCAAAGGCTAAAGATGCTCCTGTGGCGATCGCCAGATAATCGTATTTAACTGTTTGGTCTTGCTCGACGGTAATTTCCTTTTTTTCGCGATCGAGGGCGGTTACTTTACCCGCTACCCATTCAATTCTCTGTCTTCGTGCCAACTGGCACAAATCTAATTGAATATGGTTTAAAGGATTTAGATTTAACGCGACTCTGATTAATCCTGGGATGAAAGTAAATTGAGGTTTGTCAGAAATTAGGGTGACGGTATGTTCTTTGGGCAAATAATGCCTTAATTCATAGGCTGTGGGTAATCCCCCCAGTCCTCCTCCAATTACTACAACATTAGCCATTGGTATGTTCCTCTTGCTTAAATTTGGTTATTAGTCATTCGCATCGATAATTATCTATCTCAATCTAAATCTGATTTGTTTATTTATATGACTAATAAGTTATATAGTAATGCTAGCGAAAATCGGAAAATTGTCAAAGAATTTAAAAATTTATTTCTAAAAAATTCACTACTACGCCTGCCAGAGTAGCTCTACTTGCTGGTTCGGAAACCACTAGAAAGTTCTTGCTAAAATTATTTCGCCAAAATAGTTGTATAAATTACTAAATAGTTATATGTTGATAATTAAGAAGTGTGAACTTACTTATCACAACCAGCTTCACAACAACGAGGTATATCAATGAATCACTTCAGTAAAGTATTAGACACATCATTTGAAGACGCGATCGCACAAGTAACCAACGCCCTGAGAGAAGAAGGTATGGGCATTTTGACCGAAATTGATGTCCAAGCTGCTTTTAAAAAGAAACTCGATGTAGATTATCGCCAATATAAAATTCTCGGTGCTTGCCATCCTTTAATTGCCTATCATATGCTCCAAACCGATGATAAAGCGGGGGTTTTCTATCCTTGTAATGTCGTCGTTCAAGAACATGAAGATGGCAGAGTGGAGGTATCGGCGGTCGATCCTCTGATGATGTTTCTAACTATACACAGTCCTAAAGCGAAAGAAATTGCCCTCGATGCCAGTCAAATGATGCAAAGGGTAATCGAACATTTGGAATCGCCCCAATTGGCTGCTGCGAATTAATTAGAGGAAAATTCTCAAGCTCCTCATAACTTCTTCAAATTCTCAACCTAACTTTAAGTTAGTTAGATATCTGCAAAGCAAAATAATTTAATTTAAGGAGAAAATAACCATGTTTAACAATGTAGGAACAGTCGATCGCATCATTCGTTTAATTTTAGCAAGTGTCTTAGCTTATTTCGGGTTATTAGTTTATAGCGGTTCGGCTTTAGGTATTGGTTTAACTATTGCGGGTGCTGTCATGGCTATCAGTGCCTTAGCTGCTTCTTGTATGCTCTATGGCTTATTTGGCATTAATACTCGCAACCCTCAACAAAATTAGAATGCACACATCACAAAATTTAAGGAGGTAGAAAAATATGGAAAACAGTCTCCCAATCGAAAGTCCGTCTATGTCGCGACGGCAGTTACTTAACTTTCTCACTGGCGCAGCGGTTGCTGTTACTGCTGGTGCAGCACTATATCCTGTAGGTAAATATTTCATTCCACCTTCGGACGTTGGCGAAGATGGCTCGATCCTAGCTAAAGATATTAACGGTAATGTCATTCCTGCTAGGCAAATTTTAGCCGAACCGCCTGGAACTAGAGCTTTAATTGCGGGACTAGCTGGCGAACCCACCTATCTCACCGTCAAAGAAGACGGAACAATCCATCCTTGGGGAATTACAGATAACTGTACCCATTTGGGCTGTACTTTTCCCTGGAATCCTAACGACGCTCAGTTTCAATGTCCCTGTCATGGTTCTCGCTACGACGATGAAGGGAGAGTAGTAAGAGGTCCTGCGCCACTGCCTTTACAGCTTGCCCACGTAAATGTTGTCGGAGACTATATTCGTATTTCTCCCTGGACAGAAACCGACCCCCGTACAGGACAAAAACCCTGGTGGGTTTAAGAATTTTAATCTTTATTATCAGGAGTCTGTTATGACTACTATAATTCAACGTCGTCCCGAAATAGACCTGCCCCCAATCTGGTCAAGGTTCTCTCGCTGGATTACCAGCACCAATAACCGCATCTATCTCGGCTGGTTTAGCGTGCTGATGATTCCTACTCTGCTAGTTGCGACTATCGTTTTTGCGATCGCCTTTGTAAATGCGCCTCCTGTAGATTTAGATGGTATCCGTGAGCCAGTAATCGGTTCACTCATGGGAGGTAACAATATTGCTACTGCTGCCGTTGTTCCTACCTCCGCTGCCATTGGTTTACATTTTTACCCCTTGTGGTCGGCTAATTCTGTAGCAGAATGGCTTTACAATGGTGGTCCTTATCAGCTAATTATCTTGCACTTTCTAATCGGTATTTGGGCTTATCTAGGTAGACTTTGGGAGTTAAGCTACCGTTTAGGAATGCGTCCCTGGATAGCCGTAGCATATTCCGCTCCAGTAGCAGCAGCAACAGCCGTGTTACTAGTTTATCCCATCGGTCAGGGTAGCTTTTCGGCAGGAATGCCCCTCGGCATCACTGGTACTTTTAACTTTATGTTGGCGTTACAAGCAGACCATAATGTCTTAATGCATCCATTCCATATGTTAGGAGTAGCGGGGGTTTTTGGTGGCGCACTTTTGAGTTCGATCCACGGTTCTTTAGTAACTTCCAGCTTGATTCGAGAAACTACAGAAGTAGAATCTGCCAATGAAGGTTATAAATTTGGTCAAGAAGAAGCAACCTACAATTTATTAGCTAGTCATGTCGGCTACTTGGGTCGATTGCTCATTCCTTCCTTGGGTTTTCGCAACAGTCGTTCAGTACATTTCTTCTTAGCAGCTTTACCTACGATTGGTATTTGGTTTGCTGCGCTAGGAATTAGCACTATGGCTTTCAACCTTAATGGATTTAACTTCAACCAGTCTATTCTCGATAGTAGCGGACGAGTAATCCGAACTGATGCAGATCTACTTAACCGTGCCAACTTAGGAATTGAAGCGATGAATGCTCCCAATACTCACAATTTTCCTAAGTTGTTATAGCTAGCTATTTAAAGTTAAGCATTGTTCGTAGTGCGATTGCCCTAAAGGACTTCCTACGGGGCGCGAAGTTAGCACCAAACTAAGCGGCATAAACCGTAGGCATCGCTTCTTGAACTAGAGCGATCGCCTACTCAACCTAATTTACATATCCCAAATTTATCACCATGAAAATTGCCGTTGCCAGTCAGAGAAAGTCTACTGTAACAAGTCATACAGGGAAATGCCAAAACTTCTGGATTTATGAAGTTAACTCTAAAGAAATTCTCGGTAAAGAACTGCTAAAACTACCCAAAGAAAAAACTTTCCACAATAGTTCTCCCCATGACCCCCATCCTTTAGATGATGTTCGAGTTTTAATTTCAGGAGGAATAGCAAAGGGATTGATGCGTCGCTTGGAGAAACGGGGTATCGAAGGAGTTGTTACTTTAGCCAGCGATCCAGATTTAGCGGTTATTTCCTACTTGGAAAATTCCTTAGTCCAAGAAATATTGCAACCAAAACCTCCATCAAGGGAACGCAGACATCTTCAGGGACACAAACATCAGCATCGTTACAGACACGCTTACAACTGTAGTTAAGCAAAAGCTTTTTAATTTAAAGGAGTTTAAAATGACATCGATCACAAATTCCCCACCACAAGTTATCGATCTTTCACCAGAAGAATTTACCCAGTTACCCCAACCACCTCGGTTAATTGATGTTCGCAGCAAGTTTGAGTATGGAATGTTTCATGCTCCTGATGCAATTAATCTTAGTCTGCCTCGCATTTTGATGGGGAGTAATTCCTGGCTGCGTCGTTATGTTTTACCTCAATGGTTTCGAGAGCTATCGAAAGATGAACCTATTGCTCTAATTTGCTTAACGGCTCATCGTAGTCCCATGGCTGCCGAACAGCTTATTAAAGCTGGATTTACCAAGGTTTATAACATTATAGGAGGCATGATGGAATGGCAAAAATCAGGACTTCCTACTTGCAAAGGAAAATAAGCTCATAACTTCCTCAAATTAAACAGAGATTATTGGTTTAATTACTGGCATTTACTGGAAATTGCCGCGATCGACAATTTTCACAAATCAATTAAGTACAAATGAATTAAGTGGAGGAAAAGAAAATGAACTTTGAGATTCCTGAAACAATCAAAACTTGGTCACAATTTTTCCATCCCATCTTAATGTGGATTATATTCGCCACTGCCATCTATGCCCTATATCTAGGTTGGCAGATTCGCCGTACCCGCAATGCTCCCAAAGAAATCCGCCAAGAACTTGTCAAACAAAATTTTAGCAATAGACACCATCGAGTTGGTTCAATTTTATTGGCTTTAATGGTACTAGGGGCTTTAGGCGGAATGGCAGTGACTTACATTAACAACGGTAAATTAATAGTTGGACCTCACTTATTAGCAGGATTGGGCATGGTAGGACTTATTGCTACATCTGCTTCTCTTGTTCCATATATGCAAAAGGGAAATGACTTAGCTCGTTACAGTCATATTTCCCTCAACGCAATACTTTTAGCATTATTTAGCTGGCAAGCAATAACAGGGGTACAGATCGTACAGAAGATTATCAGTAATTTGTAATTTTTTAGCAAGTGGCGATCGCTATCCTCTGCCTCCTGCCTACATGCCTCCTGCCTACATGCGGCTAAAGCCTTTGTGCCTTCGATGAGAATACCGCTTCAAACTTATCTAATGAAAAAGAATTTAAACCCATGTGGAAAATATTATCCGCCCTGAAAAAAAATCTAGTTTGGTCAGTTCCCGCATTTATGATTGCAGGGATTATCTTCGGCGCGTTGGCTGATGCTAGTTTTCTCAAAGCTGCGATCGTTCCCCTGACTTTTTTGATGGTTTATCCGATGATGATTAACCTTCAGATCGCTAAAGTCCTGGCTGGGGGCGATTTTAAACTACAGGCTATTACTCAACTAATTAACTTTGCCGTCGTACCATTTTTCGCCTTTGGCATTGGTAAACTATTTTTTAGCGATCGCCCGTTAGTTTTATTGGGATTATTACTCACTTCCCTACTTCCCACCAGTGGCATGACGATATCATGGACTGGTTTCGCCAGAGGAAATCTCAATGCTGCGATTAAGATGACGGTGATTGGCTTAATTGCGGGTTCTTTGGCTGCGCCTCTTTATGCTGAATGGCTCATGGGTACGGCAGTAGAAATTCCTTTAGTGGATGTCTTTAAACAAATCGTAATTATTGTCTTTCTACCGATGCTGTTGGGATTTGTGACCAAAAAAATTCTGATTGCCAGCGTCGGCGAAAATAAATATAACAAAAGTCTCAAGCAGAAGTTCCCTGTTTTCTCTACTATTGGCGTGTTGGGCATTGTGTTTGTGGCAATGGCATTAAAGGCTAAATCAATTGTGAGTAACCCCCTAGAAGTTCTCTCTTTCTTTGTACCTTTATTAATTATTTACGGCTTCAATTTTGTTTTAAGTACCATAATCGGCAAAGCCTTATTCAATCGAGGAGATGCGATCGCTTTAGTATACGGTACGGTGATGCGAAATCTCTCTATTGCCCTGGCGATCGCCATTACCGTCTTTGGTTCAGAACAAGGTTCGGAAATCGCCTTAATCATTGCTATGGGCTACATCATCCAGGTTCAATCCGCAGCTTGGTATGTCAAGTTAACCGACAGAATATTTGGCATACCTGCGATCGAAGCACAACTTGAATAAGCGATCGTAATTCAAACACACTTAATTATTGGAGAAACACAATGAGACATAGAAATAGAAACAGAAACTGTAAACAACGACATTTCAACCATCGGGCAACAGCAGGAGCTTGTTTAGAAGTAATTTCCCCAACCAATTTATCTTCTCAGGCAGAGGCAGCCAGCAACACCAGTTTAGATGCCAAAACCCAACAGGCAATGATTGAGGCGATTAATGATGAGTATCATGCTCGTGCCTTCTACAATGCGGTAATGGATAAGTTTGGCGAGATCCGTCCTTTCAGTAATATTGTTCATGCTGAGACTCGGCACGCAGAGCGATTGAGTCGGTTATTTAAGCGGTATGGCTTGCCAGTTCCAGAGGATTCTTTTGCGGGAAAAGTGGAAGCTCCCGAAACCCTGCAAATCGCCTGTCAAATGGGTATAGAAGCAGAAATTGCTAATGTAAAAATGTACGATCGCTTCCTTGATTTTATCCAAGAAAGGGACTTAAGAGACACCTTTACCCAACTGCGTTATGTTTCCCAAAACAAGCACAAAGTAGCATTTGAAAGATGCCTCAATTCCAGAAGATCCAAAATTTAAATTATGAATCTATCAACTATTCAAAAACGCCTATTTGCCTGGGGCATGGGCAAAGCTAATGATGCCGATGCCGATAGAATTAAACTAATTGATTGTCCTGAGTATCAAAGCTTAGGAGAACTAAAACAGGCATTGTTAGGCAATGCACAGCATCGAGTTTTAGAAATTGGTCCTGGTGCGGGAGCGAGTCTTGCTTATTACCCTAAAGATATTCATTGGATTGGTATCGAACCCAATCCCTTTATGCACCAATATTTAGAACGAGAAGCACAGCAACAGGGACTCACTAATATCGAACTACTTCAAGGTTCGGCAGAAAATATACCAGTAGAGGATGAGAGTATGGATACTGTAGTCAGTACTCATGTTCTTTGTTCTGTTACGGATTTACAGGCTAGTCTCCAAGAAATTAAACGCATCCTCAAACCAGGAGGTAGCTTTATCTTTATCGAACACGTTGCTGACTCATCAGATACTTGGACGAGAAAAGCCCAAGATGGAGTCAATCCTGTTTGGAAAAATTTGTTTGATAACTGTCATTTAAACCGTGAAACCTGGAAAGTTCTCGATCGAATTGGGCTTGAGACAGTTAATTATTACGAGTTCAAACTAGCTATTCCCCTTGTCAGTCCTCATATTGCGGGAATCGCTAGGAAAAAGCCATTAGAAACAGTGCAACAAAGTTCGAGAAGTTCGATCGACAATCAAAATTTATCATAGGAGTTATCCAAACGATGGAAACTACAGTTAAAGATGGAGTTTTTATTCACATCAGCCGAGGAGAAGATGACCCCCATCGAGTCTTAATGGCACTGACTTTAGCAGAAAAGATGTCTGAAGATAAAGATGTTTTAGTTTTCTTTGATATCAAAGGTGTCGAAGTTCCGCTTAAAAATGCCGATGCGATCGCCTTTAAGGAATTTGAGACAGCACAAACACTTTTACCCAAGCTAATCGATAAAGGTGTTCATGTCTGTGTATGTCCTATGTGCTTAAAAGCTGCCAATTATCAGCCCGAAGATTTGATCGAAGGAGTACAAATAGCTGAAAAAGAAGCTTTCTTTAATTTTACCGAAGGGCGCATTTTGTCTTTAGACTATTAACTTTTTTACCAAAATCACCGATAAAATCATGCAACTTTCTAAAAATAATCTTCAGGAAAAACGCGATCGCGTTTATGATGTCATTCTCATTGGTGGTGGTGCGGGGGGACTTTCGGCAGGGGTTTATCTCCAACGTTATAACCTTTCAACCCTAATCGTCGATAAAGGCAAAGCACGCTCCTTTTGGATGCAGGAACTCCATAATTACTTGGGTTTGCCTCCCGATTTACCTGGTAAAGAATTACTGAAACGGGGTAAGAAACATTTTCTCGATTTAGATGGTGACTGGCTTAACGGTTATGTTGAGGAAGTAGCGGATGAGGGTGAAACCTTTGCCATCAAGATTAAAGTTGGTCGTCAAAACAGTATTTATCCCGTGCTTCGGAGTAAATATCTAATTGCTGCTAGCGGGATTATCGACAATCTCATTCCCCTAGAAGATATGCTCAATGTCTACGACTACGCGGGTTATAACCTGCACGTCTGTCTGGTGTGCGATGGTTATGAAATGACCGATAAACAAGCGGGTTTATTTGTCGGTAGTGAAGCCAGTATCGAAACCGCCTTCGCCTTGAGTTGGTTTACCCCGAAGATTACAGTTTTTACTCATGGTTTATTTGAAGTCAACGAATCTATGAGTTCTCGACTGAAAGAGTTGGGTTATCGTCTGGTGGAAACCCCGATTAAGCAGTTTCTAGGGAAAAATCATCACATGACTGGAGTGGAACTGATGGATGGTTCGGTGGTGAAATTGAAAACGGGACTTTTGGCAATGGGTTCTCGCTACCACCATACTTATCTCTCTAACTTCAATCTCGAAAAAGAACGGGATTATCTCGTCACCGATAAAACAGGACGCACCTCCCATCCCCGCATCTTTGCTATTGGGGATCTTAAGGTTGGACTCAATCAAGTAGCGATCGCTGTAGGGGATGGAGCTTTAGCTGGCACGCAAATATGGCGCGATCTCCGTCGGGTAGAGGGTGCTAGACCGAATCTGGATAATTTGCCTGTATCTGTCTCGTAATTTTCGATAATCTTAGCAATAAAAAAATTATGGCTTTTAACAAAATTTTAGCCCCCCTAGTTCGTTCTGAATCGGCAACAGTAATATTAAAAGAGGCAATGAAACTGGCTCAAGATAATAACAGTAAGCTGATGTTATTTCACAGCGTCGATTGGGATTTTAGCTCTTTGACTGATATTGAAGCAGAAGTAGATTTCTCTGGTACTTACATTCAAGCTCGACAAGAAAAATTACAGCTAGAGATCCAAGAGACAAAAGACTGGCTGCAAATTTATGTTGAACAAGCTACCGCGATGGACATTCCTACTGAGTCAAAATGCGAAGTCGGTCATCCTGGAGCTTTGATTCGAGATCTGGCAAAAGATTGGAACGCCGATTTAATCGTCATGGGTCGTAGGGGACTTAACAGTCTTCAAGAAGTTTTTCTCGGCAGTGTTAGTAATTATATACTGCATCACGCTCCCTGTTCTGTTTTAGTTGTTCATGGAGAATAGTAGATGAAAAAACTCTTGGCTACCTTCTGGTTGGGAATCTGGCTCTATTTTGGTACTTTTTTAGTAGCCAGCCCTACTTTTGCTGCTGCTAATATTACTCAAACCACAGACAAAGTTGAGACATTAAGCGATCGCAATCTAACAAGGGTACAGCAGTTCCTAACTTCAATTCCTCGTGAGTATTACACTGTCAGACAGATAAATAAAGTTAAAGCTCTTGGTAAAGAACAGCAAGCATTATTGATAGATGTTCGCGAACCCAAAGAATATGCTTCTGGTCATATTCCAGGAGCAGTTAATCTTCCCTTGCGTAGTCTAACCGATAATCTCGACCAAATTCCTAAAAATCGTCCTACGATCCTTTACTGCTCTACAGGCTACCGAACCGCAATGGGAGTTATGGCTCTGCAAATGCTCGGATACGATAATGTTCGGGGTTTTCCTCCCAGTATCGAAGGTTGGAAAGCAGCAGGAGAACAACTGGAACTATAGCAGTATTAAGGTTAGTGCCTTCATGGATAGGTCATGTTAAATAATAGCTGCTAAAATATAGTTGTATAGTTATATAGCAAAATTTGATGTTGTTAAGCAAATTATTAGTAATTATTTATGGCTGAAGTTAATTGGATTGCAGCATTGGCTGGAGGGATGCTAATTGGTCTGAGTGCTACTATTCTGCTGGCTTTTGATGGTCGGATTGCTGGTATTAGTGGCATTGTCAACGGTGCAATGAAATTTAAGTCAGAAGAGAGTTGGCGGTGGCTGTTTATTGTGGGGATGTTAGGAGGCGGTTTGATTTACGAATATGTATTTACCTCAGAACCTACCCCTGTATCTGACTTTGTACCTGGAGCGATGATTGTTGGCGGTTTATTGGTCGGTTTTGGCACAAGGATGGGAAATGGTTGTACTAGCGGTCATGGTGTCTGTGGCTTGGGTAGATTATCATTCCGCTCGTTGACGGCGGTAATTACCTTTATGATTACTGCCATTGTCACGGTATTTGTTACTCATCATGTGATTTAGGCAAGATACTTCATATCGTCAGGGAATAAGAAAGTCGTCATTTGTTATTAGTCATTGGTTATAGAAAATGAAACAGAAATTAATTGCTCTTTTATCTGGACTGTTATTTGGTTTTGGCTTAAGCCTTTCCCAAATGATCGATCGCGATCGCGTATTGGGATTTTTAGATGTTTCAGGAGACTGGGACCCAACACTATTGTTCGTATTAGGCGGGGCTGTTGGTGTTACCGTGATTGCTTTTCGTTTTGTGCTGCGTTTGCCTCAGCCAATTTTTGCCAGTAAATTTTATTTACCTACTAGAAAAGATATCGACCTCCCCCTGATTCTCGGTGCTGCGATATTCGGTATCGGTTGGGGTATTGCAGGCTACTGTCCTGGTCCTGGTATTACCGCTTTGGTCTTGGGAATACCGAATCCAGTTTTGTTTATTATGGCGTTTATTCTCGGTTCACTTGCCTATCAATGGTATGTAGGGTTGTCAGCAAAGAGTAATTCTGTCAACCAGCAGGAAGTAAAACAATAGCAGTAACTATTGAGTTTGCTGTTGTGAAAAATAGTAGTTGTTTAGTGAAACCGCGATCGCTTGATTATGTATAGCCTGAACAAGCTGAAAATCACCGTTTTAGTAGAAAATACCGCAGGAGGAAAGGGTTTGCTCGGAGAACACGGGCTTTCCTTTCTGATTGAGGCAGATGACCGACGAATTATGTTTGATACGGGGCAGGGATTGGCGTTAAATCATAATGCACAAACATTAGGCATTTCTCTGGAAAATCTAGATGCCATCGTCCTCAGCCACGGACATTACGATCATGCAGGAGGACTACCAACCATACTAGAGCATTGTGCTAACACTGACTTATTTCTGCATCCCCAAGCGATTTGACCTAAGTATAGTTCTAGAGGCAATATTGGTTCTCCCATCGACAATGTAAAAACTTTAGCCAGTCACTGCCGTCGGTTAGTTTGGACTGAGACTCCCACTGAGATTATGCCAGGAGTATCTATAACGGGGACAATTCCGCGACATCATCCTTTAGAAAATACAGGAGGAGCATTTTGGCATAATTCCCAACATACAGAAGTCGATCGCCTGTTAGACGACCAAGCTTTGTATCTACAAGTACCTGAAGGTCTAGTGGTCATCTTGGGCTGCGCTCATGCAGGAGTAATCAATACTTTCGATTATATTGCCCAGGTAGCAAATAAGAACAAGTTTTATGCCGTGATTGGTGGTATGCACTTGTTACGAGCAAACCAGGAACGTTTACAAGCTACTGTTGAAAGTCTTGCCAAATATGACGTTCAAATAGTCGGGGCGAATCATTGTACGGGAATGAAAGCGATGACTTTTTTGTGGCATCAATTGGGCGATCGCTGTTTGGATTGTCGTGTCGGTACTGAATTAGAGTTTGGTAATGTTGAAGTGATATTAAATAAAATTTAGTTTTTATTTATTAAACAACTCTGATATTTTTTGAATCCACTCTGGCTCACATAAAGATGAATCTTTATATATTTTTGTATATTCTACTGCTACCTGATATTTGATATCATGGCGAGAAATAAACTCTATAATTTCATGCTTTCTCTCATGGCTATCAACATCTTTTCCTTTAATACTTTTGAGTTCATTACTAAATCCAGTATATTTGTGATTGTCTTTTACTTCTAGTTGGTTGAGGAGTTGTTTTAGCTCACTATTTTCAAATCTATTTACGACATTAGTAATAGCTTCAAAAAATATCTTTGAATCTAAAAGATCTTCAATAACTGTAGGATGTCGAGGACTATTTTCATTTAGTTCTATACATTCAAAAGTATCATCTTTCAACTGTATTCTACGCAGTGATAGTAAATTTTTCTTTAGAGATTTATAATTATTAGGATACATAGGTTGAGGATCAGTATCTACTAAGCAAATAATTTTACCTGAAAGTGATTCTCCCACTTTTTTTTCATTAAGAGGTGTATAAAAGTAGTTATAAATTTTTACTACGTTAGCAATCCCACCCATAGGAAGCAAGCATAAGTCATCAATTTTATCACGCAAGAATAAGTCTAAATAGAGTTGGTCGTCAGTACCTTCACAAACAAGCCAATTTACTGTTTCGCTTCTCATCATTCCGATAACAGAAGAGACTAAATCAAAAATACTTTTTAAAGATATTTCATCTGGTAATTCCTTTTGATCACTTGTAATTGATTTTATAGGTAATTGCTTTAAATCTAGACTGTCAGACTGCTCAATATGAGTTAGATAACCATTTTCAATCACAGGAAGAAATCCATACCAGTGTGTTGTAAGCAATACTTGGTGTCCATATTTCTTGCTAATCTCGTTTAATCTAATAAATTGTCGATAGCACTGTGTCATGTGCATTGAACATTCAGGTTCATCTATCGCAAGAATCAACCTTCTCTTTGTTTTCTTTCCACTACTCAACAAAGAATATGCAATGTCGAATAATGCAATTCTTTGCTCCCCAGAACTTAGATTTTTGATTAGTTTTCCATCCTTCTTGAGAGTCCTTCTCATAAAGTACTCTTCAATAATACGATCTCTAATATCTTGAGCCGTCAACCGTTTTTTTGTATTATGCTCATGCGAAAATGAATACTTCTGACTTAATCCTTGAATTGATGAGTTAGCTTCGCTTATAAATTCATCTAAGCGTCTATTTATAATTTCTAATGCAGAAGTATTAATAGTTTTTGGTCCGTTTGTTTGACCAAATTCCTCTCGTTTAATTTCAATCTTTTTGTTTAATGTGCTATCTATTTCATCTATGACATCTTTATCCATCAGCTCTTGAAGTTCAAATGACTCAAGCCTGAGAATATCTTGTATTGATGACTCTACTGGAATATATACATATGAATAAAAATCTAAAATACTTTGATAAATCTTTTTAATTTCTTTTTCTTCGTATCCTTTTTCCTGTAGACGAGAGTTTATATTGCTGTCAAAAGTTGCGAAATGAGGTGAAATATTGGGATATTTTAGACCAATCAGAAAAAGGTAATACTCTTCGGGATTATAGTCTTCTTTTAAAGAATTTTTATATAATAGAAACTTATTTAAACCAGGATTGTTTGATATTTGTGGATTAGCAGTTTCGTTAACGTTCCATAAATAGTTACTAAGCTCATCAAGCAACTCCTGCTCAATCTTTGAGTTGAATTCACTTTTTTTGATCAGAAATAAAGGAGCTATGTATACGCTGTCTTTTTTAGCACCAGAAGTTATCAACCATCCTGATTGATAAAAAAAGTGATTTAAAGCTTCTAAGACCGAGCTTTTTCCAACGCCGTTATTACCAGTAAATACCGTAAAATTACCGTCTTTCCCTTTTGATATGGGAACAAAAGTAATATTTTCGTAAACTTTAAAGTTTCTAATGAGACATCCAACCAACATCTTCTGTACATACGTAAAGAAAACAATATCTTAACTTTTAGGCTCTCTATTTAACACTAGGTTTACACGTAAATAATCAGAAAAATGAAAGTTGATAACACAATCCAAAAGACAAATCCTCCATGAACTCACAATCAAGCTTGTTATCTCGCATCACCCAAACTCCTGGTCAGTGTGGAGGTCGTCCCTGTATTCGAGGGATGCGGATTCGCGTCACCGATATCCTAGAAATGCTGGCTGAAAATGTCAGCACGACTGAAATTTTAGAGGATTTTCCCAATCTAGAACTGGCTGATATTCAAGCCTGTTTACTTTTGGCAGCACGACGTACTGATTTTCCAAGACTGACTACATGAATATCTGGATTGACGCTCAACTATCAACTACCGCCAACTTTGGCAATCTGGGTGACGAATAATAAATAAAGGGTGGATGAATATTAGAAGTGCTTGAGAGTCACTACAATCTGTTTATGTATGTCTTAATTAACCCCATAATTTCCTCAAAGTCTGGTTGACCTTCATAGTAAAGCCCCCTTGTACTTTGATATGCTTGTTTATAGGTTTGATAGATCTTGGGATCGCTTAATAAAAATGCTTCATTATCGGCGATTGTAAGATTGTCACCCTGCCGAAATCTTTTTTCTTTGTGCGCTTTGTAGTTTTCTGTACCAATAAAATCTAGCACTGTTCTCGATTGGAGAAGGCAATACACATCATAGTAGTGCCTCATAAAATTACTTGGAGATGAACTGTCTTTCTGCTGTTGCCTGTATTTGGTCGAAATGGCTTGTAATTTCTCTACAAATGTATAGCCAGGATGATAGCAGGCGACATCTTTAGCCCGATTATCAATAATTTCTACCTTATCTGCTGCAAACTCATAAGCCCACGAACTTATATCTATTGGTTCATTAGGCTTTACATCGTCAAACCCAACCTCTAACAAAATACCGCTTTCTATTTCGTCGTCATCACTAGAGTAACGTAGCTGAACACCAGCATTTCGAGCTTTTTTATCATCAAAACTAGTGTCACGTCTTGCTTCGACAATGCCATCTATTTTGATGGTTTGTACTAACCAACTATAAAACTTTTCGCGACTCTCTCGATGGATCGGCTTGTCATGGTTTTTCCCAAATTTAACCCCCATTTCTTCAGGTGGCTTAATACGAAGGTCAATATCCTCAGAGAATCGTCGAATAAGACCGTATCCTTTAGACAAAGAAGTGCCTCCTTTAATCTCGAAGGCAAGATCTAGCTTTTGTAACCCATACAAACAGTGCATAATCCAATAATCTTTCTCTATTAAAGTAGGATTAATAGACTTTAGCTCCCCAACAATCCTAGTTAGAGAGCTAAATTCAGGATGATTATGTAAATAATCAGGCTGCACAAACTAACGTGTCATCTTCTAATATCTCAGCAAAAAATTCTTTTGTGCGATCGCTTTCAGAGTGATCTACGTTAGCTAAAAGCGTAGAACTTTCTAACGAGGATACGGCTTTTCTGATCTGATTTAAAACCAAATCTACGTTCTCCGCTAATCGTTCTATGTTATCGACTAAATCAACCATTAAAAATTCAGATGATGCTGATTCAGGAACATATGATTTAACTCTAAAATCAAATATTCTGCCGTTCAGCTTAACTTTTTCGTTTCTCTTACGGTTGTAAACGAGCGTTTCGTTGTAAAGCTGCGTTGTACCTACACCCAGTGAATTATAAGCATTGTAAGAGGTTATTAGAAAATCATCGCCATCTAGAAATGCACGAACAAGCTCCTCATCTTTGGGAGGTGCGTAACCGAATGCCGTTTTCTTTGGTTGATAATATAGCCCCTCTGCGAATTCTTGCAATAACCCTTCTTCTTGAAGTTGTTCAAGGTGAAGATCGACTGAATCTGACCATTTCTGAAGATCCGATCGCCTGTAAACTTTACCTGAGTGTAGATGTTGCTTTAGTTTGTCGAGTTTGGACATATTAATAACCTCCTCAACTAATGTTAATCGCAAATACCTCTACTAGACAAGATCTTTATTAGAAATTCAAAGTATTTTCAGCTTTGTATAGTGCAGTGCCTTATCTCTAATTTTTGGATTTTTAACAATTCTCGATCTCAACTACTTAAACCCAAGCAATAAAGCTGTTTGATAATGACAAATTTTCAGAACAACTGGCAAACTCTAGAACGTTTTGTAGAAATCCGTTCGTCTTGGCTGACTTTAATCGGCGAAAAACTACAGGACGAACAAGAACAAACATTAGATTACTGGCGAGTTGAAAAAGCTGATTCGGTGGTAATTGTTACGATGCAAAGCGGACGTTTCCTTTTGCCCAAACCATCTTATCGTCCTGGTTTGGGACAAGCTACTCTAGATTTCCCAGGGGGTAGAGTCTTACCCGAACAAACTCCAGTTGATGCCGTCCCTCCGATTCTCAAACGAGAATTAGGCGTTAATAAGTCAGACATCATCAGTCTTAATGCTCTGAATCAAAATGGCTGGGCAATTAACAGCTCTTTTTCCAATCAAAAACTCTATGGATTTATTGCCGAAATTAAATCGGAGATTATAGTCGAGCCTGAGAAATTAGCCTCAACTATTTATCCCACTACTGCGATTGGTATTGACAAATTACTCCAAGATCTAACTTGTCTTCAATGTCGCGCTGTTTTACTAGAATGGCAGCGAAATATCTAATATCTAAGCCTATTTGGTAGAAGAACCAAAGGCACTCAATCGCTTAAATTTCTCAGCTTTTTGCTGCATCCGTTCGTAAAGGCGATCGCAAACCAGCTCGCACAGTTCAAAAATCATCGGATCGTCAATCTTATAATAGACAGCGACACCTTCGGGCTGACGAGATAAAATCTCGGCTTCAGTTAGCATCTTGAGATGCTTTGATAAATTAGCCTGTCCCAAACCAGTAGCCTCACCGATCTCACTCACATTCATCGCTCCTTCTCGCAAGCAACTTAAAATCTGCAACCGACTGATTTCAGAAAGCATTTTAAAATAATCGGCAACTGGAGCCAAATATTCAGGCGATTTAGATGTCTTATCACTAGGAGCAGTTTTGGGCATGGGCAAACTTATGTTGGTTGATACTTTATATAACTATATAGTATTCTAACAAAAAAGTAAAATAGTGAAGACCATGGCAAAACTAGTGACAGTCTGGTTTTCATTTGAGAGCAATTATTCTTCGCTGAGACTAAGAACTTTGCCACGGAAAACAATATAGTTATAAATGTTGTATGCCAGCATGATGGGTATGAGAAAACCAATGAAAATAATCATGAACACCAGAGAGCTTGGACTAGCAGCAGCCTGATAAATTGTGATTTGAGTGGGAATAATATAGGGAAAGACAACTAATCCCAATCCCAGAAAAGATATAAAAAATAGCAGCAGAGTCCACACAAATGGTCGTCTTTCTTGTTCCAAATAAAGGCTTCTCAATAATAAAAATATCAACAAAGCCCCTAGCAATGGTATCAAAGCAAAGATGTAGACTAGTGGTTCATCAAAAAGTCTGGTTCTAGCACTTTCAGAAAAGATGGGAGTGGTAATGGTTAGATATACTGCACCGATAAAAGTAGTAACCGCCGAGATTCTAGCCGTCCAATAATGGGTAGTTTGCAGTTCTCCCTCGGTTTTTAAGATTAGGTAAGTAGAGCCAATCAGGACGTAGCCTTGAATTAGGGTCAGAGCTACCAAAAACGACCGCCAGCTAAACCAGTCCCAATTCCCACCTATAAATTGTCCAGCGTTATCTACAGTAATTCCTTGTAAGATCGCACCTAGAGCAAATCCCTGACCTAAAGCAGCCAGAAAGCTACCGCCACCAAAAGCAATATTCCAAAATATTTTAGTCGTGGCATTTTCGCGAAATTCAAAAGCGACAGCGCGAAAGATTAAGCCAAAGATCATTACTGTAACGGGAATATATAAAGCCTGGAGAATTGTGGCATAAGCCAAAGGAAACGCTCCAAATAAAGCTCCCCCCATCAAAACCAACCAAGTTTCATTAGCATCCCAAACATTGCCCAGACTGGTCATTAACATTCCTCTTCGTTCTTCATTGGAAGCGGTGATTGAGAGAATACCTACTCCTAAATCGAATCCATCTAGCATTACATAGAGAAACAAGAATAGTGCTAAAACGGCAAACCAAACTTGGGGTAAAAAATATTGCAGAGATTCCATAATTTCCAATAATTACTGTTGAGCTTCGACAGGACGACTATTGGGAAGATGTTCGGCTGGTGTAGTATCCAATTCCTCAGTAACTTCCTCTCCTGGTACGGGCAAATCAAAATTAGGTCCAGTACGAATAATACGGCTAGCAAAATACAGAGCAAAAACAAACAAAATACTGTAGACGATCGCAAAAATGCTCAAAGAAGTCAAAACATTACTAGCAGGTATCTGAGAAGCTGCATCCACTGTGCGAATTTCTCCATACACCGTCCAAGGTTGTCTACCTACACAACGGACTATCCAGCCCGATTCCACCGCAATATAGCCTAATGGTGCAGCGAACATCCAAGCTCTAAGTAACCAACGTTGTTGAGCGATATTTTCGGCAGCCAATTTACCCCTTAACCACTGCAAAACTGTTAGTGCCATCAAACCCGCTAAGATAAACCCGATCGCAATCATAATCCTGAAAGCATAGTAAATTAGACCAATTTGATGGGGTCGGTCTTCTGGAGCGTATTCTTTTAAACCCAAAACTGGTTCGGATAGCTGGGGTTTTATTTCCAGAATGTAGCTCAACAGCCCAGGGATAGAAATTTCCCAATCATTTTGCTCGGCATTGTCGTTGGGTAGAGCGATCGCACTCCAGGAGGGAGATTCTCCTGCGGGAATAGTCTCCCACTGAGCTTCCATAGCAGCTAATTTTGTCGGTTGATAGTGATACACTTGCTCACCACTCAAATGTCCGATATATAGCTGCAAAGGAGTAACGGCGATCGCGATCGCCAAAACGATTTTGAAAGACAGGGCAAAAAAATCTGAATGACGTTTACGAAGAATATACCAAGCACTAATTCCACCAATTACAAACAAAGAAGTCTCCAAGGTGGCAAAAAACATATGGAGAACACTGTTGAGCATAAAAGGATTAAAGATTGCCTGAAACGGACATTTCGCAGGTAAGTCAGCAAATTAAATAATATTTTTGACAAGGATTTCCAAGGAGCCGCAAAATTCGCAGACGAATATCAGTGAGATTAGAAACTTGTAGTTGATGATTCAAATCAACCAGATGAACCGCTTGAAAACACTGAAACACCCATCTTAGTGTGGGAGAAGAAGTTGGTTTCTTGAGTTGATTAGGAACAGTCTCCTTAGAATGAGCTAAGGCTTGTCTTAATTGACGTTGACCGAGAGTGTAAACCAAAAGACACAAACCCATAACCATTGCCAAGGCTGCCACTCGCCGAGGAGTATTTAAAAAGACACTCGAAGTAAAAAATAAGGGATCTTTCAAAAAGCGGAAGCCTCTCTCTGAACTTTGTTGACCTTTGTATTCAGTTAAAACCCGATCATTAGGTAGAGTCTTTTCGTCGAGAACATTCGTAGCGAGAATAAACCTTCCTGCTTGCCTTTGGGCAGTCTCAATTACTTCATTTACAGGAATAACTTGAGCCGTAACACGATAGGTAAAGTTTTCAGGGGACTGATTTTTAGTCGGTCGTCCTGCCTTACTGTAGTGAGGATGAGTCTCAATGTAGACTGATTCTAAAGAATGATATTTCCCACTGTGGCTCAGTTTGTCCGCAGCTTTTTGGGCATCGGCAGAACAAGCAAAATCTTGCTGCATTAATAATTTAAGTTTACTTTTGGCTACTTTTAGTTGTTTTGTTAGTCGCTTGTCTAGCTGCTTGAGATCGCTCTCTCGGCGTTTTTCGCTTTCCACAATGAGCCAGCGTTGATGGACTTCACCATAATCACAACAACAGGAGGCAATGCGATAACCAGAAATTTTACTCTCAACAAACACCACATCTTTAATTGATTCAGTCAAAATCTTAGCTGTTTTGATGCTTCGAGGAACGAGGGTAATCCAATTTAGTTCTCCTAGTTGTTGAATATTTTCTGCACTGTAAAGCGCACTGTCAGCAACGTAAATACTATCGAGATTCCATTCCTGTTTAAACTGCTTCATCAACTGGGCAAAAACGGCACGGTCAGATTCGTTACCATCACCTATTCTCACAAACAGTGGCACATCTCCATCTCCTGTGCAAATCACATCCATCATAAATTGTTTTAGATCTGGTCGATGGTCTTTGGAGTAGCCATAGGCGATCTTGACTGATTCTATGGATTCGGTTGATTCATCTGAGCTTTCTATTTCATAGCTTCCTTCCAAGCTAAAACTGCTAGAGTCTAAATGCAGATTTTTGGTCGAGAGGTCAAATCTTTGATGGGCTAACATGGCAATACTGGTGAACAATGGTGTCAGTCCTTGATTCGATAAACTATCCAATGCTCGCCCTATTCGATCATCGTTGAGGTGTTCTGGTTTTATCCCCTCTCCTAAAAGATGTTCTGTTGCTTTGCCAACAAAGAACTCACTAAATAAGTACAAAGGTGCGCTGACAAACCCTAATCCATTCAGAATCATCGCTTTCACCACTTGCCCTGTGCTGATGATTTGTTGGGGATGTTGCTCTATTTGCTTATCTATTTCTTCAACTAATCCTATCTGGTCAACAATTCCTGCTACTATACCTAAGTGGTCTAAGTTTTTTACTTGGATATCCATTCAGAGGTTATTTTAACTCTTCATTTTAATACCCTACCTTTATTCCTCAACCTGCGAAATGTCCGCTAGAAGCTAAGGCACATGAAGTAGAGTTTATTAATCTTACTGGACAACACCTGAAAATCGGTCTTATACTCCGTTATGTACTTGGGAAGCATCAACTGTTCAATAAGGTGTCAAAACCTCGATTGAACAAAAGTCGCGAAAGGCTGCGTCCCTCTCGGTCAGAGATAATAAACCAATATTAAGTGCCAAAAGTTAACTGCTCTAGTTAAAGAGCTAAATTAATCTGCAAAAAAGACGAAGAAACGGAATAAAATCTGGTTTGTGCGCTAAGTTTTAAAACAATCGCGTTTTTTATGATTTTATCCAGGCAACTTTTACATCAAACAAATACATATATATTTTTTGCTCTAGCTAAACTCTAATCCTCATCTACCTTGCGTAACAATGAGACATTCTGACGCTATTATTAGTAATAAGACAGGTAAAACCAAAAAACGCTCTACTGAATCTAGCAATAAGAATAAATCCGATTTTGATTCTCAAAAAGAAACAAAATCTCCTACAGAAGCACAATTGTGTCAAAGCAAATTCTACGAAGAATGCCCTGGTAGTGCAATAACTGATACTGTTTATACAGCAGGAGTGTCGGGCATGAATTTTTGGGAATTAAAACCAAATAGCTTGAACGGAGGGAAAGACTTTTCTTCTGGTCGAGTCGAGCTGCAAATTCGGGACCGATTCGACCTAACTGACTTTGCCGAGGTAGCATATCAAACTAAAGAAGTAATTGCTCGTCAGTTTGGCGAACAAACCCTGAAACTACACTATGCTCTAGCTGCGATCGCTTTCCGCAAGCCAGAAGCCTGGAAAGAAAAAATTACTGTTTCAGCTTCTAAACTTTTAACTGATTTTGGTGAAAGCAAAAAAAGAAATCACTACATTCCGAAAGCTGAAAGAAGCCTTAGCAAAGAATCTACTCGCTACTTATCAAAACAAGAAAAGCTACTTCAACTCGCTCACCATGTATATCTACTCAAACGTCTAGAGGTCTGGGTTAGAGAATGGCGCGATCGCCACAAAGGGATTTTTACAGTTGAAATGTCAAATCTCTGGGATGTTTACAATATTAAACAGATAGTTCAAAAAAGCTTGGATGGAAAAGATAGCATAATCGATGTTGAAATTACCTACAGTCCAGGCTCTTGGTTTGAAAAATTTGCTGGTCACGAGTATCTAAGAGAATTTGGCTATCTTAGTAGCGAATCTTTGAAATTAGACCCTTACCGAGAAAGAATGTCTTTGAGAATCGCCTATTTTGCTCTTTTTGCCTTACAGAAAAATAGAAGTGGTCGTTTCCAGATAGAAACTCTTTTAAGACGCATTGGTTATGAGAAGGAAATAGAAATAGCTTTAATCAATGGTAGTGCTGCATTTAATCTAAAGCGTAGTTTCGAGCGCGGGCTTAAAACTTTAGGTAAATTCGAGCATCCATACAGTTTCATATATGATGCAGACGTTCCTGAATGGGTTGAATCTGACAGTAAAATTAAAAAGCCAAAATACTGGTTCAACAATTGGTTGAAGTGTTTTGGTACTCTATATCAACCAGAAATACAACCAAAACTCAAACCAAATTTACCTAAATCTGATTTTCAGGTTGACGAAGAGCAAAGCTCAACCCAAGAAACGATATCTAACATAGATTTATTAGCCTTTGGTAAACAAATTAGGAAAGCACGTAAAGCTAATAAAAAAAGCTTGAGAACTATGGCTAAACAAATCAATATTTCTCCTTCCCGCCTATCTCAGATTGAGAATGGTCGCTATCCTCATCCAGTTACCCCAGAACTTAAAACTAGACTTCTAACCCATTTGGGTTTAGAAGCATAATCGAGCCAACAAATTATGCCTTAATATCTTTCAAATGCCCTTGATAAAAGGGTTTTTTGCTTTGGAAGCGATTTTATAGTGTTTAGGAAGGCTTTTTAAACTCCTAAACAGTCACAAAATTTAATAAACTCTGAACCCTATATATATTAGCAATTATAGCTTCTAAACACTTGTTGTTCATTTGGAAACGTTTCGTGTTCATTCGGAAACGTTTCGTGTTCATTCGGAAACGTTTCGTGTTCATTCGGAAATAGAAAAATTAGAGAAAGCTCGCTAAAACAAGTATTTCAGCCAATCAGAATATTTTCAGAAAGTGTTTAGGAACTCCTAAACATCAGTATTTGAAGGCTCTGTACAATAGGAGTTGCTATATTAATTTTTCAGAGTAACTATGATCTTGTTTAAACCAATAACTACATTCAATTTATTTTCCTAAACGAAAAAGAGCCCAGACCCACAATGCGTGCAAGCAAGTGTCCAAGCTCCTTTCCTTTGGAAAAAATAGATTGAATATTTTTCCTAACCAATTAATATTCTATCTTCAATTCTCCAGAGTTGCACGGCAATCTTAAAGAGATTTGCTTTGTGATGCGCCAAAATTTGAGGACAAAACTGGCAAGGTTTCACACCAGCTAGAGTCCGTTTGGCAAAAATTTGCTGTGGAAAGATTCAGCTGCTTGTTATGACATGGGTTTGAGGCTCCAAAAAAACTAAGGAGTCTCCATTAATGACGCAACAATTACCAAAACATTGTGATGCTTCAGATACATCCTGTGAAAAACAATTACCAAATCAACTTACATCTGCCGAATACCAGGAACTCTGCCAAGGAAGCGGAATTCACTCCGATATAATTAAGCTTAACTTCTTCCACTTGGAAGGAAATACAGCATTAGATCGCCTGTTCATTTCCGATAAACTTAAAAGAATTAACACAGGTGCGATAAGCTACAGCATCCTGAAACGATATCGTCATATTGAAGCAGGAGGTTGGTGGGTATCAGGAGTAGATGTCCTAAATAATTATTCTGACGATCTATACGGTCAGTTTAAACCCCTCCAACCCAGACTATCGGCAGATAAAGGGAAAATAATTAAATATGAAGGTCCTCCCAAACACCCGACAGGGATAATTGCTCTTAAAGTTTCTCGACTTCTTTGGCATAGCGTAGCTGGCTTAAACAGAATTAAGCTATTTCTCTCTCCTTTAGCTCTCCGCCTTAGAGATCGCACTACCCCAATATCATTCTGGTCATGGGTAGTAAATAATCCTGAAGTTCCCTTAATCATTACTGAGGGAGCAAAAAAAGCTGCTGCTTTACTTAGTCTAGGCTACGCAGCGATCGCCTTACCTGGTGTTTTTAATGGCTACCGTCAACCCAAAGATGAATTTGGGCGAAAAACAGGACTAGCCAAACTCATTCCCCAACTTCAAGTCTTTGCTACACCTGGACGTAAAGTCTATTTTGACTTTGACAAGGATACCAAAGCCAGTACCATCGCTAACGTCAACAAGGCGATCGCCAAGACGGGGAAACTTTTTACCAAAGCTGGAGTTGATGTCAAGGTAATTCGTTGGCAAGAATCAGCCAAGGGGGTTGATGATTTGATTGTCCAAAATGGTGCAGAGGCATTTCATCAAGCTTATGATAAAGCATTGTCTTTAGAAACTTGGTTAGTCCGCTCCTCAGTTGGGTTGACTTACAAAGCTAATATTCAGGTTAATAGAAGATATTTAGGTTCGCTCTTCGATACGGGAGAACAGAAAGATGGGGAGATAGAAAGAGAAGATGACAATATGTCTATTCCTCTTCGCCCAGAAAACCAAATACCCGATCTCCTAAACATTCCCGATACTGCTAAACTAATTGGTCTAAAATCTCCTAAAGGCAGCGGAAAAACTTATTTACTCGAACAAATAGTAGATCGAGCCATCAAAGAAGGAAAATGGGTTTTGCTATTAACCCACCGTATCCAACTAGGAGAAGCACTTTGTCAAAGGGTAGGACTTCCTTACCTAAGCGAAATCAAAACTGTTGAATATGGAACTATTCTCGGTTACGGACTTTGTATAGATTCCCTACATCCAAACTCAGGAGCAAAGTTTAATGCTGACAACTGGTCGGACGGAATAGTAATCATCGATGAAGCAGAACAAGTAATTTGGCATATGCTAAACTCTGCTACCTGCGCTTCAGAAAGAGTAGAGATTTTAGCTCAGTTCAAAACTTTAATTCAAAATAATCTAAATGGCGACGGTCAAGTATATCTAGCTGATGCTGACTTATCCGATGTTGCTATCGACTATATTCGTTCTCTGGCAGGTTTTCATGTCGATCCTTTTGTCGTAGTAAACGATTGGCAACCACCTAAACAACAACGTTGGACAATACATAACTATGAAGATAAAAATTCCGCCCGTTTAGTCAGAGATCTGCTCAGTCATATCGAAGCTGGAGGGAAACCGTTTATTAGCTGTTCGGCTCAGAAACTTAAGTCCAAGTGGGGTACACAAAACCTAGAATCCTATCTTCAGCAAGAATTCCCCGATCGTAAAATCCTCCGCATCGATTCAGAAACAGTAGCAGACCCGTCTCATCCAGCCTATGGCTGTATTGCCCATCTAAATGAAATATTACCGAACTACGATCTGGCGATCGCTTCTCCTTCGATTGAAACAGGAGTTAGTATTGAATGCGAAAGGACGGATCGATGTCATTCAGAAGTTCCTCTGACATTTCAGTTATTGCTACAAGGAATCAAAACCAACTTAGGCAAAATCAAAAGCGTTCCTCATTTTGATTCAGTTTGGGCGATCGCTCAGGGAGTGCAAACTGTTGATTCCATTCGTCAAGCATTAGCCCGTATCCGCGCTTCGGTTCCTCGATATCTTTGGGCAGCTAAACGAGGTTTTAATAAATGTATGGTGGGTAATGGAGCTACCGTTAAAAAAGCTTTGATTGCCAATACCAAAAATAAAGCCAGCAAGAATATTCGATATTTACAGCTTGCCGATACCTCTTTGTCAGACCTGGATCTCGATACTAACTTCCAACCAGAATCCTTAAACACTTGGGCAAAACGAGGTTGTTATATAAACCTCACTATGCAGAACTATCGCAGTTCAATTATTGAGGGATTAATTGCGGAGGGACATTTTGTTACCGCTCCCCCCGAACTTAAAACAGAAGTTCTCAATTGTGTTACCGAAGTAGAAACACAATTAAAACATGTAGCCAAAACTAAATATCAAGCTGATTGCGCTCATGTAGCAGATGCACTTATACCTACAGACTCAGAGTATCAAAAACTAAAAGACAAACGAGCAAAAACCAAATCAGAAAGATGGGTCGAACGTAAGGGAAACTTGGTCAGGCGTTATGGCAGCGATGTGTCCATTACCCCCGAACTCGTAGCAAAAGATGATGAAGGTTGGTACGGTAAAATACTCTCTCACTATTACCTTACCGTCGGTAGACAACATCTAATCGGGCGAGATTTAAAACAGTTAAGGGCGATCGCTTGTCATACCAAAAATCGTTTATGGCTGCCAGATTTCAATCGTAGTTTATTGTCTACTTCATTACGGCTATTAGAAACACTGATTATCGATTTACTTAAACCTGGAGTTGAATATAGAGGTAGCGATCCCAATCTTCAGTTGATTGCTGAGTTGGCTCATGCCAATAAACGAGAACTTAAAACGTTTTTAGGTCTGACTATAGTAGAATCAGACACGCCGATTAAAATAGCTCAAAAACTCTTGAGTCTGTTGGGATTAAAACTTACTTATATTGGTCGCCTTGGTTCGAGAGAGCAACGAGAAAGAGTTTATGTGTTTAAATCTCCGAGTGATGGTCGAGAAGAGATTTTAGCCAGTTGGCTGCAAAGAGACGAAAACTTAACTCAAGTAGAATCTACTACAAATATTTATTCCGTGTCCACTACAGGGAAAGATAATAATTTATCTCAACGGGTGGACATAACAAGAGAACCTAAAAACCTACTCCAACCTGGAACAATAGTTGAATGGTTTAAAGCTAAAGGAACATGGATCGTACAAGCCACTACTGGCATAATTGCCAAAATTAGAGATACTTATGGCAAGGAAGTGTTGGTAAACTGCCAAGAATTAAAACCTTGCTAAAAGTGATAATAAACAATCGAATTGTTTGGAAACAGAAAAAACATGAGCGAATTAGATGCTGATAATTATGGACAACTGCTGGGAGAAATAAAGCAGCATATTCGTTCTGCTCAATATGAAGCGCTCAAAGCAGTTAACCAAAGATTAATCGCTCTTTATTGGGACATTGGCAAATCAATCGTAATTCGGCAACAGGGAGAAACTTGGGGAAAGTCGGTAGTTAAAAACCTATCTCAAGACTTACAGATTGAATTCCCAGGAATCAAAGGGTTTTCGGCAGCTAATCTTTGGCGGATGAAATCATTCTATGAAGCCTATGTCAAAAATGAAAAACTCGCACCATTGGTGCGAGAAATAGGCTGGACTCATAATTTGGCAATTATGGAAAAGTGCAAAGATGATGAAATGCGGGAGTTCTATATCCGTATGGCACGTAAGTTTGGTTGGACCAAAAATGTTCTAATTCATCAAATTGAGAACCAAAGTTACCAAAAAACTTTGCTCAATCAAACCAATTTCGACGAAACAGTATCAGAGAATATTCGCTCTCAAGCTAAGTTGGCAGTAAAGGATGAGTATACCTTTGATTTTTTAGAATTAGCAGATGAACATAGCGAACGCCAGTTAGAGCAAGCGATTTTAGCTGCTGTAGAGCCTTTTTTACAAGAAATGGGAGGAATGTTCGCCTTTGTTGGCAGTCAGTATCGTTTGGAAGTGGGCGACAAGGAATACTTTATAGACTTGTTATTATTCCACCGTCGTTTGAAGTGTTTAGTAGCAATAGAATTAAAGATAGGAGAATTTGTACCAGAGTATGTGGGCAAAATGCAGTTTTATCTGGCAGCATTAGACGATCTAGTTCGCTTGCCCGAAGAAAATCCACCTATAGGAATTATTCTTTGTAAGTCGAAGCAGAGAACTATTGTTGAATATGCCCTCAAAGAATCCAATCAGCCGATAGGAGTTGCTACCTATCGAATTGTTTCAACCCTACCTCAAGAATTAAAGGAGCAACTTCCCGCACCAGAACAGATAGCTAAGTTATTGAAGGGAATAGAATAAGTAGAGTATTGATATTAATCACACTATAAATTACCTGAACTTCAATCGCTTAACGGCTCGGCGTTTTCTGCCCTCACCACGACGGTCGTATTTAGCAGTAGTAGCAGGAGAAGCATGACCCGCTAATTCCTGTACCGTAAACACATCTTCCCCAAATTCCAAAAGATCGGAACAAAATGTCCGCCGAAAATCATGGGGCGAAAAATGTTTAACTCCCGCACTTATAGCCCTAGCTTTGACTAACTTATAAATACCATCTCCATCTTCAGCAAAGTGACGCGGTATCACTTTACCACCTTTGTTGACGGGACAGATTAAAGGTCCTGGAAGAATTCCTCTCACTTTTAGCCAATCTTCAATCGTGGCGATCGCATCAGTGGTTAAGTAAACCAGCCGAAATTTACCACCCTTACCCCGACGGATAGTTAATTCTCCAGTTTTAAGATCGAGGTCATCTAACTTCAATCGAACTATTTCGTGTCGTCTAATGCCACCACAACGAAGAATGGCAATTACCGCAGCATCCCGAAGAGCGATTGCACCTCCCTGTTCGTAACAACAATCGATCAAACTTTTTATTTCATCTGTAGTTAAAGCACGACCTCTTAACTGACCCGTTCCTTTAACATTGGCAATGTCTACTGCTTTGTGATAGTCTTTAGCATCAATTAAATCCAAGCGATAAGCTTCAGTCAGTACCCGACGCAGAGCTACCAACATTTTATTGGTAGTAGTAGGAGCAAGCCTTTGTTTGAGAGCAGTTCTCACGGCTGCGGTGTGATGGTAGCGTAACTTGGACCAATCTAAAGCAAAAGCATCGCATTCTCCTTCGGTTAATAGATGGGCGATCGCATTTAAAGAAGACAGCATCGTGCGACGCGACCCTTCTGATAGCGAACTGAGATAAACGGCTGCGGGATGAAGAGTAACGGGAACTGGTTCATGTAGCTTTAACTGTTCTGCTTGGGAATAGAGCAGGTAGCTCATTATCGGTTTTTTATGTTTTCTTAATTATTTTCTCATTTTGAGTACATTCTCGATCGACTTTGTTGATACGCAACCACTTGATGTTTGAAAAGCTAAGGCAAATAATTGCTTTACCAATTTGCACAATATTGTAAAATAGTAATAAAAAGATTCAACACTAACTGAAATGAGTACTGTCAAATCAATAGAACAAATAACTCAAGACATTTCCCAATTGGATATATCAGCTCAAAAAGCCATAGTAAATTTGATTGAGGAATTGAAAGAAAACAGCGATCGTCACAAAAACAATCTATATCTAGTTGCTCTATCAAAAGCGCATCCATCCACAGAGCCGTTACCAAAGTGGGG
This sequence comes from Pleurocapsales cyanobacterium LEGE 10410, assembly GCA_015207195.1. Lineage (GTDB taxonomy): Bacteria > Cyanobacteriota > Cyanobacteriia > Cyanobacteriales > Xenococcaceae > Waterburya. The sequence continues at coordinate 50,479 of JADEXJ010000019.1, forward strand.
TAACGATCCTGAAGGACTTAAATCGTTGATTGATGACTTGTTAAGTTCAGAATTCCTGGCTCAGCTAGAGCAAGACGATCCTTTACTAGAAGCCAAGCTTAAAGGAGTGCAGCACAAGCAAGAACTATTAAATTATCAAGGAAAAAAAGCATTGACTAGTAGTGAAGTGGCTGCGATCTTAGGCATATCCCGTCAAGCTGTAGATAATCGCCGTAAAAATAATAATTTGTTGGGATTATCGTTAGGCAACAGAGGCTATCGCTATCCAGCTTGGCAGTTTAGCAACGGTAGTGTTTTGACTGGTTGGTCCGAGGTATTAAGCAATATGGAGCATTTAGATGATTGGAGCAAATTAGTCTTTATGTTGACAGGAGATATTCGTTTGGACAGTAAAACTCCCCTCGAATGTTTGAGAAACGCTCAAACTAGTGAAGTTATATCAGCAGCAAAAGCTTATGGATTGCAATATCCAGCTTGAGGAGGACACGGGGTTTGAGATTATCTCAAACCCTTGAGATGTCCGTGTAGAAATAACTCTTGTTTGAGGTAGATTGATGAACAATAATGTAGAAGATCATCCCTTACCACCCGATGATTTTAACAATAAGCGACTACCGACTTCAGAATATAGCCAACCTTGGTATCGATTAAATCCAGTGGGTTATGACTCTGCCATTTACTTTGATCGCAGTGGTAAAGGAAGATTTGATTCATTCAATGCCAATTATGGAATACTTTATGCAGGACAAAATGAACGTGGTGCATTTATCGAAACGTTCGGGCGAACTTTAGGAGTTAGAACTGTCTCTGGGGCTGCCCTACAGCAGAGAAATTTATTTAAAATCGCGAGCGGTCGTCCGTTGGTAATTGTAGATATTTGGGGAGTAAACTTAACCAAATTAGGTGTGGATGCGCGGATTAGTTCTGGTTCTTATCAAGTCTCTCGTGCTTGGGCAAAAGCAATATACGAGCATCCTCAACAGGTAGACGGAATTTGCTATCATTCCCGTCACGATGATACAGAAATTTGCTGTGGTTTATTCGAGCGGACTGCAACTATTTTTCAGGAAGAGAATCTAGGAAATTTAATCGAGCAAAATCCCAAGCTACTAGCAGAAATATTGAAGCACTACTATTGGTTAACCCATAAGTTGAAATTTTGCTCACGATGTTTCAATACTTTGAGTCCTCTCATTCGCACATAAGTTGAAAATTATTACCGCATAAAGTGAAAATTTCCGCACTAATCACCGCATAAGATGAAAAAATCTGACAATTTATCTCAAGTTTCACATCTTTAAACATAAATTTAGTTTGAGCCTCAAGATTTGAGGTTCTGGATTGCGTAAAACCATTACCTTGATTGGATAAAGCGACGATGGATAAAGATAATTCACGTATTGACTAGCTGTGATTAACCTAGCCAAGTTAAGCTCAAGGTCATTCCATGTTTTAGTAATTTCTGGTAGCCAACGCTTCACCTCCTTTAACTCAAATGATCTTGTGTGGACTTTAGCTGGATTTGTCCAAATTATCTCTGTTTGGTCGATTAGATATCGACTCAGACAGTTAATTAGGTAGTTTTCGAGCAAAATGGATATTGAGCAATGGACGGGAAAATAATTGGAAAATTTTACTAAAAAATCAACCATCGAGCTAATGGTCGTTGATTGACTGTATCTTTGCTTCAGATTATTTTCGTGCCATTGAAGAAGCTGCGTGATATTGTGCTGCCACTCTTGAAAGAAATCAAATACCAATTCTTCTGATGACAACAATTCTGACTGCATACCAAACTCGGTAAAAACAGTTTTGGACAACTCAATACATTTTTGATGTCTCCAGTAAGCTCTAATATAACCTCCCAGAAAACTCGACAATCTAGAAAAACAACTAAAGGTCAAGGAAAATACTGGATTATCCTCTGTATAAATTGCTTTAATAGCATTCATATATTCAACCCGTCCGAGAGATCCGTATAGGTAGAAAGAAAAATTGATTTGAGCGTCTGTAGCAAGAGTAGTTCGAGCGTGGCGAAAATCAAAGCCACACTCACATTCAACCACACCAGGTCGCGACCATTTGATCAATTGCTGACATTGAGGGCATCTGCTGATTAGATTACATTGATGTATCGGACAGACTCGGCTGATTTTAGAATCCCAAAAGAGCCGAGCGTAAGGAGATTCTTTCAGACAATCTGGACATAGTTGAGTAGCTTTTTTGTAGACTCCATAGCTCGTAATATTACCTTCTGTTGTAGCTCCAAAAGCTTTTGATTTGAGCAACTTATTATCTGTACCAGTTAGTTGGTTGAGTTTTGTCGGTTTATTATCATGGCGATTAAATCGAAGAACCCGATTGCCCCGATAACCTGCCAATTGCAGAATCCAGTGAGGAGACTGGTAATAATTTGTTTCGCTCAGACGCAGAATATAACCTGCTAAACTCTCATCATCATAGGGTAAAGGAGTACGCAGCAACTTTTGAGGTGTGGAAGTTGATCTAGTAGTTACCTCGTCGTTAAAATAGAGGAAGCTTTGGGCTTCTTGGCGTTGCGACAGCAAACGGACAAAAAACAACGCTGGACGTATAATCAGGATTATTTAACTTGATTTCAAAAGTATCAAGCTATGTATACTGATAAAAAACTTTTATCTTTTCTACCATCGAAACATAAGAACATACTTGCCAAAATAATTAATAAAAAGCTAATAGAAATTGTCCGATTTTTTGAAGAAGATTTAGAAAATTTTTTGATACATGAGAAATTACCAGCAGTTAATTTTTTCTCTTTGAATGTCGGTCTCACAAAGCTAGTTTTTGAATCTGACTTATCTTACAATTTCTCTATCTATGGAGAACAACTTTCGATTATCTTACTTCCCGAACAAGATTTAGAGGAAGAATTTTATTCTGATGGTCAATGGTATCAACTTTCTCAAGCTAAGTGTTTATCAACATCAGATTTAAGGAACTGTCTGGAACAAACTTGCATAGATGTTCGTATTTGGACTCTTAAGGAAGATTTTGAATCAGGAGAAGCTAAAGAAGTAGCTGTTTCGTATTTGTTAGCCAATGGCAGTGAAATATTTTACTGTATCTATTTACATGAAGATTTGGATGCCGATTATTTACTACTTAAACCAGATGTAGATTTAACTAAGGCTGCTAGCTGTTTTTCTTTACTACTTGGAGAATATATTAAACCTAAATAAGACCAACTTGAATAAAATTATTCAACTCAATTTCTTGATGGTTTACGAAGAGGTCTAAGACTCGCCCTCTTTGATTCCTTCTCAATATCAAAAGGATAGATGCCATAAGGATTAAGGTGTTCGTAGCGAGTAGGAGACAAGCGATTAATATCTTCATCACTGATTTGATAACCTTCGCTTCGCAGTTGATTGATAGCAGCCTCCATATACATAGTGTTCCAAGTTACCACGGCATTAGTGATTAAATTCAAACAACTGGCTTGATTGGTTAATTCCTCTTCATGTCGCTGTCGAATAGCACCTTGATGAGCAAAAAAGAGAAACCGACGTAAATCGTGTAATCTCTCACCTTTGTTGAGCTGACTATTGATTTTTCGACGATAGGGCTGATTCATCAGATAACGCAGAATAAAAATAGTTTTAATCATGCGCCCGTATTCAGCAAAAGAATTAGCTAAATCATTCTGTTGGGGAAAAGATTTTAGTTTGCTGATAAACAAGGAAGCTGTTACCCAGCCTAGCTTTAACGAACCAGCTACTCGCAGCATATCATCCCATCGAGGGAGAATCTTATCGGTCTTGATCGCGCCAGAGAGTAGAGATTCTATATGCTGATATTCAGAGTCGCGATCGGCACGATACAAACGCTGACTGCTCAAATCCTTGATACGAGGAGAAAACTGTAACCCCAATAAATCAAACATGGCAAACACTAATTCCGTATATCCTGCTGTATCGGTAGTGTGTTCCATAATGGGCAATTCTGTTTCATTATCAAGAATCTCATCCAGCACATAAGTCGAGTCGCGCATGGTAGAAATAGTTGGTTTACTACCATATTGAGAAAACTGGTCGCTCGTCCAACTGTAGAAACTAACCCCTTGTCCATAACCAAAATAACGAGGTAGAGAAACAGCCATGCGGTTTTTAACCGACACAGGAAATCGCTGCCCATCAGAAGAAGAAAGAGTTCCACTACCCCAAATTTGACTTAGGGGAAGATGATACTGGAAGTTAACAATCTTGGTATTAGCAGCCTTGAGAGTAGATTCTCTTAAATACCAATTGTTACACCAAGCAAGCTGATGATAGGAAAGACTAGCTAATCTTGCCATCCTTTCCAAACCAATGTTACAACCTTGAGCAATGATGGCAGCGTACAAATAACGTTTGATGTCAGGGATGCGGTTTTCGGCATCTGCTGCGTGAACTAAAGCCTGACTAAACCCCGTCCGATTATCAATTTCAATGATCAGATTGGTTAATTCAATCCAAGGTAACCGTTCTCGAATTTGTTTTCTTAGTTGCTTCGTACTGTCGGGGACTTCCTCTGCTTTGAGAGGTGAAACAACTAACTTATCCTTTTCAATACGAACTTGCTCGTTATCTTGAAATGTGGCATCAAATTCAGACAAAAGCTGGGATAATTCCTGCTTTTTAAGTTCTATGGTGTTCGTGGCTACTTCAGAAACCTGTATTTGCCTTAAGACTTCTGATTTAAGCTTTAACCACTGATTTTTGGGAATTAGATAACTTTCAGGATTGGCATATCTACGACTATTAATAATCCAAATATTTCCCGAACGTAGGGCGATTCTTAATTCCCACAGAGCGCAGAGTTCGTAATATTTGCGAACAATCTTACCCTCTTGGTTAATTACATATTCCGACCATCGCTTTGGCACAAATTTAAGGGAGGTATTATCTGGAACTTTCCGTTTGCCTAAAGTATCAAGATTGCGGATGATTTTAATGGCTTCAATCAAATCATCAGGTTGACGATTAGAACTAAAACTAAAAGCTGCTAAAAAAGTAGGAACAAATTGACGCAGATAACTATAGCGTAGGGCAAAAAAATCGAAGTAATCGTCTGCATGGGGACGGATTAGAGATTTACACTCAGCCATAGCAGTTGATAACTTTTCGGGAGTTACTCGGTCGTATATCTTCCCCCTCAACTCTTCGTCTTTGATCTCTTCATTCAGAATTACCTGACCGATTTTAGACAGCAGCTTAATTTTTTGATTGAGAGACTGAGCAATTCGACGCTGAAACAAATCTCGGTCTTTCTTGGAACGAGCATAAGTATTGGCTAGGGTGCTGATATACAGGTCAATGGTTTCGTCAATTATTTCGGTATAAATTTGACTACAGAAAGCAATAAGTATAGAGTATCGACGAGCTTCAGGAGTTCTAGAAAGTGCCTGAGTAGGAGATTTTTTGCCTAATTTGGCAAGAAACTTTAACCGATTGGGATTAAGAACGCTAATATCCCAATTTTCAACTCTTTGTTGATTCAAAAAGTCTATTTTGGCTAAGGCATTTTTGATGGCTTTAGGGAAGTGCAATTAAATAAACATCCAATTGAAGTGTAAGGTAAAAAAAAGAGAAAAATTGATTGCTTTCCCGACATGAAATGGACAGAATCATATAAACAAATTTTGCGAGAAACAGCTAAAACACT
>JADEXJ010000001.1 GCA_015207195.1 Pleurocapsales cyanobacterium LEGE 10410
ATTTTTCCAAGATGTTGTTCGAGAGTTGCTCCGTTTTTCCACTGCCAAAAATGATTATTATCGCCAGGGTATGAGGGCTAAATCCTTGATTCAGCAAGCTCTGTGATTGTTTGTGTCGCCCCCGCAGGGTAGAGACAAAAAAACCCAACAAAAGTTTATTGGGTTACACGTTTGATATTGATTTGAAAAAGCGTCCACAGATGAACGCAGATGGTTTTCCTGCTATGCCGTCTATTTTTAGGGTTTTGATAAATGGGGATAGTTGTAATAGTGTTAAGTTAGTGTGTTGAGCGATCGCTATCTTTAGCTAACTCAAATACTCGTTGAGAAATTCAGTAGTTTCCTTCCAGGCTGCTTCTGCTGCTTCAGGGACGTAGTTTTGACCAGAAGGGTTGGCGAAGGCGTGTCCCGCATCTTGATAAACTATAATTTCTGCTTCTTTGTCTAACTCATTTAAGGTAGATTCAAACTCTTCTACTGTCTCTAAGGGAATCGAACTATCTTCCGCGCCAAATATGCCTAAGATTGGCATTTCTAGGGTACTTAATTCTTCTGCTGTGGCTTCTCCTATTTCTCCGCCATAATAGATTACGGCTGCATCAAGTTCCTGAGGGAACAGTAGGGCGGTTTCTAATGACCAGCTACCGCCAAAGCACCAGCCAATAGAAGCTACTATAGAAGCTTGTTTCTCTTCTGATAAATAGTTGTAAGCTTTGGTAATATTTGCTTCTGCACCAAAAGGATTGTTCGCCACCTCCTGTACTAATTGACTGGCTTGTTCGGGGGTTTCAGCTACTTGTCCGTTATATAGATCTACTGCTAACGCCCGATAACCTTCTCCTGCCAGCCTACGTGTCATCGCTTCAATATTTTCATTTAGTCCCCACCATTCATGAATAACTAGAATTCCTGGTAAAGATTCAGTTACGCCTTCAGGATAGGCGTAATAACCACTAATCGCCTGTCCGTCGATGTTGACGTACTCTACTGATTCTGTAGCTACAGGAACACTAGGTTCAACTAGAGCGATCGCCGTTGAACTAGGAGTGTCATAGCGATGTGCTGCAAGTATTGCATTACTGGGCTTGGTCAAAGACCAGCCTAAGCTAAACAGCAGAGTAATAATAAAAATAGCAGCAGTTAATTTCCACCGAGCAATTCTCTTCATATTTTTCCTTTGAGATAAACACAAATATTCTAGGTGGTTTCCCAAAAGAAGAAAAATAGTTTTGTTTGATAGTAAAATTTTAGCTATCTTAAAAATAAGTTAACCGTCAATTACTACTCGGCAAGGGAAATATATGTTAGATTTTCCCCAACGCTTTGATTAAGAAAGAACCTGTAGCGCGGTAATTTTCTCTATTTCATGGGGCTTATTCTGATTTCTTGCGGTTGATATAATATTCTCGGTGCAGGCTGAGGGTTACTGCTAAATGGCGAGTAGGAGGCAATCATCACTATAGGTAGAATTAAGGTAACTACCGCAACTCCTGTTCCTAAGATTCCTGCCCACCTATGACCAGGAGAGTCTTCTGCTTGTCCTGGGCGTTGGCTAACTTCCATATATTATGCTAAATTCCGCTTGAACTTGATAAATAGTTTAATTTAAAAAAGCAGGGAGAAAAGAAAATACTCTTTATAAGATCCCTACTTATAATTGTACCCATAAATTCTTATAAATTGGTATTCTGCATAACTTAGATATAAAATTTTGATTAAGATTTAGAGGAAAGTTAATGAAAGCACAGATGCCAATATTCAATCATCGTTCTGTGCTGAGTCGCGAACTGATTACAGGATTAAATATTTCTGAGGAGGGAATGTTTTTAGATGCTACTGCGGGTGGTGGCGGACATAGCGAACTAATCTTGAATCAGGGAGCAAACGTCAAGCTAGTGGCAATAGATCGGGATGAAACGGCGATCGCTGCGGTAAAAGCTAAATTAGCCAATTTAGATCCTCAGCGAATAGAGTTTTGGCAGGGCAATTTTGCTGACTATCAACCAGCAAATCTCTTTGACGGTATCATAGCCGATTTGGGTGTCAGCTCACCTCAGTTAGACGTTGCCGAACGAGGCTTTAGTTTTCGTTATAGTGCGTCTTTAGATATGCGGATGGATCGTTCAACAGGAATCACCGCAGCAGAAATTGTTAACCATTGGCAGGAAGTATCTTTGGCTGACTTAATCTATGAGTATGGCGAGGAAAGATTTTCGCGACGCATTGCTAAAAAAATTGTGCAACAACGTCCTTTTCAAACCACAATCGAGTTGGCTGAAGCGATCGCCTCTGCTGTACCAGGTAAATATCGACATGGTAGAATCCATCCTGCTACCCGTACTTTTCAGGCACTACGAATCGAAGTCAATCAGGAATTAAAGTCTTTAGAAAAATTTATTGACCGCGCTCCTACTTGGCTCAAGCCAGAAGGCATAATTGGTATTATTAGTTTTCATAGCCTAGAAGATCGTATTGTCAAACATCGCTTTCGTAATAGCGAATTGCTCAAAGTGATTACCAAAAAGCCCATTACCGCTCAACCAGACGAACAGAGAGAAAATCCGCGATCGCGATCGGCTAAATTAAGATTTGCTCAACGAAAATAAACCTGGCACTGATACTGGAGATGACTGGGCGATCGGAAAAAAATCTCCTACCTAGCTTTTGATACTCGACTCCATTGTTTACTACAATTCTTCTTCGCTCAGGTCAATACAAAGAGCATTTACCTCTGGTTTAGAAAGGGTAATAATTTTATCTAGTAACATAACTTGTACATTACCTTCTTTAGCCAAATTCAATACCACAAAAGAAGTTCCAGGCTCTAATCCTTTGGAGATTAGCTTTCCTACATAACCGCCATAAACACGACTATATCCAGCAACTACAGCCACCGAGCCAGACTGTAACTCAAAAATACTAGTTTTTATTCTCATTATTTTGCCCGATCTACCAAAGTTACGATAATCCTTTGAGCAATTTCTGCTCCCATACCAAGCAATCCTTGTTTCGAGCTGATTACCACAGAGCCGTTAGCGGTTTTGCTCACTAGCTGTACAGTATTCCCTGGCTTGAAGTCTAGATTCCGCAGTTGATTAATGATATTTCGAGGCGTGTGAATCTCGATAATCAGTAAAGAGCTTCCGACATCAATTTGGTCTAAAAAATTACTATTGGGAGTTAACTGCAATTGCCTAGTAGGGAGAGATGAAGATTTAATCGCCGTGTTCCCAATAAAAATAAATTTCTGAAATTGCTTGTTAGCCTGGAATGAACGACCTGGCAAGTCTATAGCATAAGTCATAAGCAATAATGTTTATTGATATAAATTACTATTTAGTTTCTCTTACTATAGATATATCGCGATTAGGTCTTGTTGACAATCATTTTTAAATAGATTTAAGAATTTATCTTCATATAGCGTTTGTCAAAAATTTAAATTGATTGTTTTCTTCTAATCATTCCCTAATCGGAGTTATTTTTGTTCTTAAAATAATTATTCCAGCCAATACAATCAAGATAGCACCGAAAAAAGAATTTTTATCCAGTAGCTCTTTCCAGAACAGCCAACCCAGAAATGTTCCAAAAGGAACGGAAGTATAAGTAAAAATTCCGACACTGGAAGCAGGAGCGTTTTGATAACCGCGAGTTAATAGTAGTTGACCAACAGTCGTACTCAAGCCGATGCCAATCAGCATAAAATATTGGCTGATTGTTGGAGTTTGCCAATGCCAAATCATCGGGATCGCAGAAATAGCAAGACCAAAAATAGCAAAGTAGGAGACTATACGTAAAGCTGGTTCTGTTGCAGAGAGTTTGCGCACTGTAACAAAAGCCATTGCAGCCATTAAACTGCTAGCCAAAGCAACCAGGCTTGCCCAATTAGTATCGCCATTCGGCTCTAAAATTAGAAACACGCCGACAAATCCTAAGATTCCAGCTATAATTACTCGCTGAGAAATATTTTCTTTGAGCCAAAGAGCAGATATGAAAGGAATAATTAAGGGAATAGTCGATTTAATCAGCATCGAGTCTCCCAAAGAAATGTGGGCTAAAGCATAGAAAAAACAATACATTGCTCCCATACCAAACCCAGAACGGATCAAATGTATATTTAAACGATTTGTTTGTAAAATTTTTGGACTACTTCTGAGCAACAGTGGAGTTAAAATCATTAAGCCAAATAAATTGCGAAAAAATACAATCGACTCGTTAGGCAATGAAGTTGATACTAACTTGATAATGGCTGCGCTGAGAGCAAAACTTAATTCTGAAGCGATGATAAAAAATGCCCCACGCACAATACTTTGACTATTAGTCATATAAGAAATAGCAGATTTTTTTTAGCTAATCACCGATCGTAAATATAGCTCGTATCTCAAACTTCAAGTTGTATTGCAAAAGTAACTTTTATAATTGCTGGCGATCGCTTATTTTTATCTAGTAGATTGAGTCTCATATTCTAGCTCTAAAACCCCCATTTTCTCAGAAAATTCAGCAGCTGTTTGAGAGCGAAATGTAGAAACAGTAGATTTCTAAGTCGGTTTTTTGTTAATATTTTCAGCAATTCTTATTTTACTTAGATTAGTTCTATTATTCAAAATCAAATTCTGCCAAAAAGCATATTACCAACGTATTAAATGAGTAGCTTACTGATAAGAGCCACTAAATAAATACTATAAAAATTGATGCTAGCTATAATACAAAATCAACTAGGTTAAATATTGGGTTCGCTGTGTTAATTAGCTTACAATAAAGCGACAAAACCTGGTTGAAAAACTATCTTTTGGTAAATTTGATTACTTAATATACTTGGCTGACAATTATTGAGCGATCTTCAAAGTTAATTGTGTACAATACCTTGAGGACACAAACGATCAAAGTATTATATTTTTTACTCTTTTGGGAAAATACCTAAAAATTTATTATTTTCTTGTTATAGTTAGCTGTTTTTTTTAGCATTATTTTAGGAGTAAAAATTTTGTCTGATATTATTCTTAGTGAAGAAAAAAACGAGCAAAGTTATCCACCACAGCCAAGGATAAACTTATTTCCACTGTTGAGAATGGCAAAAAGAAACGCTTTTTTGATTGCCATAATCACGGCTTTCGTAACCTTATTGTATGGCTATATAGATTATAAAAAAAATTCTTCATTAGAATATGCAGGAAGTTTTCAACTGTTAGTCGAGCCTTTGACTCTAGAAGAAAAATCATTAGAACCCAGCAACTTGATGAATTCTAAGGGTTTGCCCAATGATAAACTTTTAGCGGTAGACTATCCTACTATATTAAGGATTTTAACTTCTACAGATATGCTATCTGAGATTACTGAAGAAGTGCAGACTAAGTATGCCGACTTTAACATCGATAGATTAGCAGAAAATCTAATTGTAGAACGGGTAAGCGATGGTGAAAACAGGTTTGATGCCAGTAAAATTATTGCAATTAACTATACAGAGCAAGAGCCAGAGTTAGTTCAGCTGGTTCTAGAAACAACAGCCCAAAAATATTTAGACTATTCTCTCGACAGTCGTAAGCAGGGGATTGATAAGGGTTTACAGTTTGTTAAACAGCAACTGCCTGAACTGAATCAAAAAGTAGCTCGAAATCTCGACGAAATACAAGAGTTGCAGGAGCAATATCAATTAGTTGAGGCTGATGCTAAAGGTGAGTCGTTGTTAGACAAATTGCGTGAGATTGAATCTCAACAGTTGAAAACCCAAGAAGAAATTGAAGAGCAGACTCAAATCAAAAATAATCTTGAGTCGAAACTGGGGATAAGTTCCGACGAAGCGATTACCATATCAGCTTTGAGAGAAAACCCTAATTATCAGAGCCTGGTTATGCAGCTTAAAGAAAAAGAAAATGCTTTAGCCATAGCATCGGCGACATTCAATTCTAATAGTCCGCAGGTAATTAAGCTGCAAGAGGAAAAACAAAAAGTATTAGATTTACTAAATAGTGAAAGAAGACAAATCTTGGCAACGGATCGGGTATCCGATCGCGTCAATCGATTTCTATATTTAAACAACAATAATTCGATCCTGCTGAGTTTAGTCGAGCAGCTAGTTGAATCTACTAATAGATTAGATACCTTACAAGCTCGTCAGCAAGCTCTTGCCAGAAACGCCAGTTCCTTCAAGGAAGAGGCAGTAAACTTTCCAGCAATCTCGCGAAGATATAAAAATCTACAGCAAGAATTAGAAATTGCCAATCGAACGCGGGAACAGCTATTAGTTCAACGAGACAGACTACAAATACAGGCTTCACAAACTCAGTCGCCATGGACGCTCGTTTCCCAACCACGAGTTCTACAAGACAGTGAGGGAAATCCTAGTTCTCTGGCTGATAGTTCACCAAGCGGAGTTGTGAAAGGATTACTTTTGGGCTTGCTGCTCGGTACGGGAGCGGTAATATTAAGGGAAAAAATGCAAGATGTTTTTTACACTAGTGAGGATCTTGCTGATGCAACCAAATCATCCTTAGTCTTAGGTGAAATTCCTTTCGATCAAAAATTTGCTACGGCAAAAGACCAGTTGTCTATAGAATCTTTGTTTAACATCAGAAAAGCTGAAAACAATCGGCATCGCGATCGCCTAGATTTTGCTCGGACTGATGGTAAGCCTGATTTTTTAAATGCTTTTAAAAAGCTTTATGCCAATCTATATTATCGTTACCGCGATCGCACGATTCGCTCTATTGCCGTTTGTTCGCCATCACCAGGAGACGGTAAATCTACTGTTGCCCTGTATTTAGCCAAAACGATTGCTGACAGTGGCAAAAAAGTCTTATTGGTCGATGCTAATTCATTTAATTATCAGCTTCCCAAGCGTTTAGTTTCGGCAAATCAGGCTGGAGACAATTTGTTTGTCTTAATTGTTTCTCAAGAAGCATTCAACAATTCCGAACAAAGAGAACAGCTGATGAATGAGTTTCAAGCCAACTACGACTATGTTGTTTATGATACACCTGCTCTATTGGATTCAGTTATGGCTGGTATGCTGTCGGTGAATACAGATGGTATTCTGCTGGTCGCAGCCCTAGGAAAAACCAAAAAATCATTATTTAGACAGGCTTTTGAACAAATAGAGACTTTCAACCTGCCTTTGTTGGGGATTGTGGCTAATCATACCGAATCAAATCAGACTCAGAATGAGCAGCAAAATATTAGTATTCTAGACCCGACCAAATTTCTGAAATCATCCCAAGCCAACACTTTAGATGCAGAAACCGACTCTCGACCAGAAGCAGAAAATTCTTCTACCAGCGAAAAACGAGGCATAAAATCTTCCAATAATTAATGGCTGAAAACGAGAATTTATGACTTCGACTTCCTTAAAAAAGCAAGCTATTCGCGGTACTATCTGGACTGTTTTTGGATACGGCACCAGTCAAACCCTACGTTTTGGTAGCAACCTAATTTTGACTCGTTTGCTAGTTCCAGAACTGTTTGGCTTGATGGCTCTGGTTCAAGTTTTTATCACAGGTTTAAACTTATTTTCCGATATTGGTATTCGTCCTAGTATTATTAGAAGCGATCGCGGTGACGATCCAGTTTTTCTGAATACAGCTTGGACAATACAGGTAATACGGGGCTTTGGACTGTGGTTGGGTTGTCTGATAATTGCTTTACCAGTAGCCAACTACTATGACGACCCTAGGCTTACCTGGCTCATTCCCATGGTCGGACTTAGCACGATAGTTTCTGGCTTCAACTCTACGAGTCTGGCTAGTCTTAATCGACATTTAGAAGTAGGCAAGCTATCTTTATTTGAGTTAGGGATACAGGTTGTTTCTCTAGTAATTATGATTGTTTGGGCTTGGTTGCGTCCTACCATTTGGGCGTTGGTTGGCGGAAACTTAATCTCACTTTCCCTGATGGCATTATTGAGTCATCGTCTAAATTCGGGAAAACCCAACCGATTTGCTTGGAATCAAGAGGTAGTTCGCGAAATTGCTTCTTTCGGTAAGTGGATATTCGTCTCAACTGCCATGACTTTTTTAGCGTCTCAGGCAGACCGAATCTTATTAGGTAAATTTTTCTCTTTAGAATTGTTGGGAGTCTACATAATTGCTTTTACTTTTGCCGATATACCCAGACAAGTAAGTCTAAAAATTGGCAGTAAGGTGATTTTTCCGACAATTTCTCAACTAATAGATTTACCTCGCAAAAAGCTCAAGGATAAGATTGCCAAGAAACGCTGGCAAATGCTGTTGTTGCTAGCTTTTATCGTCACTATTCTTTTTTGCTTTGGAGACCTAGTTATACTAAAGCTGTACGATGCTAGATACGAGCAGGCAGCTTGGATGTTACCTATTCTTGCTTTGGGTCTTTGGCCTCTGTTGCTGTGTACCACTATAGATCGCTTCCTCATGGCAATTGGCAAGCCTGGATATTTGGCTTGTGGTAACTTGCTCAAATTTATTTATATGGTTATCGGAATTCCTTTAGGATTTTCCCAGATGGGAATTTTGGGCGCAATAATCGTAATTGCATTTAACGACCTGCCCTATTATCTAGCCGTTCATTATGGCCTTTGGCGAGAAAAACTTACTTTAATAGTTCAAGATTTTCAGGCATCTTTGCTGCTTATTGGCGCGATCGCTTCGATATCAATCATAAGATATATGTTCAATTTCGGTATTCCTATAGATGGAATCTTATAGTTTTAATAGGGGTTGTCTATACCATTATTATTACTTTTGACCCATATTTTTTGCGATTTGTTTAATGTAATAATTAACGTTTAACCCAATGCAAACTTTCGCTCATGACGAAACATGATTTAATAATCAATTTGCTTATTACTTTGTCAAAAATCTTTGTCAAAAATGATATTATATCCAAAAACAATAGGCAAATTTTGACAATTTTTTAGCTCTTTGTGCTTCAAGTTTTAATAGTAAAAACTAAAAATCATTTTGATGAATCTAAAAACTCCTGATTTTATTATTATTGGTGCTGCTAAATCTGGAACGACATCTCTGTATGAATACTTATGCCGTCACCCCCAGATTTTTATGTGTACCCCCAAAGAGCCAGACTTTTTTTCTATTGATGCCAATTATGCCAAAGGAATGGATTGGTATTGTTCACTTTTTGATGAAGCTTCACCAACACAAACTTGTGGAGAGGCATCGACTACATACTCTAGATGGCATCAGCATCCGCAGACTGCCGAGCGTATTTATCAGGCACTTGGGCAAATCAAACTTATATACATCATGAGGCATCCCGTAGATCGAGCTTATTCATTTTATATCCATCGATTTAAAGGTTCTCTTCACAAACCAGAACTTGCTGTATCAAATACTTTTGAAGAAACTATTAACCAACAAAGCGAATTTATAGAAAGTAGCTATTATCTCCAACAAATCGAACAGTATTTACAATTTTTCCCTCAAGAATCATTGTTGTTTCTTTTAATGGAAGACTTGATTGACAGACCAGCAGAAACACTAAATAAAATCATGACTTTTATCAGTGTAGATAATCAAGTCGATTTGATCGAACAAGAAAAAATAGTAGCTAATCAAGCTGGTGATTATCCTGAATGGTATGTTAAAAAGCAGCTACTTACGCCTTTAAAAGCAATTCCAGGAGTAAATACTCTTACTTCATTGCTTCCTGAAAAAATGAAGAACAATGTATATCAAATAATCAAAAAAGCCAAATACAAAGAATGGAAAAATTCTCAGTTTACGCCACCGCCGATGTTACCAGAAACTCGTACCATGCTTCTAGAACATTTTAGAGAACCCAATTTAAAACTTGCTCGATTTTTAGATCGCGATCTGTCTCACTGGAACAAGTAATAAATCACTAGTCTATTTTTTATTAAATCAATACTTTCATAGCTATGGTCACAGAATTTAAGTCTCAATTACAACCTAAATATTTAGAAGATTTAGTTAATAAATATCAGCAAGAATATTCTCAAGCCTTACCATTCCCTCATATTGTTATCGATAATTTCTTACCCGAACCCATACTGAATAGAGTTCTTCAAGAATTTCCTTCTCCCGAAACAATAGATTGGAAAACATTTGATAATTCTGCTGAGAAAAAACTGGCATCTACATCAGAATTACAGATGGGAGAAAATACCAGACTGCTATTACAGCAGCTTAATTCTTCGACATTCATCAATTTCTTAGAACAACTGACGGGCATTGAGGGAATTATTCCCGATCCCCATTATTTAGGTGGTGGTCTGCATCAAATAGAACAGGGTGGCTATTTAAAGATTCATGTAGACTTTAACCGTCACAAAAGACTACGCCTCGATCGCCGTTTAAATCTACTCATCTATTTAAATAAAGACTGGCAAGAGGAGTATGGCGGACATTTTGAAATGTGGAACACAGACATGACAAAATGTGAGAAAAAAATACTTCCCATTTTCAACCGCTGTGTTATTTTTAATACCACAGATTTTTCTTTCCACGGGCATCCCGAACCTTTAAACTGCCCCGAAAACCGAACCAGAAAATCCCTAGCACTTTATTATTACAGTAACGGAAGACCTGCGAGTGAAGTAGCCGACGGACACACCACAGTATTTAAAGATCGACCCGAAGACTCCATTAAACGCAAAGCGGGTTTCACCTCGGCAACCTTAAAAACCACACTTAAGAAGCTGTTACCACCTATTTTAATAGACATAAAAAAATACCTGAGTCATAAAAGTTAGTCTTTGTTAAATGTCCTACGAATAAGTTATGAGCATTCAATCACAATTAATCATGATTGCTTGGATACCCGCTGTTTTTTACTTGTTTACTAAATTTAAAACACAAGAAGCAGTGATTATCAGCTTTTTAGTGGCATGGCTATTCCTACCGGGCAGGTTTTGTCTTTCCTGGTATACCCGATTACGAGAGAATGTCTGCTACTGTCTATGGCATTTTGCTAGCTACGATAGTTTACGACATTCAACGCTTTAACAAATTCAACCTCAGCTGGATTGATTTTCCCATGCTTGTCTGGTGCATTTGTCCGCTCTTTTCTTCTGTAAGCAATGGTTTGGGTGTCTATGATGGCATTTCCGAATCTCTCTCTCAAACTGTTGCCTATGGTGGACCTTATTTCTTGGGCAGAGTATATTTAAACAATTTGGCTAGTCTGCGTAAATTGGCTATTGGGATGTTTCTCGGTGGTTTAATCTATGTTCCTTTGTGTTTATACGAGGTTCGCTTTAGTCCACAGCTACACAGAATAGTTTATGGCTACCACGGTAATCCACAGTTTTCCCAAACAATCCGGTATGGAGGATTTAGACCAACAGTATTTATGCAGCATGGTTTATCTGTGGGCATGTGGATGATGGCAGCTACTCTAATCGGCATCTGGTTCTGGAAAACTGGCGTAATTAAGGAAGTTTACGGCATTCATATTCGCTGGTTAGTGGGGATTTTATTAGTAACATTTGCTCTGACAAAATCTACTGGTGCTTATGGACTACTATTAATGGGAATCGTTTTCATGTTTTTAGCTTGGCAGTTTCGCACTTCTATTGCCTTTTTGCTGCTAATTTGTGCGATGGTTTTTTATTTACAGCAAAATGTGTCTGCCAGTTCTCAACTAACAGAGCGAATAGTTACAACTTTAAGCCCTGTTGTCCCAGCAGAAAGAATGCAGTCTTTAGAATATAGATTTGATAACGAAACGATACTAAAAGCAAAAGCTAGAGAAAAAATAATTTTTGGTTGGGGAGGATGGGGCAGAAACCGCGTATTTGATTACAATTCAAGAGGAGAGTTGATCGATACCTCAACTACCGATAGCCTTTGGATTATCACTTTTGGAAAAAATGGGATTGTCGGCTTAATTGCCTTGTTTAGTTCGATATTGATACCCGTTTTGAGCTTTTGTTTGCTGTGTTTTCCTGCAATTACCTGGTCCAATTATAAAGTAGCTCCAGCAGCAGTACTAACAGTTGTTGTTACTTTGTATATGTTAGATTGTCTGTTAAATAATCAACCCAACCCTATATTTACTCTGGCTACTGGAGGTATCTCAGGTTTGGTGGTCGAACAGACCTCACTCAAACGATGAATTTAAAATTGCTTCTTCGCCCTGCCAAAAATTGTTTGTCTCCGTGATTAATCAGCACGAATAGGTGACAAGGTAAAACCTTCTCTTATATAGTTGTTGAACGAATTAAGGTCGATACCGCTGCCATTAATCATTGAGTTTTTTTGTTTAGCCTTGTCAATAAACCGCTCAAACAGCTCATTATCGTGCATAATCTGGCAATTATCTTGAAGATTGCCAAGCACAAAATCATCATAATAAGTTGCCATAGTTCTACAGGGATCGATCAGACTAGAATAATTTAATCCTTTGGCTCTAGACTCAACGTTTTTTTTCCAGTCTGTAAAATTAGCATGATACTTTCCTGGTAGAGAAAATAATTTACCGTTGGTTAGATTGTTACTAATATATGTATTGCCTCTAAATGTATAGCGGTCTTTTAGAGTTTCTTTCTCAAAACTAGTGAATTTCACGCCGCGATCGACTGCTATAAATGTATTATTCTGAAAATGGTGATTTGTCAACAGGTCGTTGTTAAAATTTCTACCAGATAATAGATTACCTCCTAGTTCGTTTCCCCAATTGAAAACAAAGTTGTTCCTGAATCGAGCTTGACATTGTCCGCTAATGCTGGTGTGAACATCATTAGTTTTGCAAACAATATCGATCGCTTTTTTGTTTGGTTTGGATAGCGAGAGAACATGGGCAACAATATTATTTTCGTATAGAGCAAAAAAAGCATTGTTGTGTTGAATTCCCAAACCTCTGGGTATCGAATAATTAATGTCATTGCCCTCCAAAACAATATTATTTCTGGCTATCATAAGTCTTTGATTGGCATTGCCGTTTAACCCTTTACTTGAAATAAAGAACTGTATTGGGTTGCGAGCAAAAAGGTTATTTTCAACCAATGCTCCAGATCTCGCCTGTAAACCATGAGATGAAGCGCGAGTTATGATATTGTTCCTAATTCTTGCAGGATATCCCTTACCCTGAAGATATATACAATGATTAAACATAGTAGCAATTCTAGAGTCTTCTAATTCTCCGTTGCGATCGATATACCATCCGCAGGTGTCGAGAACATTTCCTTGGATAACAAGTTTTTTTACGTCTTCGGCATATATCCCTTGGGAGTGTCCTTTACCCGAACTGGCAGAATCAGCAATAACATTATCTTTGATCAAGACTTTAGAAAACCATTGATTTACTTCTGCCTTTCCCCGCAAATTTATCCCAACACCAAACCCACTTATGTAGTTATTGTGAATTACGTAGTTTGTTCCACCCCTTAGAGTACGAATCCCTGTCCCTCCAGATCCTGGTTCAGAATCAAACTTTAAACCTGAGATTGTAATGTTTCTAAAAGCTCCCCACAAATCTATACCATTGTTCTGCGGACGAATTGTGGGACGCAACCTTGACTCACCATAAGAAGTGATTACGAAAGGTTGTTCAATATTTCTTCCCCCCAAAGGCTTCTCGTGTTGGTGACGTTTTATAACCCCGAAACTATCGTCAAATATTTCACCCCGCTTTAATACAATCCAGTCAGGTGATTTTCTTCTGGTCAATTCCACTGCATAAGATAAAGATTTTACGGGAGAATTGGGGGATAAACCATCGTTGTTATCGTTACCCGATGTACTTACATAAACAATTTTTGAACTATCACTCGGACAAGAAGTTCGATTATTAGCAGTAGGTACGGCATAAATCTGTTGAGATTCATAACCAGGACATATACTTAAGGTATTAGCCTTAGCCTGTAATGACTTAGATTTGCTGTTAACCAAGAAAAGTAACGTATAAATAACTAAACTAGATATTGAGGTTAGAAAAAGATTTGGTTTCTTAATTAAATTGTATTTGTTTATTGTTATTTTTATTTTGTTTAGCATCGATTTTTTTTAAGGCTATCGGTATTAAAATACGCTTGTGTGGATTAACTTCGCTAAAAACTTATTAGTTAGAAGCTTCGTAAGATACAAGAAACGAGAAGAAATAAATAAATCAAAATATGGTTGACCAACAGTTAGGGCTTGTGAGCTGGATTTGAAATCTAGCTCATTCCCTGACTAAATTCAAAACCAATAAACTTTGTAAGTGATTGATTTTAAAGCTTTTTAGTCCACATAAAGCATTGAGAATATATTGTTATAGTAAATATTATAAAGATCAGAAAGTTGAATTATCAGTCCCATCTATTAGCTGTCGGCTAAAGCATTCGTCTTCATGTTAAATGAGCTAGCAATAACTAAAAATTAAATTTGTATATTTATAGTGCAAGTATACATAATTAAAGCGGTTTTAAATTCGGTAAAATTACTATTATTTGTCAAATCAAATATAATTGAATGAGCAATTTGGTCTATATATTTTAAAGATTGACTAAAGAGTTAAATTGAATACACTAACTTCTTACCGATAAACTTAAATTTGGCATCTCAGATACTAAGATTCTCCAAGAAAAACTGATGCAAACTGCATTTTGAGCAGCAGTGACGGTAGCATTGTTTGAATCCAAGTGAATAAAGTTCAGCTAGCTAATGTTCCTGATGTTGGCTAGAAAGAAGTATGATGTATCCTTGATACTACGGAATCAAATTGGCAATTTTGCAACGTATACCTAGCGTATACCTAGCATCTTGAATGGGGTCACGGTATCTTCTTGAGGACGGTGGAGTCCTAAAAGATACCGCTTCGCATATACCCACAGGGCATCAGATAATCTCTGACTATAGTTGATCGAGAATATGTTTAAGGCTCTAATATCTAATATATTTATAAATAGTCTTTAATCTACAAAAATTTAACGTGAGCGATCGGTCTACTGAGAGAATGTTACTCTCGCACAACTTTAATTTGAGAAAAAATGAACTTCCTGGATTAAACAGAGAAGAATTTGCTCAAGTATTCATTGATGGGCTGCAAAAACGAGAAAATATCAAGTGTAGCTACATTCAGAACCCGCACTGGGTAGTAGAAATTGTTTTTCCCCTAGATGAATTTGAGCCAAAAGAAATTGGTCAGATGTGTGGTGATATTTTACTGAGTAAAAGACAAACCCAGCAAGCTGACTCTAAATTAATCACCAAATTAATCACCGATACCTTGATCTTAGGCGGTAGAAAAACCACTCCTGCCACTAGTATGTCGCCAACATCCCTACAATTTGGAGAATGGGGGGTAGACGTGGTAGAAACACCCCAAGCGGAAGTCTTTTTGAAAGAAATAGCCTGGGATAAAATGATCGCTGACAAACCTAGCGACGGTATCTTTAAAATTGAATATTTTGGCATGAAAGATTAGCGATCTTCCACAAAGCAATTCGT
The DNA here is from genome assembly GCA_015207195.1 of Pleurocapsales cyanobacterium LEGE 10410. Taxonomy (GTDB): domain Bacteria; phylum Cyanobacteriota; class Cyanobacteriia; order Cyanobacteriales; family Xenococcaceae; genus Waterburya. The sequence goes on from JADEXJ010000001.1 coordinate 15,375, forward strand.
CATAACTATTAGTTTATTCCTAGGTTTAATAGTAAATTTATCAAGTCTAGTTCTCCAATTGCAAACTTCCAACTCTCAATTCTTAATTAGCTAATTTTGTTTCCACCGAGTTTTTTAAATATGAACATTGCTGTATTTGAACAATTTTTTGCTGACTGTGTTGGCAACTGGCAATCAGATCGCACCTATCACTATCTGACTCACAATGAAATCGAGCGATCGCGGACTACTTTTCAAGTTGAATCTTTAACCAGCGAACGAAAAGCCAGAGTTTTAGCTGACAATGCTTATGAAGGGCTGAATAACTTAGAACGCTTACCTGGGTTTAGCCTAGGTTTTCATACGATTTCGGAAACAGGGGAAGAAGTCAAGCAGCATCTCAACTTAATGTTTGTTCCCAAGTCAGAAAATGATTCAATCATACAAGGAGACTATTTACGCGATCGCGCTTATGAAGAAGCTAGACCAATTGTTTCTCACTTTAGCTTTGATTCTCATACTAGAGAGTTGTTGATGACTACCAACTATACCCGCGTGGTTTCCGTTGATTCAATCGTCTTAGCCAATCCTACTCTACGTATTCGCAAAATTCTTAACTACGAAAAACCTCCTACAGGGCAACCACTACAAAATGTCTTGTTAGCTGGTTTTGGAGTGGAACAAAAATATGGCTAATTTGCACCGTGAATTGTAACTTTTACTGCAAATACTTAACAATTCTTCACTCAAATCTTATTAAGTTTTACAAAAGTTGCTCGGACAAGTTCGGGCAGCATTGTATAAATAGACTGTAAATGGCTGCCTTGTTCTTAATTTGATAAGGCTTACGCTCATTTATCTAAGGTGTTACAAAATGGATCAATTTATATTTCGTCTAACAAAGATCGGATTAGATCGAACACCTATAAAATAACTGCACTGTTAACCAAATAGTGCATCAATATGAAGGTTGCTATTACTTCTATCAGAAGAAACCAACTCGAAATATTTAGTAGCTATAGGCTAATCACAAATCCTCATCGGTAGTAATCGTGGGGCAGTAAAATTTCTCAATATTAATTTATCGATTTCTTACTGCTTTGCGTTTGCTTTCGAGCGGAATCAACTGTGGCAAGCAAGGGTCAAATGTAATTTTACTCAGATTTGGCAACAGCTTGTCGAGTTTGTGTATTCACATATAACTCATCTAAAAAAATCACCTGACAAATATAAAGTGCAATCCAGATTTTTTTGAGGATTAAGTTCCGTATATTTTTGTTACATACATCTTAGAAAAATTTTATTTCTCAAGGGAGATCATTAAATGGCTTTTGGCTCATTTGGACCAGCATCACAACTAGGTGTTGCCCTATATGAAGATACGCCTCCTCTAGAATACGTACCAGGGTGTTCACAAGAGGAACTAGAAACAATTATCCGCGCTGTATACAAGCAAGTTTTGGGTAATGCTTACATCATGGAGAGTGAGAGAGCAAAAATACCTGAATCTCAATTCAAACAGGGAAACCTGACCGTCCGCGATTTTGTCCGTGCTATAGGTAAATCCGACCTATACCGTTCTCGCTTTTTTGACACTTGCCCTCGCTATCGCTATACAGAGTTAAACTTTAAACACTTTCTGGGACGCGCTCCTAATGGTTACGACGACATGAAAGCCCATAGTGCCATTCTAGACCAAGAAGGTTTTGAGGCTGATATTGATTCTTATATTGATAGCGAAGAATATCAAAACGCCTATGGTGACTATTTTGTTCCCTATCCCCGCGGATATAAAAGTCAGCCTGGTCAAACAATGGTGGAATTTACTCATATGTTTGCCTTGATGCCTGGTGCTGCGGGAAGCGATTTCAAAGGTAGTTTGTCAGGTAAAGCCTCTGTACTCAACAAAGACATCATTTTAGAAAGTCCCATTTCTGTAGTTGCTCCTTCTGGGGGAACTGCGGGTGATGGCTGGTCTTTCCAAGAACCTGCGTTGTCTGCTCGTACCCGTCAAGGTGCTGGTGCAGGCGCAAACGGCAAGGTATATCGGATCGAGGTGACTGGTTATCAGGCTGCGGGAGTCAGAAACCGAGTTGGTAGATTTCCTGTCAACAGCTACTCCAGATTTCGTCGTAGTAACAAGGTGTATTTAGTACCTTACGACCAGCTATCTCAAGAATATCAGCGGATTCACCAACAGGGTGGGAAAATAGCCAGTATTACCCCTGTCAATTAAGGCTATGTCTGCATAGCTATTTTTGGGAACGGAAAACTCATTGAGCTTATCTTGGCTTTTCCGTTCTTAATTAGTAAATCATTTGCTCATAGAATATTTATTCAGGAGAAATCTATCATGTCATTATGGATGACTGACGTACAGCCGACTGAACTTCGCGATCGCCAACCAGACCAAGACTTCGATATTATTATCCGCACTGCCTACAAACAGGTTTTGGGCAACGCCTATCTATTAGAATGCGATCGCCTAGAAACTGCGGAATCTCTATTTAGAAATGGAGATCTGACGGTGCGTGGTTTTGTGCGGGCGATCGGACAATCAGAGCTATACCGTTCACTGTTCTTTGATAACTCTTCTCAATATCGCTTTATTGAGATGAACTGTAAGCACTTTTTGGGACGCGCTCCTTTAGATCAGGCAGAAGTTTCAGAACACGTACAGAGATATAACAATCTTGGTTATGAAGCCGAGATCGATTCCTATATTGATAGCGATGAGTATACCAACGCCTTTGGCGAAAACACCGTTCCCTGTCCTCGTACAGAAAGCAACCAGCGCACCCTATTAAACATAGGCTTCAATCGAACCTACGCTCTATATCGTGGTTACGCCAGCAGCGACACCACTACTAATAAAGCCAAGCTGATTTCTGATTTGGCAGCCAACAAACCTACTGCAATTATCTTTCCCAAAGGTAGAGGTGGTGGAACCCCAGGTGTCAACAACAAACGTTTCTGCATTAAGGCAACCAAGGCAAGTATTGGTTCACTTAACCGCTTTAGCAACCAGACTTACAATGTTGACTACGATCAGCTAAACGCCAAGATTAAGAGTTTACATCGTATGGGAGCAAAGATTACTAGTATTACTGAAATTTAAGCAGGACAAATAAAATACTTAAAGGGCGAACATACGTTCGCCTCAGACATAAAATTGAGGGATAAAATATGTCAGGAATGATTACCACGGGAGATACTAATGTTAGTGGCTATGCAAGCCGTACTGTTGCCATTGAAGTAACGGGGGTACGTCGTCAAGATCTGATGCGTACTAGTAACTACACTGTCAAAGTTCCCTATAGTCGGTTGTCCCAAACCATTCAAAATATTAGCCGTATGGGAGGAAAAATAGCCACTGTTTCCCTAGAAGAAACTGCTCCCGTCGCCGAAGCTTCTGAGAGTGATACCTAAAAGTTCTGAAGGTTTCAAGAATCGCCATCACCAACAAAGCGTTACTATTGCGGTAACCAAATCAGTAAAGCGATCGCCATTGTCTAGCAGCAGGTTTTCAGCTGCTAGGATTGAAACCAAACAGCTAGCCGATCAGAACTAGTCGCCCAATAAAATAAAAATTTTTTATCAACTTTCTTTATTAAGCTATGAACATTGATGAATTTATCGAGCGTTCTTTAGGGAAATGGCGATCGCAACGCAGCGCGCATCATTTGGCTTTTCATCATTTTGAAGAAGTAACTTCTGAGATTGAAATTCTATCTTTAGATAACCACGATGCCAGAGTAACAGCTCTTTGTAAAGCCAACCAAGTTGACCCTCATTTAATTTCAAGTCCTTTTTATATGGCTTGGACGGGGGAATCAGATTGGGATGAAGACGAGGTGCTTACTGGTTCTACAGTGCTAGTTCCCGTCCCCGATAGCGAAAACCCAACCCAAGGTAGATTGTTAAGAGAACAGGGATATGCAGAAACTGTTCCCGCGATCGGTCACTATCAGCTGATTGAAGATGGTTCATTCATTTTAAGAACTAAATACGACAGAGCAACTGCGGAAGAAAAAATTTGGTTTGCTACGCCAAACTTGCGTCTTCGAGTTTCTCTAATCAAAACAGGAGATGGCAAAGGAGTTACTACCGCTTCTTTTTCTTCTGAGATTCGTTCTTTAGACCTCAGTGAATAAAGGGAAGATAGTCTCCTAGAGGACATTGTGTTCGCAGGTGATGATTGAAGAGGAGATAGGAAGCAGAGGGTGATGGGGAAGTAAGACACAGAAGCTATTAACTCCAAACTCATAAGCTAATAGTTTTCTAGTTTTCGTGTCCTAAGCGGTCAATGTACTGCAAGATACACATTAGTTTTTTAAGCAAGTATTTATTGTTTCTCAAATTTTTTTAGTTATTTTTTAAAACTCGATCGATATTAAATTATGTTGACCGAAGAAAATCATTCAGCGCAAGGAAATAGTTTACTTGATGAGCTGGCTCACCTGATGGCAGGTGATTTTAGTAATCGTCAACAGTCTGATGCCGACCCCAAAAACTATGCTCATATTCGGATCTTTTTTCGTCCTTTACCTTGGGAGTTTTTTTCGGGAATTGGCTTTTATTCCGAGCAAGTTTACGACTACGATCTTTGGACTCCCTACCGTCAAGGTGTTCATCGTTTAGTAGATCGAGGCGATCATATTTATATCGAAAACTATAGTCTCAAGAATGCCGAAAATTATGCGGGTTCTGGTCACAATCGCGATATTCTGCTGACAATTCCCTCTGAGGGAATCGAACGTCGTCACAACTGCTCAATGGTGTTTCGTAAAGACGGAGCAATGTTTCGCGGTAGTGTCGAGCCAGGAAACAAATGTTTGATCCATCGCAAAGGAGTTAAAACTTATTTAGTTAGCGAGGTCGAACTTACTGAAACAACCTGGATTAGCTGGGATAGAGGAATGGATCTAGACAACCACCAACAAATTTGGGGGTCGGCGGTAGGACCATTGAAGTTCGCTAAAAAAGAGAGCTTTGCTGAGGAACTGCCTTAATGTCCGTTGGTATATGTTGAAAGCTGCTTATTTAGTCGTCTCATAAACTTTACGCCATAGATAAGTAGGTGGGGGTAATTAAAGAGAAGATAGTTGGTCAGTTTGGGGAGATGGGGAGTTAGGGAGACTGCCCTATCCTAAAGGATTCCCTTCGGTCAAGGATTAGCTAGCGCGTCGGAGATGGGGAGATGGGGAGATAGGGAGATGGGGAGATAGGGAGATAGGGAGATAGGGAGATAGGGAGATGTTTGGGTGTTGTAAATTATTGTGCCTACCTACTTAATATCAAATTGAATAAAAAAAATGATTCGTATTGCGGAGCGAACAACTAAAAGTATGTTGCCACCACTGGCTCGCAAGAAAATGCAAGCCTGGATTAGAAGCCGTCATCTAATTTGTTCAGGTCACTTTTTCATCTTTGAAACCCTAGAGTATTCTACAATTGAACGTTTTGAAGACTGCGTTAAAGGATTAGGAGGAACTTTTATTTCTGTAGAACCGATACGCAAAGTTTGGATTGGCAATCATCGCCAAGTAATTTTATATCAGGCGAAAGCTAGTCTGCACACACCCCACCACGAATTAAAACAGTATTGGATTAAATATGGTGGTTTCTACACTAGGTTCGATGAACGTTCTTGTTAAAGAAATCGAACGTGTGATTGAATAATGCCGAACACATTTACTACCAAATCAATAGTTCATTTTAGATTTCAGCGATCGCTTGAGATGATTTTTGGAACTTCTGGTTCTCGACTATCAGTTTTGCTAGACTCCTTAACTACAGTTGTTAATTATTAGTTTTAGGGAAAATAAAATTTATATTTTGCAAATCGTAAATGGGATTATATTTAACGCTCAAACAACTATAATTTAATATACATCTGGTTTTAGATAAGCTTGAATTAAATATCGGAGAACAGGAAAGATATGCCACGCAAAAAAACTAAGTCTAGTAAATCTAGTAGTAGACCACGCAAGACAAGCAGTTTTTTAGAAAAATCTCAAGTGGGAATTTCTCTGACTCCTCAGGCTTTACAAAACCTCAATGAAATTGTTGAAGAAACAGGATTATCCAAATCAAAAGTTTTCGAGGGTTTGGTTACGGGGAATTTGGCGATCGCCAGCCAAGCAGCAGAAAAAACTATTTCGATTGAGTCCGATGATAGTTCGGCAGAAAATGCTGTAGCAAAAATACAAATAGTAGATGGCATAATTTCAACTGAGCAGCCAAAATCAGATATTGCAGAGGAACAAGAGGCTGATTCTACAGCAACAAGCGAGCCAAAGGTTGATTCTCAGGCATTAGAAGAAAAAATTGCCGAGCAAGAAGCTTTAGTCAAACAACTTACTGAGCAACTAGAAGCAAAAAATTTAGCAGTACAAGAAGCGAAGTCTACCGATTTAGAACAGTCAAAGCAGCAACTGGCTCAGCAAGAAACAGAGCAAAAACAGCTCGAAGAAACTCTGGCAACTCGCGAAGCTGCTATCAAAGATCTAGAGCAGCAGTTACAATCTCAGCAGGATAATAGCAGCAGTCTGCAACATCAAATAAGCGACAAAGAAGAAGCTTTAACTCAGCTACAGCAACAGCTAGAACAGAAGCAGAACGAGGTAGAAAGTCTAGGTGACGAACGTAGCCAAGCTCAACTACAGCTATCTGAAAAAGAGGAAACTCTAACTCAACTACAACAGCAACTAGAACAGGCACAGAATGAAGTAGATAGTGTCAAGAGCGATTTGCAACATCAAATAAGTGACCAAGAAGAAGCTTTAAACCAGCTACAGCAACAGCTAGAACAGAAGCAGAACGAGGTAGCAAGCCTAGGTGACGAACGTAGCCAAGCTCAACAACAGCTAACCGAAAAAGAGGAAGCTCTAACTCAACTACAGCAGCAGCTATCCGAAGCGGAACAAAACAACGAGAATATTCAACAGCAATTAACCGAAAAAGAACAGGCTCTAACTCAATTACAACAGCAACTAGAACAGGCACAGAATGAAGTAGATAGTGTCAAGAGCGATTTGCAACATCAAATAAGCGACCAAGAAGAAGCTTTAAACCAGCTACAGCAACAGCTAGAACAAAAGCAGAATGAGGTAGCAAGCCTAGGTGACGAACGTAGCCAAGCTCAACAACAGCTAACCGAAAAAGAGGAAGCTTTAACTCAACTACAGCAACAGCTATCCGAAGCAGCACAAAACAACGAAAGCGTTCGGGGGCAGCTGACTGATGCTCAACAGCAGGTAAGTAAATTAAGAGATGAGGTGCAGCAACAACAGGGCAAGATCGATCGCCTGAATACAGACAGCCAAACCTACCAAAAGCAACTAACTAATAAACAAGAGCAGGTTAGCAACCTAGAGCAGCAAATTGAGCAGCAAAAAGTTCAAATAGACGAACAACACAAAGCTACAGAAAATTTACAGCAACGGGCGAGCGAACGAGAACAGCAAATATCAGAGCAACAGCAAGCTATCACAGGGATTCAGCAGCAGCTAGAGCAAGAAGTAGCGCAAAAAAAACAGCAAATTGCTAACTTGAGCCAAGAAACTGCAAAAAGCAGGGAATTAGAACAACAAATAGGCGATCGCTCTCAGCTTATCGAGCAGTTAGAACAGCAGTTAGAAGAGCAAAAAAATAGCTATGGCTTGTTGAATCTTAAAGGAAAAGAACAAACAGGCTTGATTGAAAGTTTGCGATCGCAATTGGAAGAACAAGAGTCTTTAGTAGCCAAAAAAAGTGCTTCTGGAACTTACAAAACTTGGACAATAATTTTGTTGGGAATCTTGTTGACTATAACCTCGATTATATCGGCTAAGTCTTATCTATGATTGAGTTTCACAAACTACAAAGAACAAGCAGAATTAAACTGGGAAGCGAGTAAGCCTTTGCTTGTAGATGCAACCAGTTCGACCTGACCATTTTCGTTTATTTTCCACTCCTGAGCTTCAACAACCGTTTGAGTAGGGGTGACGATCTCGATGCGCTCGGTTTCAGATTGGCGTTCGACGGGAGAATAATCGGGAAGAGCCAAATCGGCGATCGCCATATTACCACTTTGGTACTCGGTTAAAGGGCTAAATGGTAGACCGCCTCTACCAGTATAGGTAAATACACCTTGAGAGGAATTAGTCCTGCAACTTTGTACGATGTAATTATCGGCTTCAATTATCTGTTCGGGTAGCTTGGTCAAGCTATTGCGCTCTGCATTGGGAAAAGTTTCAATTGTTACCTCGCCATCAATACCCAAGACAGAACTTGCAGTGATTTGACTATTCGGGGTAAGAAATAAATCGTTGGTCGTAACACTAACGTTGCCACCATTTCCCAAATTTCGCGCATTGGCAGAGATCGAACTATTATCTGAGACAATAACAAAGTCAGCACCGATCGTAATATTCCCCCCATTGCCAATCGCTGCGTTAGTATCAATCGAGGAACGATCTATTACCTGTAAGATATCATCTACCTGTAGAACAATATTACCTCCCTGTCCAGAGAAAGTAGTGCCGTTGAGATTAGCCTCATTTTCTAAGGAAACCGAGCCTGCCACAATTTTTAAACTTCCTGCTGCACCATTTCCCAAGCTATCTACCGAAATTTCTCCGCGGTCAGAAATAGACAGGTTTCCTGTAGTGATCAAAACGTCGCTAGCAGGGGCAGAGGTGCTAGTAGTGCTAGAAATATGGCTGTTGGGATTAGCATTAAAAGAACCAATTTGTGAACTATTACCAGATATTTCTATTGACTCTGAGGCGTTGATAGTTAGTTGACCTCTGCTATGGGGAAGGTTTTTTAATGGTGCGGGAAAAACATCTTCTGTAGTGTTAGAAAAGCTGATCGACGCATTATTAGCTTGAATATTTGCGCCATTTTTGAGAGACAGACGTTTAGTATCGATAGTTAAATCTCCTGGAAAACTCAGACCCTTGTAACTACCTGTAGAAATACTTCCAGAAAACAACAAATTGGCACTGGTGTTAGAAATTTCGACTGATTCTGTAGCAGAGATCGACAAATCTCCCGCATCACCGCCACCAAGACTAGCCGAAGCGATCGCTCCTCCCTCAATCAGACTTAAGTTTTGAGTACTAATATCTATCCTGCCTGCGTCGCCATCGCCAAAAGTAGGAGCAGCTACAGTCGAACCGATTAAATCTATACCTTCGGTAGCAGTAATTTTCAAAGAGCCTGCATCACCATTACCCGAAGTACCAGTTGCTAGAATTGTTCCCAACGCCAAACTCAACCGAGAAGTATTAATCGTAATGTTTCCTCCATCCCCTTCTAGGACAGTAAAGGCACCCAAACCTTGTTGAACATCTTCTAACCTAAGCCGTCCTGTCAAACCGTTGATAAACAATTCTTGGGTACTATTAGAGCCAGCTCCCTTTAACTCAACAGAATTTTTGGCATTAATAACAATATTTCCGCCAGTTCCAGTACCTAGGGAAGAGGCAGAAATAATGCCGTGAGGATTGAGGAACAAGCTGCCAGTATCGATTGTCAAATTCCCCCCAGGATTACTCGTTCTAGTATCACTAAGGATACTGCTGGAGAAGACTCCATCTTTAGATCCACCGCTAACTTCTATAAATTCGGCAGCGTTAATAGTAATATTGCCTCCTCGACCTCCTAAGGGAATCAAACCATTGCCCGTAATAGCTCCACTGGAAGAAGATAGCTGTCCTCCCTCTTGCACAATTAGCTTTTGCGTATCGATCTTTAGCTTGCCAGCTTCACCATTACCAAAAATTGTATTGGTATAGATTCCAGTAGGGATAATAGAATTTTCAGGGGTTTGTTTGATTTGAATTGAATCTGAAGCAGTTATGCTTAAGTTTCCTGCATTGCCATCACCTAAAGTAGAAGAAGAAACAACGCCTCCTTGTTCTACCAGCAATTCCTCAGTATTGATCTCTATTTCTCCGACATCACCCAAGCTAAATGTACTAGAGCCTGTTAACAACCCCGCTCCTCTGACAGTAAGATCGGCAACATTGACAATTATGTCTCCTGTAGCTCCTCGATCTCTAGTAGTGCTAATGATTCCCGCACCGTTATCGAGCAACAAATTTGGAGTTGTCAGCTTAATGTTTCCCGCCTTGCCAGCTCCTAAACTAATAGTCTGTAATCCACTATCAGTAAAATCAATATTGCCTCCAGGAGTAAAATTTCCTACTAAAAACTGCTGGAAATTATCGTCTTGACCGATAATTTTTACCGATTCTCGTGCATTGATGTTGATGTCTGCACCGTTGCCCGCACCTTCTGTCAGGGTAGTAATACTTGAGTTTTCTTCAATTGCTAAATTATTGACCTCTAGCTTAACTTCATGAGTGTCAGAATTATCCAAGCTGCTGCTAAGTATATTTGATGCTTCGGTAAGAGTAATATCTCCACTAAGAGTAGCTGAAGAAAATTGTAGTTCCAAATTATTGTCAAGGTAAATGGCAGCATCACCCTGGACTGCACCTAGAGTAATGTTCCCTTGGGTACTGATAGCTGCATTTTTTAGGGAAATTCCAGGACGCTCGCCAATCTGTTTCCCCAATAGGGTGATGTCTTGCTGAGCTGGTACTTCCAGCTTTGCTCCATTTAAAATAATCGAGCTACTTTCCTCTATCTGGTTAAAAAATAAAGCTGAGGGGTTCACCGTCAATAGTGCTAGAGCTTCTCCTTCGGGATTGGCAGAAAAAGTGCGATCGCCAAATTGAATTTCGTTGGCGGTGGTAGCAAAAAACGAACCATTGAGATCCAGGGCTGCACCTTCCCCAAAAATCATTCCGTTGGGGTTGAGCAAAAATAAATTAGCGTCTCCTCCCGATACTCCTAAGGTGCCAAATATTTCCGAAGGGTTAACTCCAGTTATCCGACTCAAGATATTAGTTACTCCAGGGTCAGCAAAATAAACTTGTTCTCCAGCAGAAATATTAAATTCCCCGAAGCTATGAAACAAATTTTGTCCCGCAGCCGTTCCCCCAGTAATCTCACAAGAACTTTGGCAGTTACCCAAAACCGAGGTGTCGATAGTAGTACCGTCAGGAATAATCTGACTATTAACCCGAACAGCTACCGTCAGACAAGATCCTATTACACTACCAAACCAAAATTGCTTGTAATCCATAACCACTCAACTATTAGTCAGTCAATCAATTCGTGAAACCAGCTACTGACCTTATAATTCCCATCTTTCCGAGCAAATCATGCAAATTAGTTTATATTTAAGACTTTTTGGTCAAATCCAAATGATAGCGATATAGAGCTACAGGGCGATCGCCTGCGCGGAAATAATCTGGATCTTGAGGAGAAAGGTAAATTGCCGTAATCTGTTCGGCACTAATGTCTCCCGAATCTAACAGCTGATAGCTTGCAGTGGTTTCCACCTCATTGAGATAGAGTCGTTCAGGAGATCTAAATAGCTGTTGGGTAACTTCAGTGGCAATAAATCGCTTGTCGGCGGGAATTTCGGTTTTTCTTCCCGTAATTCTCGAAATTAACTTACGTTCGCCCCGCAACAAAGTTATCTGTTGGTTAGGATTGTCGGGGTCGATCTTGACTCGATAAACATTATCATCACCCAAATATGCCCTAGCAATCTTTTCACCATTAAACGCCCGATCTGCCACTATCATTGGCTGAAACCGCTGGAACGTTGAGAAAAACCCCGTAGCAGAAGAACCATATTCGCTGCCAAATCTGACCTGAAAAGCGATCGCCCGATTTAGATAGTTTTGATTATCTTCAAACCCTGGTGTAACAATATCTGGTGCTAGAGGAGCTACTTGTTCTACCAAAGTGCTGGTAACGTTCCAAGTGCCAGCCATCCACTCAGGATATTCTAAGTCTCCTTTGGCAAGCTTTAAAGAGGGTTTACTAGTCCACTGAGGAAACTGTTCGATGCGATTTTCCAGAGAAGCAGCGATTGCTGGGGATATAAAACCCAACAGTATTAAGAGTGCTAAAAAAGTACACAATAGCTGTTGTTTGATTATTCTTCGATAGTTACAAGTATTGTCCTTCATTGTTCAAATATGGCTCAAGATATTATTAGCATCATTATCCCAGTATTGAATGAAGCAGCGATCGCTAAACAAGCTTTGACGCAACTACAGCAGTACTCGAATGTGGAAATAATCGTGGTGGATGGAGGAAGTCAGGATAACACTGTAGCCATAGCACGACAATTAGGAGTACGAGTCATTGTCATCGCGGGAAAAGGCAGAGCAGCCCAAATGAACGCGGGGGCAAATGTTGCCCAGGGAAGTCTACTGCTATTTCTCCATGTCGATACTCAACTGCCACCAAACTTTATTACTCTGGTTACTAAAACTTCAAGACAGCCAAACGTCATCGCAGGAGCATTTGAATTGGCTATTGCAGGACAAGAAAAATCTTTGCGCTGGATCGAAAAGCTGGTAAATTGGCGATCGCGCTTGCTCTCTCTCCCCTATGGCGATCAGGCAATCTTCATTACTCAACAGGCTTTTGTAGACTTAGGCGGATTTGCCGATCTACCGATTATGGAAGACTTTGAATTTATCAAGCGAGTCAAAAGAAAAGGAAAAATCGCCATCGTCCCTGGTGCGGTAACTACTTCTGGTAGACGTTGGCAAAAGCTGGGAGTCTGGAAAACTACTCTAATTAATCAACTGGTTATCATTGGCTATTATTTGGGCATTTCTCCGACCAAATTGAGTAATTTTTATCGTAGTAGGAGGAAGAAATAGGCGTTGCAGCACCATTGAATGATTGAGTTGAATCAGGTTGCTGGTCAGAGAAAGCATTAGAAAACCGACTAACACCTACATAAGCACTTAGTCGGTCGAACAGTTTTCTTCGAGGCTAACAGCTAACAGCTAATAGCTCAATATCTTGTCTATCCTTCTTTGTTGAAGTATTTTTGTACTTGCGCCAAGGCAGCAGAACCAATGTTAAATATTGCCCAACTAGCAGCGATCGCTAAAGGCGCTAATACTATCAATATACGCCAGTCCATAAGTCAAATTCTCCTTTATATCTATAAATTTATTTTAAAGGTTTGTCAATCCACAAAACCATCTGTAACCATACTCAAATGTACCAGCTTTCCTAACTGTTTATTCAAATTTTTGAGCTATAAAAAATCGGGCGAGTAGTTTTGTTTACATCACCCGATCTGAAAATTTGATTAGATTGTGACTATGATTAGTAGCCAGAATTTGTATCCTCTAAACTAGCTTGAGGTTGGGATAGTACGCCAAGATATCATCAGAGGACAGGGTATCGCCATCTGCTTGAGGTGTCCACAGAACTTCTACGGCTAAAAGGCGATCGCTGCCAACGCTACCAACCTGCTGTAATGCCTGACGCAGATCGTCCGAGCCATTAATTTTAGGTAGATCTAGATTACCAGTTGCGCCAACGATCACCGTAGCAATAATATATTCTCCAGAATCTCCTTCTCTAAGCTGAATTGCCCCTTCTTCTGTTTCGCCCCCTAAAGCTTGTTGCGATTTGTCATCGATTACGCTGTTAACGTTGGTTAGGGTTTCGTCAGTAAACTTACTACGCTCTGTCAAAGCCAACTGATTGAACTTAGCTTCTGCTGCTTCTAAGCTAGCTTTTTGTGAGTCTGTTGCCCCATATACCCAATATTCAGGATGGCGTAATAAAGCCAAGGTTGCTTCTTGAACTACGGTGGCTCTACCTGAAGCCGAACTGGTATCCGCAGTTAGAGCTAAACGGTTGAGTTCGGGCTGCAATTCACGGGCATTGGCTAACAAGCCCACCTGTACCTGAGCGACGGATACTTTGGAACTAGCACTATAGCCACCATCTTCACTGACTCCCGCACTACGAAAGGCACGCACTAAAAAGTTAGCTAGAGCAAAAAAGATCAGGATGGAGAACAAACCGCCACCGCCAAAGCCAAAGAAGGGAAGCAAAAAGGGAAACCCAAAACCGCCACCGCCATAGCCAGGTCGATAGCCACCACCATAGCCACCACCATAGCCACCGCCACGAGGGGTAGAATAGCTACGGGAAGGAGCGCGGAACGAGCCACCGCCAATTCTGCCTCCAGTACGGGCAGCCATTGCCGTACTAGCGTTACCCAAGACGAGAACGCCAACTAGCAATAGAGCGGTAATAGATTTGAGCCAAAATTTACGTTTAAAAATCATTTTCATTTATTTGTTCAGTTAGCTGTATATTTAATCTTTATAAAGGGTTTAACCGCCTCCAACAATGGTGACAATTTCCAGGCGATCGCCCGCTTGCATCTGAGTATCCGACCAATATTGACGATGTAGAATTTCTCCGTTGTATTCTACGGCGATCAAACGAGGATTGAGTTCTAATTGGTTTAGCAGCTTGGGCAAAGAAGTTTGGGCTACGCAAGTATGAGGTTCACCGTTAACCTGTATTTTTATTGTATTGGTTGCGTTCAACATATATCTAACTAGATCGGGTCGTAATTACCGTCTGATTAATTGAGATAAAAACTGACGAGTAATTTGCGTTGGTTGCTCTGCTTGCATGATAGCGCGAACTACTGCTACTCTTCGTGCGCCTGTGGTTAGAACTGCATCGAGATTATCTAGATTGATTCCGCCAATGGCAAACCAAGGAACGGGACATTTTGCTTTGACATAATCGAGATATTCTGTACTTAATGCTGCCTTACCTGGCTTAGTGGGAGTCTCGTAAAATGGTCCAACCCCGACATAGTCAGCGCGTTCGGCGATCGCCCTGTTTAACTCTTGTTTATTAGTAGTAGAACGACCGACAATTTTCTGAGAACCTAAAAGTTCGCGAGCAAAAGCCACTGGAGCATCCTGTTGTCCTAAATGTACTCCATCAGCATCTACCGCCAGAGCGATATCTACCCGATCGTTAACAATAAACAGGGCATTATAACGATGACATAGCTGACATAGCCGATGCGCTTTTTCTAGGCGATCGCTGTCTTTACCTTCTTTATCGCGGTATTGTACCAAAGTTAAGCCACCTTTGAGGGCAGCCTCGACTACCTCGAAAATTTTTGGTTCGGGAGAAGTTACTAAATATAGAGCAGCATTATGTAATTGCTGAAAACGATAATTGTTGAATAGGCTGCTTTCGATCGTATAAACACGATAGCGCAACTGTTTGCAGGCTACTGCCATCTTTGGCTCATAAAGCTTGCTATATTCTTCTAAGACTCTTAAAGCTTCTTGCGATCGACACAAATTTGCCTGAAGCAACTGTTCGATACTCTCTCGCACTTCTTCTTGAGGATGAGACAAATCTGTTCCCACGTCGTTGGGGGTATCCCTTGCCTGACGCAACTCCCAACCGTGCCACTGAGCTAATTCCTGGCGGATTTGCTTGCATTCTTCAGCCAGGGGTTGATGGTTCAAACCCAAACGGCACCACTCTTCTATTATTCTCAATCCTTCTCTGGCGCGATCGAGATTGGCATCTAGAATACGATGTATAGCTTGTTTCATATAATTCAATTTTACAAGTTCACTTTTAGAACAATACCTTGCATTATTATCTTTAGTTTCAGGTGATGAAACAACTTGTCATAGTAACTCAATACAAAGTCTCGAAAAACCTAAGGAAAGATTATTGTTGCCAATTTTATTTTGAGCGATTATGATTGTGCCTGAAAACAATCTCAGTATTTTTTCTTAGATAATTTTACGGATTAAAGGTATTGGTATTGATACATTTTTAGTTATTAGGTCGGTAATATCAAATCAAACAAACCCCAAGACATTATTTTTGATTTAGAAATGAATCAGTTCGAGTTAGCTACCAATTAAGGTCGTATAGCAATTCTCATTTTAATAAGTTAAGGTACAGTCTCGATGCTTGAGATTTGCTTAATCCTCTAAAAATACTTTAGAACGCTCAAACTAGATACGGTTTAGTTTAAAAATCACCGTTATTTTAATAGGAAAAATTGATATTAAACTTGGCAACGGCATAAAATATTGCAAAATTTGCTGGCATTTTGCTGAGCAAAGATAATGATTAATTAAGTGTTTAGTTCGCAACCAGTGTTTAATTTATTGGATAAAAAATACAGCAATAAAACAACAGAATAAAAATTAATTTGGCAATAGCATTTAATTACAACAGCCAGCACTTCTACTTTTTGTTTATCCATACAATCAGGTGTCTAAAATTGTCTAAAATTGTAATGATTCATCCCAACGCGGGGGTCGGCTGGGGAAACTCAGAGATTTTCGCCGTCGAACTAGCTCGTCGTCTGGATAATTACCTAGAACTAGAATTACTTAGTGGTGCAGACTGCGGTTCATTTAGTCGTCCAATCAAATCGATAACTCGCAGTAATATTCATGGTATAGCTAACCATCCTTTAATTGCTTGTGTTTTAAAGAAATGGTTCAGCCGTCCTGAAATAGCGATCGAGCATCTAACTAGCTTTTTTCCCTGTATCGCTTATCTACTCAAAAATCCCGCAGACTTGATTTTTCCTCAGAATGATTATGGTGGTTTGTTTGTTGCCACCTGCGTCAGGGCTATTAAAGGCACTCCAATTATGTTTACCGAACATAATAGTCTGGCAAACTGTGGTAATTGTCTCAAACGTAATCTTGCCCTAAAACCCGATCGCTTAATTCTAATCAATCCCGAAGCTGCTAATCAGGCTCGTAATCTAGCTCCCAACCAGGTCTTAAATGTGATTCCATATGGTGTCGATCCTAGAGAATTCACTCCAGAAGGAAAAGCAATCGTTACAGGCTTACCTAAACCAACCGTATTATGTGTTGCCCCCTTAAATCGCGATCGCAACCAGAGAATTGAACTAACTATTGAGGCTGTTTCTCGCCTTCCTGATGCCAGCTTATTGATTTGTGGCAATGGTATTGACCGCGATTACTTCCAAGATTTGGGCGATCGCCTTTTGGGTAGAGAGCGATTTCAAATTAGAGCCTTTGCCTATGCTCAAATGCCTCAGGTTTACCGTGGCGCTAATGTTTTTACCTCAGCCTCGATACAAGAACCTCATGGATTAACATACATTGAAGCAATGGCTAGTGGTTTACCCGTCGTGGCAACCGATGATGCCGTTCGCCGTTATTTGATTGGCAACGGTGGCACAACCTGCGATGTCACTAACCCCGATGTCTATACTCAATCTCTTCAAAATGCCCTAGAAGTACATTGGGATTGGCAACAACAACCACGGCAAAATGCCCTACGGTTTAGCTGGCAAAAAATTACGCAGCTCTATTACAAAGCGATTTTACAGACTATTTTCAATTCAAACAAAACATTTTCCCTCAGCAGTAACCACTCACTAAAACAATAATTTGGCTTGATTGAGTTAAAAGTTCTTGAATTTTATCTTGTCATTTCTCAAATTTGTCTCTCAACGCCAGTTTTTGACTAACTCTTGATTCCTCTTATTAATTTCGTACCTCGTATTACTGGACTGTTAAAAATTGCTTACTAGGTAATCAATTAAACTCAAAGTCGATCAATTATTCCGTACCTCAAATCACCAAAACCCTTTGCCTACAATACTTTGAGGTCATGCCAAACAGCTTGCAGCTAATCTCATGTAACAAAAGTATATATGCTATGTAAGAACTGCATAAAACCAGCCCTTTTAGTCGGTTTCTGTAGCTAAATATACGATAAATCATTTTTTGAAGTGCAATTATTACCTCTAGTTCAATACATCTAAAGACCTATATGCAATTTATATAGTCAGATAGATGTTAGAGGGGCAAATATTTTAAATAGCAACTATCACTTATGTAATAGGTAAGCTTTAAAGCAAAAAAATAGATATATATAGTTCGCATTTTAGTATTTAGTCTCTTAATTTTGACTGCTGTAGTTTTGGATTCTTAGGGAAGACATAAAAGTGTTTTTAGCTGAATTATTTAGTAAGGCAACTCAAGGAAGGTATAAAATCCTTCACATGACTTGGTTTGCATTTTTCTTATCGTTTGTTGTTTGGTTCAATTTTCCGCCTTTTGCTACTACTATCGGGCAAGATTTTG
This sequence comes from Pleurocapsales cyanobacterium LEGE 10410, assembly GCA_015207195.1. Taxonomy (GTDB): domain Bacteria; phylum Cyanobacteriota; class Cyanobacteriia; order Cyanobacteriales; family Xenococcaceae; genus Waterburya. Next base: position 33,380 of record JADEXJ010000001.1, read on the forward strand.
GGCTGACCAAACCCCAGTTGGGAACTATTGGTTTGTGTAACGTAGCATTGACAGTGCCTGCACGAATCATTATTGGGATGTTATTGGATAAATATGGTCCTCGTTTGACCTATTCTTTACTATTAATCTATGCAGCAATTCCCTGTTTAATTTTTGCTACAGCGCAAGATTTCAACCAGCTCGTTCTAGGTCGTCTATTGATGGGGATTGTCGGTGCTGGCTTTGTAATCGGTATTCGTATGGTAGCTGAATGGTTTCCTCCCAGAGATGTAGGTACGGCAGAAGGTATCTATGGTGGTTGGGGCAACTTCGGTTCGGCTTTTTCTGCCTTCACCATGGTTCTTTTTGCAGCATTACTGAGCTTTTTACCAGGGGCATTTAACTTTGGCGTGCCTGAAAGCTTCAAAATTCTATTTTTTCCCGCATTTAATACTGATATTTTAAATTGGCGTGCTGCGATCGCTGGTAGTGGAATTATTGCAGCTCTCTACGGTGTAATCTACTACTTTAGCGTTAGCGATACTCCTCCTGGAAGAGTTTATCGTCGTCCTCGTAGTGCCAGAGGTATGGAAGTTACTTCTAAAAGAGACTTCTGGTTCTTGATGGTAATGAACCTACCTCTAACCTTAATTCTCTGCGTCTTAGCTTGGCGATTGACTAAGGTGAACTTCTTGACTACAGGTGGAATGCTGATCGCTTGGCTAGTCTTGGCTGGTCTATATGCTTTCCAAGCTTATAACTGTTGGGTAGTTAATAAAGATCTTTTGGCTGGACGCAAACGTTATCCTCCGCAAGATCGTTACGAATTCAAGCAGGTTGCTCTTCTAGAATTGACCTACATTGTTAACTTCGGTTCGGAATTAGCGGTAGTGACTATGTTACCCGCCTTCTTTGAGGGAACTTTTGGCTTGGACAAAGCAACAGCAGGGATTATCGCTTCTAGCTATGCCTTTATGAACCTAGTCTCTCGTCCTGGTGGCGGAATTATCTCCGATACTGTGGGCAGTCGTAAGTGGACGATGGTAGTACTCACTGCGGGAATGGGAATCGGCTACCTGTTGATGGGGCAGGTGGGCAGTAGCTGGCCCTTACCTTTGGCGGTATTGCTAACTATGGCTTGCTCGTTCTTCGTCCAGGCTTCAGAAGGCTCTACCTTTGCAATGGTTCCTCTGGTTAAACCGCGCATTACAGGGCAAATTGCTGGTAACGTGGGTGCTTATGGAAACGTGGGTGCAGTAGCCTACCTGACAACTCGCTTGCTCTTGACTGAATCATCGGAGGCTGCCAATGGTGGGGAAGCAGTTATGTCTGCTGTAAATGCTGGTTTCTTCCAGGTTCTGGGTATTGCAGGATTAATCGTTGCTTTCTTGTGTGTGTTCTTTATGAAAGAACCAAAAGACTCGTTTGCTGCTCAGCATATGGGTGATAGCGAAGATATAGCGATACCTGAGCCTAGTTTAGAGCCTGAAAGAATCTAAAGGCTCGGTAGTTTGGAAATGCTTTGGTGCTGGGAATATCTATTAGGTTTTCTCAGCACTTTTTGGTTGTTTAAACTAGTTAAGAAAAATTAAGAAGAGTTTAATTGGGTATTGTTGTTAACAGCAATCAAGTTGAACTCAACGATATAAGCAAATATAACCTTAAAAATCAGCAGAAACCTTTTAATACCTATAAATATTTAACTGGGAGAGAAGAGAAGTGAGCGAACCAACAAAAACCCTATGTCCTTATTGTGGAGTTGGCTGCGGTTTAGAAGTATTGCCTCCCGCCCAATCGGGTAAAGCTACCAATAGAGATAGTCAGGGAAACCCTATTTGGTCAGTTAGGGGCGATCGCTCTCATCCTTCCAGCAAAGGTAAAATATGTGTCAAGGGTGGCACGATCGCCGAATCCTTAGATAAAGACCGTCTCAAATATCCGATGATGCGAAATTCTCTAGATGAAGAGTTTCGTCGTGTTAGCTGGGATGAAGCTCTAGATCGCATTGTCCATCGAATCAAAGAAGTCCAGGCTACTCAAGGGTCTGAAGCCATCTGTATGTACGGTTCGGGACAGTTTCAAACCGAAGACTATTATATTGCCCAGAAATTGCTTAAGGGGTGTTTGGGTACGAATAACTTTGATGCCAACTCTCGCCTTTGTATGTCTTCGGCTGTAGCAGGATATATTCAAAGCTTTGGTTCAGACGGGCCTCCTGCTTGCTATGACGATCTAGAATTAACCGACTGTGCTTTTTTAATTGGGACTAATACTGCCGAATGCCATCCCATTGTTTACAATCGTTTGCGGATGCACCACAAGAAAAACCGCAAGGTGAAAATGATCGTAGTCGATCCTCGCGAAACCAAAACAGCCAAGGATGCTGACTTACACCTAGCAATCCAGCCTGGCACAGATATGGATCTGCTCAACGGCATTGCTCATTTGTTGCTGCGTTGGGGAGAACTGGATACTCTATTTATTGATGAATGTACCCAAGGCTTTAGTAATTTTACCCAGGTAATTCAAAACTATCCTCCCGAACTAGTTGCCCGTCGTTGCGGTATTCGCATCGATCATTTAGAACAAGCAGCCCGCTATTGGGCAGAATCGGAGCAAGTCTTGTCTTTGTGGTCGATGGGAGTCAATCAGTCTTCTGAAGGTACGGCAAAGGTACGCACCATCATTAACCTGCACCTGATGACGGGAAACATAGGTAAACCTGGAGCGGGACCATTTTCCCTAACGGGACAGCCTAACGCCATGGGGGGAAGAGAAGCAGGAGGTCTGTCTCATATTATTCCTGGCTATCGAGTAATTAAAAATCCCCAACATCGTGCCGAAGTGGAGCGAGTTTGGCAGTTGCCCCCTGGTAGGATCAACCCCGTTCCTGGCAAAGATGCCTGGAGTATGATTACGGGTTTGGAAACAGGAGAAGTGGGGGTCTTGTGGGTGGCAGCGACTAATCCTGCCGTAAGTATGCCCGATTTAGTCAGAACCAAAAAAGCCTTGTGGCGATCGCCCTTTACTATCGTACAAGATGCCTACTATCCGATGGAAACAGCCAGCTTTGCTCATGTAGTTCTACCCGCAGCCCAGTGGGGAGAGAAGACAGGAATCATGACTAATTCCGAAAGGGTAGTAACTCTCTGTCCCCAGTTTCGTCCTGCTCCAGGGGAAGCCCGACCAGATTGGGAGATCTTTGCCGAAGTTGGTCGCCGTCTGGGTTTTACCACAGAATTCGATTTTGCCAACTCTGCCGAAGTCTACCAAGAGTTTGTCAAGTTGACCCAGGGTCGTCCCTGCGACATGAGTGGTTTGAGTCATGGCAGATTACGCCAACAGGGGGCGATCCAGTGGCCCTGTCCTTTGGAAGAGGCAAATGATTTAGACAGCAATGCCTTGACTTGTAATACGGCAGGAAACGACCCTAAAGAAGAAACCAAAGGCTTATTTTCCAATCTGTTTAGAGAGAAAGACGAAACCATAACAGCTAAAAGACTTTACACCGACGGTAGATTTAATACCCCCGACGGACGGGCAAAATTCTCGGCTTTCCATTCCAAAGGTCTGGCAGAACCAGCCGATGCTGCCTATCCCTTTGTCCTGACCGTAGGTCGCCTCTATGAACACTGGCACACCATGACACGCACGGGGCGCATTGCCAAAATCATGAAAAAGCAACCCGAATCATTTATTGAAATTCACCCCAAAGACGCAGCTAAATTAGGCATTGAAGAACAAACCATGGTAGAAGCGCGATCGCGACGGGGAGTGGGGCGTTTTGCAGCCAGAGTAACCAAGGCAATTATTCCTGGTACGGTCTTTATCCCGATGCACTGGGGCGCACTGTGGACGGACAACGGCGAAGCTAATTCCCTGACTCACCCAGAAGCTTGTCCTATATCTCTAGAGCCAGAATTAAAAGCTTGTGCGGTAAATTTAACTCCAGTCAAGTTGGAAGATTCTCAGATTGACAATATATCTCAGGGCGTTGACCGAAGTTTAGTGGAAGAGTCCATATCAGTTTAAGTCCCGCTAAGCCAGTAATTTCTTAAAAGATTCAGCAGACAGTTCTAATTCTTGAGCTGTCTCTTTTAGTGCCGTTTGAAAACGTTTGGTATCTGAGCCAAATCCACATAGTTCGGCTGCTTTTTCTAATCCAGCAGAGGCATTTGCTCTGGCACAATTAGCTAGCTCTTTACCTTGTAATGGTTCTTTTCCTGACAGAATTTTGGTTCTCGATTCTCCCCAAAAGGCACTAAGAGTACAGATTTGCTGGTCTTCCTTATTTTCAATTGACCAGCGATACATGACCGCCTGGGGGTCTACCCTAACTTCAATCAATTTTGCCCCCATATAATACTGCATCTGACTTAGAGTTTGCTGTCTAACTTCCAAGGGATCGTTTTTATTTACCGTGCGTTCTAAATGTGCTTGAGTAGGTTTTGCCATGTTGTTTAAAGCCGTTCATTTTAACAATTATTATTTTATATTTTTGGTTACTAAGATCTTGAGAGTCCCACAATTTTAGACAGAACTTTACTGCTTTTGCGACTCTTGCTGCTCCTGCTATTTGGCCCACCCTCACCCGTCCTTGAATAACTTCCAATCTTCAGGAGTGTTGCAGTTAAATAAACAGGTGCGATCGCTAAGGGGTAATTCTTTAACGGGATATTTTGCCAACCATGACTGAAAAGACCTGCCACCATCTTTGATGTAAGTCTCTAACAAGGACAAACAGCTTTGACGATAAAAACCACACAAAGGCTCCCATCCTTGAGAATTTCTTGGTAACAGGGCGATTTCTGTGGGTAACACTGTTGCCAAAGCTGGTAACCACTGTTTTACTTGAGACGAAGATAGACGAGGTAAATCACAGGCGAGTAATAATACCCATTCTGTCTCAACTAGCCGTAGTCCTTGGGCAAAACCAATCGTGGGGGTATTAGAGCGACAATCCATGATCGGCTTTTCTCTAACTAGCTGACAATTCGAGGGTAGAACATTTTGGTATTTTTCAATCCAAGGCGTGACTACATAAACCCGATTAGTACATTCTTTGGCAACCAGACAAATTCGAGACAGCAAAGTATCATTACCGATAGTTAACAAGGCTTTGTCTTTGCCCATACGAGAACTTTCTCCTCCAGCTAAGATAATCGCCGTTACCTCATCTTCAAATGATTTTTTCATCAGATATTACTTAGTAAAGAAACAATGAACCGTCAATCTCAGCTCCAAAGACGAACAGAGCAACATCTCAAGCTCTGGATTTATTTATTACCCGTTGTGGGAGTAATTCCTGCCGTTTGGACTCTATATCGCCAGAACAATATTGCTGATAATTCGTCTAAGGATCGCGAGCGACAGAAAATTAGCCGTTTTTCAATTAATTTACTTTTAGTTTGGTTAAGTTGCTATTCTTTATGTTCTTTGGGTGCAGCAAATGCTTCGGAAATCACCTCTTTTCGCCTACTATATGCCAATGCCATTATTACTACGGGATATTTTATCACCTGTACTTTTTTGATGACTCGCTTGGGGAAAAGCCAGCTACCAACTGACGAAATGAATTGATTTTTGTAATTATTATGGCAAAATAATACAGCTATACAATCTTTAATCAGCTAAATTGTTGCTCTGACAAGCTCAAAATCAAATATTGTTTTTTGCTAGATAGCAACCAACAGCCAGAACCAGCCTTTTAATTAATCTTATTTTGATGACAAACTTGGTTTTAGATATTTTTTCGATTAAATAACTGCTAAATAACTGCTATTATTATTTGAATTATACTTGTATCTATATACATTCAAATTTTCCTTATTTTCAGTTAAAAACTATAATTTACTTTCTTATTTAGCGAGAGGATAAAAGAGTGCCAGTTAGAAAAGCTTACCAATCAAATCCTTCGGGAAGACAACCTACCGCTCGAATTGATTCGACTACCTACTCTTCAAACCACAAGAGAAAATTGAATAAAAAAAGAGCGATTTTAGTTGGTCTGGGCTTGACAACTGTATCTCTAGTCTCAGCAGCATTTGGTGCATTCCTTGCCGTTGCTATGTCTACTGCTTCTCCGCTACAGCAAGCAGAATTGAGCAATGAAGAACAAAAAGTTTTTAGTAAGGCAGAAACCGTAACTGCAAAAAACCTCAATCTACCAGAACTAAAACGCCCCGTAAATATTTTGGTTTTGGGTATTAAAGTAATTAGCTCAGATTTAGAGGAGAAAGGAATTAAATACAAAAAACAAGACGTTGGTTATCATCATTTAGTCAACTCTTTTGATGGTCTCAGCGACAGCATTCTATTGCTGCGGTTTGACCCTGAAAAAGAGAAGGTGTCGGTGCTTTCTGTTCCCAGAGATACTCGCGTCTATATAGAAGGCTATGGAGTCAGAAAAATTAATCATGCCAATGATTATGGTGGTCCCGCCTTAACCGCAAGTGTTACTAGCGAATTGTTGGGTGGAATTAATATCGATCGCTATGTAAGGGTCAATGTCCAGGGAGTTGAAAAACTGATTGATGCCTTGGGCGGTGTCACGGTTAATGTACCCAAAAACATGAAATATAACGATTTTAGCCAGCATCTTTATATCGACCTCAAAAAAGGCATTCAGCACCTAGATGGTGACAAAGCTATGCAGTTTTTGCGCTATCGATATGACAACTACGGCGATATTTCTAGAGTACAACGCCAGCAAATGCTGATGCGATCGGCAGTGGAGCAAACACTCAAACCCGCCACCGTGGTTAAAATACCCAAAATCCTCTCGGTAATTCAATCTCATCTGGATACCAATTTGACCGTCAGAGAATTAATGGCTTTGTCTAACTTCGCCTCGAAAACTGATAGATCTGATATTAAGATGATGATGCTGCCTGGAGACTTTAATAGTGGAGATGAGAGGGTTAGCTACTGGCTACCTAACCACAAGGGCATCAACAAGTTGATGTCTAAGCATTTTAATTTGCCTCAAGAACAAAACAATGAGGAGATCTCGCCCCATCGCTATGCCAGCTTGAAAAGTGTACCAGACGTTAGTAACCCTCGCCTGAAAATTGCGGTACAGAATAGCATCAAAGATTCAGAAACATTACAGTCTGCTTTAGATTTGCTGCGAGAGGCAGGCTACAGAAGAGTATTTGCCAGTAAGAATTGGCAAGATCCTTTGCCCACTACTAGAGTAATTGCTCAATCGGGAGACGATGATGCTGCCGAAGAGGTGCGTTCGATTTTGGGTGTAGGAGAAGTAGTAGTAGAAAGTACTGGAGTTTTAAAGTCAGATATTACAGTGCAGCTAGGACAAGACTGGGAACAACAGCTACAAAAGCTGATTGAATCCGAGCTAGAACTTGATTTTGAATTAGAGTCAGATCTTTAATTATTAAACTTAGGGCTAAAAGCTAATCTTGCTATACTTTGGATTGCCCATATAGATCTTGATTTACAGAATGAGCGATCGCCAATCCCCAGATTATCGCCCGATTCGCAGACGTTTACCCAACCAAAGATGGCAGATTGCCAAGCCTCAACCAGAACGCGCTTTAGAATTAAGCGTTTCGACTGGCTTGCTGCCCCTAGTAGCTCAGATAATTATCAATCGAGATATTGCTACTCCCGACGCAGCCCACACCTATATCGAACCAGAATCCCAGAGTTTACCCTCTCCCCTAGCAGAATTTAAAGATTTAAAAACCAGCGTCGAGCTGATCGAAGCAGCGATCGCCGATGAAGAACAGATTGCTATCTGCGGGGATTATGATGCTGACGGCATGACCAGTACTGCTTTACTATTGAGAGCGTTAAAACATTTAGGAGCTAAGGTAGACTATGCCATTCCCAGTCGCATGAAAGACGGTTATGGGATCAATAATCGCATCGTCGAAGAATTTGCCGAACATGGAGTGGGTTTGATTCTGACGGTGGATAACGGTATTTCTGCCTATGAGCCTATTGCCAGGGCGATCGATCTCGGCTTGAGCGTGATTATTACCGATCATCACGACTTACCAGAAAAACTTCCCCCAGCAGATGCAATTCTTAACCCCAAATTATTGTCAGATAGCTCTCCCTACAAAGGACTAGCAGGAGTTGGCGTAGCCTATGTTTTGGCGATCGCCACAGCTCAAAGTTTGGGCAAGCTCAAGGGTTTGACCAATCCGATTATGGAACTATTTACCCTGGGAACAATTGCCGATCTCGCTCCCCTGACGGGAGTTAATCGCCGTTGGTTGAAAAGAGGTTTACGCGCCTTACCCAATTCCCAACTACTCGGTATTCAGGCATTAATGCAGGTAGCGGGGGTAGATGAAGCACAAAAACAACTAAAGCCCGACGATATTGGCTTTCGCCTAGGACCAAGAATCAATGCGGTGGGGCGGATTGGCGATCCCCAGATGGTGATCGAGCTATTGACTACCGAAGATCCCCAGGTGGCATTAGAAAGAGCATACCAATGCGAGGGAATTAATCAAAAGCGTCGCCAGCTATGCGAACAAATAGAACAAGAAGCGATCGCCCTGGTGGAAAATACACCCCTTCCCTGGAAAAGCGATCGGGTTTTAGTCGTAGTGTCGGCGGGGTGGCATCATGGGGTAATCGGCATTGTTGCATCCCGCTTGGTAGAACGTTATGGCGTGCCTGTATTTATTGGTACTTACGAGGATGATGAACCAGAATCAGACGCAGCTCCTTCCATGATTCGCGGATCGGCAAGAAGCATTGACGAATTTAACGTATTTGATGCTCTCAACTATTGCAGCGATTTGTTGGGTAAGTTTGGCGGACATCGCGCAGCAGGAGGCTTTAGTTTCCCTGCGGATAATTTAGAACAGGTAAAGCAAAGATTGAGTGAGTTTGCTCATAAATGTCTGGAGATAGAACACCTCAAGCCCTTGGTTAAAATAGACGCTCAGGCTAGCTTAGGACAAATTAATTACCAACTCTACGAACAGATCGAAGGATTGCAGCCCTGGGGGATCGGCAACAGCACTCCTGTATTCTGGACACCTAATGTAAGTGTTATCGAGCAAAGAGCGATCGGCAAAAGTCAAAGTCACCTTAAGTTGACCTTACAAGAAGCTGACAGTTCGACTCAAATTAAAGCCCTAGCTTGGCGATGGGGTGAGTATTGTCCTTTACCAGAACGTTTAGATATTGCTTACAAATTAAAAGAAAACCATTGGCAGGGTAATACCAACATCGAACTAGAATTAGTTGGAGTCAGACTGCCTCAAGGAGAATCGAATGATAATATCGCTGCTTCAAATAAGCGCGCTAAAGATAACGTTCAAAAAGCAGTGTTTACTTATAACAGCAGAATCTATGTATGCAGTAAATCTTCCGCAGAACTTCGGATCAGAAACGATCGCGGTAATGTTTTAGCCGTCAGTAAAGGCGATCGCACTGGTTTAATTGGTAAATCTAGAGAGGAAGCTAAACAGGTTGATGTAACTAAAGCACCTTATTTTCAGCTGATTAAGGCTGCGCTACGGGCAATTGAAGAAGATAAATAGTCCACAGATGAACACGGATAAACACAGATGGGTTTGTTGGTTGGTATCGAGATTAGTGTGTTATGGTTTGATGATTTGTGTTTTGTGCTTTTGATGGGATGAGTCGTAGTCAAGCGGATTTGAATGATTTGACACAGAAAATTATTGGTTGTGCTTTTGAGGTGAGTAATGTTTTGGGTTGTGGTTTTCTGGAGAAGGTTTATGAAAGAGCCTTGGTACGAGAATTGAGCATAGCTGGATTAGATGTCCAGGCTCAATATCCCATATCTGTTTACTATAAAAAAACAGTTGTCGGTAACTTTTTTGCCGATATTTTAGTTGAAAAATCTATTTTAGTAGAACTTAAAGCCTTAAACTCTTTAGAAAATAAACATCAAGCACAGTGTCTTAACTACCTCAAGGCTAGTGGCTTAAACCTCTGTCTGCTTATCAACTTCGGTCAACCAAAAATTCAAATAAAAAGAATTATCCAAAACCCACAAACAAACACAACCCACAGATAACCCCATCTGTGTTCATCTTCTTGATGCAGTCCTAAAGGATACACCTTCGGATATCGCTCTAAGAAGGAAACCTTCAAGACCGCGCTGCATCGCTGTGTTCATCTGTGGACACGATCAAAGTCAAACCAGCTAAAAAAATCAATCCCATTACTCCCGCGATCGGATTCCCATCAATACCCGTAACCCAAACAGGAACGCGATCGCTATACTCAATCAATTCACCAACATTAACAATATAGTAGCCCCAGACCAACCCCCCGTGGATGCCGATACAAATTCCCAAGCGATCGCCATGCCGATATTTAGCCAACACCAAAGCTATTCCCAATAAAACTAAAGCAGGAAAAGTTACCGCAGTGCGGATAATTTCTGTAATTGGCTTGAGAAAGTGAGCTAAGGCAAAGATAGTAGCACTAAGATAAATGCAGGTTTTTTTGTCGTAATCTCGCTGTAATTCGTCTAATAGCCAGCCACGAAACAGTAATTCTTCTGCTAAACCAATGCCCACCGCACTCAACCAGCCTTCAACCACAATCTTTAGCAAACTAGCCGAGGGTGTAGTAACCTCAATCCAACCTAATAGTGCTTCGACAATAAACAAGCCCAAACAAAACCATAAGCCAATTGCTAAACCCTTAAGAAACTCTTGGCTATTTCTGCTACTTCTTACTAAACCGTAGCGAGCAAAAATATGTGCTTCATTGTGTACCGATTTGCCCCAAAATCTCCAGAAAAATAGCAACTCAACAAACAGCAAAGCCATAGTTAAAATGCTAGCGAGATTGGAATCGTAACGCAGTAGCCAATAAATCGGAATTGCTAATGGCAGCCATAAAATAGACAAAACACCAATGAAAATTAACAATCTCACTGGTGCTGTAAAACTCGATATTTTCCGCAAATCTGGTGTAATTGGCAATTAATTATGTAACCAAAAAAATAGACTAATTACTCATCAGGCTCAATAGTGCTGGTTAAACCGTGATTCAACAGAGTTTCTGAATAGAATTCTGCGTGTTCCAAAGCACAGGTGATCACCAACCCTACACCACTGTTGTGAGTTTCCATCATGATGTTGACTGCCTGGGGTTGAGTCATTCCACCGACAGTCTGCATCAAAACCTGTACCACATACTCCATCGAGTTAAAATCATCGTTATGAAGCAGCACCTTATAGCGAGGTGCGTGTTTTCGCACGGTTGAGGTTGAGCTTTTTTTGATTACAGAAGTTCCCAAGGACATTGATCTCTCCTTTAAAATTCCTTTTACTTTTACTAAATTGTTTAAATTGTTCCCGTTATTATTATTTAGGGATTAAAGATTTCTGTGACTGCTCAAAAACGAGCTACATCAGGTTTTGAATGTCGCTTGCAAGTAATCTTAACTTTTATAAATCACTTACTTATGATACTTAATTTTAATTCGATCCTCATCCATCTGAACTCAGGATTATATTAGTCAAATTTATCGGTAAGCCAATAGCTATAGTTTTTAATTGTAATCGAGCTAGCAACTGCTTATCAACAAAAAGAACTTTGACCAAAGTAAACTGTACAATAAAAAAGTTAACACAAGTTAATAAGAACTAGCTTTGATTTGAAAATGCCGATAACTTCTCCACCAACGATGCAATTTCCTGGGACATACTGGCAGTGGCGAGGCAACTCGATTTACTATGTATGTGCGGGAGAAAAGCAGTCTGCCAAACCGCCTCTACTGCTAGTACACGGTTTTGGAGCATCTACCGATCACTGGCGCAAGAATATTGCTCAATTACAAGAACAGTTTCAGGTTTGGGCGATCGATCTCTTAGGTTTTGGGCGATCGGCTAAACCTAAACAAGAGTATAGTGGCAGTATTTGGCGAGAACAGCTACAGGACTTTATTACTGAAGTTATCTGTCAGCCTACCGTGTTGGCAGGTAATTCTTTAGGAGGTTATGCCTGTCTTTGCGTAGCAGCAGAATATCCCCAGTCTACGGCAGGTTTGATTTTGATTAATAGTGCTGGACCTTTTTCCGATACTGAGGTCACTTCGACTCAAACTTACTCTAATTCAGTCGGTAAGCTGATGAGATCGATTCTCTTACAGCCTTGGGCAAGTTTTTTGTTGTTTCAATATGTCCGTCGTCGTTCTATAATTCGTAAGACACTAAATCAAGTCTATTACGACCGCAATGCCATAACCGACCAGTTGGTAGAAGATATCTATCGCCCTTCGTGCGATCGCGGTGCAGCAGACGTTTTTAATGCCGTATTCAAAACCCCCCAAGGAGAAAAAGTAGATGTACTATTAGGTAAAATGCAATGTCCTCTACTAATTTTGTGGGGAGAAAAAGATCCCTGGATCAATGCCAGAGAAAAAGGTTCAAAATTTAGACAGTATTACGATCGGGTGACAGAACACTATCTTGAAGCTGGTCATTGTCCCCACGATGAAATTCCCGAACAAGTCAACGCTCTAGTAACAGACTGGATTTTGTCCATTAGTGAGCTACAATCTTAATTGCTGTCTTCTTAATAATTTGTTACAAGGTAATAGTAACTCAATCTATAGCTTTATGTTTGGTGGATTTGTCGGATTTGGTAATAATAAAGGCGGAGATTGGGGCGAAAACCTCATCAATACTGTCGCAAGCAACACAATCCGTCATCTATTTACTCGTAGCGAGTCGGTAGAAGTAGCGGTAAAATGCAATCCTTCTAGCAAATTACTACAGGGAACGATTGACAGCTTTAAAATGAGTGGTCGCGGTTTGGTAATCCGCAAACAGTTTCGCACCGAAGAAATGTCTTTCGAGACTGATGCCGTAGCAATAGATTTTGGTTCTGCGGTTCAAGGAAAGATCGCTCTCAAGCAGCCTACTCAGGCGATCGCCCAGGTAAGACTATCTCAGGCTGACATTAACAAGTCCTTTGAAGCAGATCTAGTCAGAAAACGCTTAGAGAATTTAACTCCTGATGCTTTAACAGCAATATCTGAAGGTAAACCTGTTTCTTTTACTGATGTAGAAGTACAGCTACTACCAGAGAATAAAGTAAAGCTTTTTGCCCAAGCTAGTTGGGACGATACCACCGTTCCCGTCAGTCTCAACTGCACTTTAGCCATAGGTAAACGTAGAAGAGTTAAATTTGATAATGTTCAATTTGACCCAGAAGACGTATCCTCGGAGTTACAAGAAACTTCAAAAAAACTGTCTCTGGCATTGGGTGAAATCCTCAACGAGATGGTAGATTTAGACCGATTTAACCTCGATGGAGTCAAATTAAGACTAAATCGTCTAGAAACAGAGGGAAAAATGCTTTTATTCAGCGGTTATGCCCAAATAGAGAGAGTGCCACAGACAGGCTAAGTAGAGTCAAAAGTAGCAAGTTTAGTGTTTACTAAGAAAGATAAACTGGAAACTATCTAAAATCGATCTTTGCCTGAGGACGTAAGGTATTTTCCAAATTATCGATTGAGCTTTGTTAAAAAAATTTATTTTTAGAATGATATTAACCAAACTACTTAAGTTGACTTCTAAACCTAAGCATCTTTTTCGCTTTCTCGGACAAAACAAATCACGATCGTTGTGGTCTTTAACCAAGCTTAGTCTCTGTTGTTTAATTTTAGTCGCTGGCTTCTTTCTTTGGTCTTCTCCCGCATCAGCTAGCATCAATGACGATCGCTACGAAGGTAACATTTACATTTTATATGCAGGAAATGGTTCTTTAGTTCCACCCCGCATGGATTTGCCGACCTCTCTAAAACGAGAAAAACCAGCTATCCTAGTATTTTACGTGGATGATAGCAGTGACTGTAAACAATTTTCAGGTTTGGTAACGCGCATTCAAGAATTTTACGGTCGAGCAGCCAGTATCATTCCCGTAAGTGTTGATTCCTTTACCGATCGAGATCAGTACACCCCAGAAGAACCAGCCTACTATTACAGTGGCGTTGTCCCAGAAACTGTGATCCTCGACCAAAAAGGTAAGGTCGTTTATGACGGCAAAGGACAAGTCCCCTACGAAGAGATCGATGATGCCTTACGGGAAGTTTTCGATCTGCTACCACGCTCTGAATCTCAGGTTCTAAAACGTCGCTCGTTTAACGAATACAATTCTGGCATGACCGAAGAATAAGCAATTTACCACTACAATTCCTGAACTGTTGACGGCTGTTATTCCTCAGTCGTCATTTATAGTCGTTCTAATTAATTTCCTTACTTTTTCAAGTTACCGTTTCGGGGGAATGGGTAATGGGGAATGGGGAATGGGGAATAGAGTATATTTGTTCGTATGGTTCTTATTTGGAATGACTATACTCTCGGTTACCTATCAACTAAAAACCGAGAACTGGTAGGAAACAGACAAACCATCTGCGTTTATCTTCTTGATGCAGTTGCTCATGGGGGAAACCCCCAAGACCGCACGTGACCGAAGGGAATCCTTTAGGGCATCGCTGTGTTCATCTGCGGACTGCTATTTCCGAGAAGGCAAAACACACTCAACTAAAGGTTTAAACTTGGGTATCAATTCGCTGCGACAGACCCCCAAGCTGGGAATAGAAACTTCACCATAATCACGACCGATCTCCAAAGGAAATCTAGGCTTGTCGTCGATGAAGACAAATTCTCCCCCAGCAGCTTTAATAATTACCCATACCGCAGCGATATCCCAAATTTTGGGTGTAGCCTCGACTCCGCCGATCGCCACTCCCGCAGCTACCAAGAGCAAGTTATAGCTAGCAACCCCTAGCATTCTAACTTTGCAGGGGAAAGGCTGTTTAAAAATAGCTTTACTACGAGCGCAAAGGTTAAACAATTGACTTCCCCCAGGAAAGTCTTGGCTGGTATGTATCGGTCGATCGTTGAGATAAGCACCCGTATAGCCAGATAGTCCTGACTCGCCATACCAATAGCCATGAAAAGCTTGCTTCAAAGGCGGTACATAAACAAAACCAAAGACGGGAGTTCCTTGATAAAGTAAACCAAGAGAAATTGCCCAAATCGGCACACCACGAGTAAAGTTAGTCGTACCGTCTATGGGATCGACAATCCAACACCAATCGTTTTTAGGAAAAATCTGGACGGTTTCTTCGGTCACAACCCCATGATCGGGAAAAGTATCAGCGATCGCCGTTCTAATCTGCTCATCTGCCCATTTATCCGCCTGAGTCACCAAACTGCCATCTTCTTTTTCACTTGCCTGAATCTTACCAAAATCTTGCATCAGGCGATCGCTCACCTGCTCGGTAGTTTGAACGCAGAAGTCTAGAACTCGATCCCAAAATTCATTCATAGGTTGGTTAGTAATTGATTAATTATCTGTATTTTTGAAGCGGTCTAGCAACTGATTTAATCTCTCACGATCGAGAGTCACCGTTATTTCCAATTTTTGTGCTTCGTCTCGCAATAATATTATCCCGTTATGATCTTTTGCCGTGGCTGCTATTTGCGGATTGACTAAATTAAGCTTTTGATAGACAGTTTTTGGCAAACTAACACTAATTACTACCTGAGACTGAGATTGAGGAAAAACATATAGCTGTTGTTGTCTGAGATCCAATTCCAGCTTATTCGGAGTAATGTTGCGTTCCTCTGTAGTTTTATTGTTGCACCAATAAATGGTAATTCCTCTAAGTTGAGGTGTTTGCAACACGAATTTCTCATCAAACTTTTGCGGTTGCCAATCAACATCTTGCAGATCGCCACTGGCGGGGATCAACCTTTGTCGCCAAACAACTTCTTTTGCTGCTAAATTCGACCACCAATTAGCGATCGCCGAAAGATGATCCGCATTATGAGAATCATTGCTATTTTGCTGCCAAATTAACCGATCGCTCACTGTAAGACTCCTTATATTACTTATTGAGGCAGAAGAATGTTCTAAAATAGTAAATCGTAGAAAACACTAATAAAAGTAATATTCTTAAATATGTCAGTATTAGCGGCGATTTCAGTCGTGCTTCTATTAATCGTAGTCCACGAATTTGGTCATTTTGCAGCAGCACGGTTACAGAAAATCAGAGTCAACCGTTTCTCGATTGGATTTGGACCTACTCTGTTAAAATACCAGGGTTCAGAAACAGAGTATGCAGTGAGAGCTATTCCCTTGGGGGGTTATGTGGGTTTTCCCGATGACGATCCCGACAGCAGCATTCCGCCAGATGACCCAAATTTACTACGTAATCGTCCTGTACTAGACAGAGCTATTGTTATCAGTGCTGGGGTAATTGCTAACCTGATTTTTGCTTATTTTCTGTTGGTCGGTCAAGCAGCCACAATCGGATTTCAGGAGATTAATTACCAGCCAGGAGTATTAGTACCACAGCTATTGAATGAAGCTGAATCTGCTGCTGCTCAAGCGGGAGTAAAGCCTGGAGACATTATTTTGCAAATCGATAATGTAAAATTGGACGATTCAGCCAATGCGCTGGAAAACTTGAGAAAAACTATTCAAAAATCACCCAATAGACCTTTAGAGCTGACGATCAAGCGAGATACTGAGACTGTTACTTTAGATGTTGTGCCAGAGGCAGGACAAGATGGTAAAGGTAAAATTGGCGTAATGTTAGCACCCAACGGAGATATTGTGCGTCGCCGTGCCAGTAATTTCCTTGAAGCTTTTGCTGCTGGAGCTAATGAGTTTCAAAGAATCGTTCAGCTAACAATCAAAGGATTTTGGCAGCTAATAAGTAACTTTAGTGAAAATGCGCAACAGGTTGCAGGACCAGTAGCAATTGTCGCGGTGGGTGCAGAACTTGCTCGTAACGACCTGGGTAACTTGTTTCAGTTTGGAGCTTTAATCAGCATTAACTTAGCAATTATTAATATTTTGCCTTTACCTGCTTTGGATGGTGGTCAATTAGCGTTTTTGACCGTAGAGGGAGTTACAGGAAAACCTTTACCTAGCAAACTGCAAGATGGCATCATGCAAACTGGTTTGGTTTTGTTACTTAGCCTGGGCGTATTTATTATTGTTAGAGATACGGTTAATTTGGCGTTTTTCCAGAATCTATTTCAGTAACTGAATGGCGAGTGATATTTCTGCTAACCCAGAGCAAAAGCCAACAGCCAAGGCAAAAAGAACGGGCAAGCGATCGCCAAGTAAGGCAATCAAACAGCGATCGCTTGCTATCTATAGTTTGTTATCAAGTCTTTATCCTGATGCCACCTGTAGTCTAAACTATCAAACCCCCGTCCAGCTTTTGGTGGCAACGATACTTTCTGCGCAATGCACTGATGAACGGGTTAATAAAGTAACTCCAACGTTGTTTGAGCGGTTTCCCGATGCTGTTGCCTTGGCGGGGTGCGATCGCTCTGAGTTAGAGAGCTTAATCCGTTCTACGGGCTTTTTTCGCAATAAAGCCAAAAATATTCAGGCTGCTTGTCAAATGATCGTTACCGACTTTGAGGGAGAAGTTCCTCAAGAGATGGAACAGCTCTTAAAATTGCCAGGAGTAGCCCGTAAAACCGCTAACGTAGTTTCTGCCCATGCTTACGGCAACATTCAAGGGGTTACGGTAGATACCCACGTCAAACGCCTGAGTAATCGTTGGAAATTGACTAAATCTGACAAACCGCTTCAAATTGAACGAGACTTGATGGCTTTAATCCCCCAGCCAGAATGGGAAAACTTTTCAATTCGCACCATCTATCACGGCAGAGCAGTATGTAAAGCTCGCAAACCTTTATGCGAAATCTGTGAGCTGGCTCATCTGTGTCCTTCAGCAACAAAATATTTAAATTAGACCGAGGTTAGAAAAGAAAAAGAAGCACGTCATGCGACTGTGCTTCTCCCAACTATATTACCGAGTTGATAGTAATAACAAACTATTCATTTGTTATCACTAATTTTTATTATTTCATAACTCGTTTGTAATTTAACAAACTTCACCAAATCTTTGCTCTAAGTATATTTTGAAGATACATCCCCTTACACTTCGTAGCCAAGGATAGCTATGGGCTTTTAGTTGTTTGCTGGTGACTATCAAAATAACTTACCCATGAAATTTCTTTTCTTTAGCAATCATTCTAGCAGCGATCGCTCCACCAATAAAGCCGAACAGGTGTCCTTGCCAAGAGACTCCCGTTTGTGAAGGAAATACGCCGTAAATAAAACCACCATAAGCTATGGCGACGAATACCGATAGGGCGATTGAAGGAAAGTTCTTTTGAAAATATCCTCGCAACAGCAAAAAGCCTAAATAACCATAAATCAGAATACTGGCACCGATATGAACCGAATTAGCTCCGCCAAATACCCAAACACCAATCCCACCAACTAGCGCGCTAACCAAAGAGACAATAAAAAAGTCGCTTGTTTCCTGGATCATAGTCAACCATCCCAAAGTAAGAAAAGGGATCGTGTTAGCCATCAAATGTCCAAATCCGCCATGGAGTAGGGGGGCAAATAAAATTCCTAATAGTCCAATTGTTTCACGAGGCTGTATGCCGTACTGATCTAAGCTGTTGTTAAAAACAAAAAAATCAAGAATTTCGATCGCCCAAAATACAGCGATCGATGCTAATAAAATTTTAAATTCTTTCAAAACTGGTTTCTGTCTTGCTGACTTCCGATAATAGCTACTCATGTTTAATTATAAATTATCTACCTATAAACTTATGGGCAAAATTGAGCGGGTAAATAGTACTTTTCTTGGAAAGACTATGCTTGCGTCCACTTCATCAAAATTTCCTGACTTGATGCTGCTTTTCTATTCGGCTGTCGCTCAATTTATCGATTTGAGATCTTTGAACCCTAACAGCAAAAGAACCAAGACTCGGTTGAGTAAGAGCAAACAAACTGTTTAATTATGTATACGATTGACCTGTTTTGTCGAGCAGCAAACCTACTAATTAAAACTTAGTATTCAAAAAATGTGTTGAAAGAATTATGATATATATACAATGCTATCTATTACGTGGTTTAGTTTGTCTACCAGACACAAAAACCGCAATAAAGAGAAAATAGAAAACAAAAATTAATATTTATTGAGAAAAAGTACTTCTCTGTAGATAACATATCTTTAGATCAGGAGGAATTAAAATTAAATGAAGAGATTGATCGGCATTTTAGCAGCCTTGTTGTTGGCTATAGGTTCTTGGGGATTTGCAGGCGCAGCCCAAGCAAACGAAATGGACTTGTTTACCTCACAGCCTTCAACGCTGTTGGCTCGTATAAACACAGCAGATGCTAAACGCCAAGAGTTAATCAAAGGTAAGCTCGACCTTAACAACAGCGATGTTAGAGAGTTTCGTAAGCTAAGAGGATTTTATCCCAGCCTAGCCAGCAAAATTATCCAAAATGCACCTTACGACGAAGTTGAAGATGTTTTAGAAATTCCTGGCTTGAGTGACAGCCAACGAGAGCGTTTGCAGGCAAACTTAGAGCAGTTTTTTGTTACAGACATGGAAGCTTCGATGAATGCTGGAGGCGATCGCTATAACCCTGGACTATATTAAATAACAATTAATAATTATTGTCTTGCTCGACAGTTGCCTGTCGTCATCTGTCGCCAAAAGTAACTTGGTGATTTGTAATTTCAACCACGTTTGTTAATCAGACGTGGTTTTTCAGTCGCTATATGGCATGATAAAACCCAGTCTAGATGTGTCAGAATAATTAAAATTGAATTATCCTAAGTTCGATGTCATAGTAGTCGGTTCAGGAGCAGCAGGGCTTTACGGTGCTTTGTGTCTGCCCAATAAGTTCAAAGTTGCCCTAATTACCAAAGACAAGCTCAATACAGGAGCGAGCGATTGGGCGCAGGGCGGAATTGCAGCAGCGATCGGTCGAGATGATTCTCCGCAACTACATCTAGGCGATACCTTAAAAGCTGGCGCGGGACTATGCGATCGCAGTTCAGTACAATTTCTAGTCGAAAATGCTGCTGATTCAATCAAGTCTCTGGTAGAAATGGGAGTTGCTTTTGATCGCCATCAGAGTAGGCTATCGATGACTCTTGAGGCTGCTCATTCCCGTCCCCGTGTGCTACACGCTGCCGACACTACAGGTAGAGCGATTGTGGCAACCCTAGCCCAACAGGTGTTACAGCGGGAAAATATTCAAGTAATGTCCCAAGCTTTTGCACTTCAACTATGGCTAGACCAAAAGACCAATAGCTGTCGGGGAATCAGCGTTTTAAAAGAAGGCAAAATAACCTGGATTCAATCTTCGGCAGTAATTTTGGCGACAGGCGGGGGAGGACAGGTGTTTTCCCAAACAACTAATCCCGTAGTGAGTACGGGAGACGGAGTTGCGATCGCCTGGCGTAGTGGTGCAATTATTAAAGACCCAGAATTCGTGCAGTTTCATCCCACAGCTTTAACCGTGCCAGGCGCACCGCGTTTTTTGATCAGCGAAGCAGTCAGAGGAGAAGGAGCGCATCTAATCGACAGTAGTGGACGGCGTTTCCTCAGCGACTATCATCCAGATGGAGAATTAGCTCCTAGAGATGTGGTAAGTCGAGCTATTTTTACTCACCTGCAAAAAACGGGAGAAAGCAACGTTTATCTCGATCTTCGACCAATCCCCGCAGATCGAATCCGCTATCGCTTTCCCAATATCATTCGTGTTTGTCAACATTGGGATGTAGACTTGTTTACCAAACCGATCCCCGTCGCCCCAGCTGCTCACTATTGGATGGGGGGTATTGCAGTAGACACGATGAATCAAACCTCAATTCCTGGACTATATGCTGTGGGTGAAACCGCTAGTACAGGAGTTCACGGGGCAAATCGCCTAGCAAGTAATTCCTTACTCGAATGTGTAGTTTACGCTGCCCAACTTGCCAAATTAGAGCTTAGTCCAATTTCTCCCCTCGCAGCACCTAAGATTGAAGCAATTACTGCCAATTGGGAATCAGAAATAGAGCTAGTTAGCTTAATTAGAAATCAACTACCAGATCTGATGTGGAAAAGTGCAGGAATCTGCCGTACCGCCGAAGTTATGGAAGAGGCGATCGCAGCAGTAGCTTCTTGGCGATCGCAGCTTAAAAGTTTGCCTCTCAATCAATACGTAAATAGTCTAGTTCCTAGCCAACAATTTGAATTAAACTCTGTTGAGGCTCAATCGCAGTTAAAACTATATGCAGAAACGCTCAATTTACTAGATATTGCCTATTTAATTCTCAAAAGTGCTGCTTTTCGTACTGAAAGCCGAGGGGGACATTATCGTCTGGACTATCCTGCTACTTCTGCCGACTGGTCACAACATACGGTTATTCAACAAGAACAATGGCATAAATCGCCTCTAAACTGAGCTTATTTTTTTCTGTTCAAATTACGATGTCGCGATCGCGCACGCCAGCGTTTTAAAATTGCCAGACTATAAAAGTAAGCAATAGTAGCCAAAATCATCCCGACTACAAAGCTGCCTACGAGCAGAGTGACTGCAAAAGTTGAGCCTAATTCCTTAAAAGCAGTAAAGGAATTCAGGTCTAGGGGTGGTAACGTAGCATCATCTATTCCTAGCAACAATTTACCGATTTTATAATTAAAAACAAAAATTGGTACATAGGTTAGAGGATTGCTAATCCAGGTGGCAGCTACTGCTGCGACTCTACTCCCGCGACACACAGTAGCCAAAATAATACCAAGCAAACTTTGTAAACCAAAAAAAGGAAAGCAGCCAGCAAAAACCCCAACAGCCAAACCTTTAGCTACTGCTGTTGGGTTGCCACGCAATCTTAACAGTCTTAAATAGATCGAGCGACAACGCCTGGCAAGCCAAAATTTTCGGCGATACTTGCGATGTTTATAGCGATAGTTCGGAGGTTTCAAAACATTCGACGATGGCGAACTACGATCAAAATTCTGGCTCATGTTAAAAGCGAATAGTATGCCATTAAGAAAAATAACGGGCAATCTATTTTCACTTCATAAATACAGGGTAAAATATTCTTTATTTCTTTGCTGGAGCTGGCTTTTCTTCGACGTTAACTCGATGAGCGATCATCGTAATACCATCTCCTCGAACCAAAATAGCCGAAAGCCAGTTGCTGTCGGGGAGCAAGGGAGCTATCGCCGTCTTGTATATTCCTCCCGCTGGTAACGGTTCTAATTCTAATGCTGGAGGGTTGAGATATAGATTACTCGCAGTTTTGTTTTCTTGCACCCCTCCCAATAAAACTCTATCCCCCAAGGGTTGATTGACAATTAGGTCAAAATTATACCGCTGTCCCGTTGTAACTGTTGTTGGAGCAGAAATTTGCACTTGAGGCGGATTTTCTCCAGAAGTCAGTCGAGACTGCTCGGAAAGAATTTCCTGACGAACTAATTTCTGTTGCTCAAAATATTGACGGGATCTAATGGTTGAGTTTAAGCGCACTATCCTACCATTATTGTTTTGAACGCCTCGAACTGTGGTTTTAGTTTCTGCTACTAGCTGCCCTCCTTGTTCCGACCAAGATTCGATCTCTGTATTGTATTTGAGTCGAGGATAGGTTTTCCACATCTGGGTCAATGCTTTAGCTAAAGTATCGACGTTCAAACCATCGGTATGAGTAAAATCTTGACTGTAATATTCAAGCACTTCTTCAATATTTTTGTCATTGGCAGCTTGTTCGATGCTCTCTACTATCTCGGTTAGTTCTTCTGGTGCAGTGGCGACACTTTCTGCTCGACTTAGGTTAGCCCATCCAGTAATAATTCCTAAATTTAGCAATAAAGCAGTAGTGAATCTTTTCATCTGTCTGTTTTTGTAGAAGTCAATATACATATTTGAAACAGCTTAAAGCGATTAATAATTCTTTAACAGCAGCCCGATTATCTGCTTCATTCTATCTTTATACATTAAGAATAATCTTTAGACGATCTTTATTGTTGGCAGAACAATAAAGGTCACAATAAAATAGTGGAGAAAGTAAAAAACTCGATAAGGCAATGACTACAAGGAAATTTCTTTTTAGTTACAAGATTTTAATCCTAAGTGAAAAATCGAATTGCTTTTCTAGGTATTTATTCTCTATCGCGAGGGTTAAAGCTTAAGAAATCTTCTGGGAAAAAATTTCTTATTTAATCGATAACTCTCTATTTATTCCTCTCTAAATAGTATGAATGAAAGCCATTGTAGCAAACGTACTCTTTGGTGGTATTTTCGGCTGTCTTAACTGGCTAAGTTCTGCCAATGCTAATCCAGCAAATTTACCTCAGCCTACGGTAACCAAACCGCCAATTTTTTCTGCCAAACTTTTGCAACGAAACAACTCGATCATACCTTCAATATTCATTCCGATCGATCACATTTTAACTGTTAACAAATCCAAGAGCTTGATTAATAGCGATCGACAACTTGTCTTGCACAATAATTTTGATTCCCTGTTCAATTTCAATCCTCGGCAAAATCTATCTTTGAGGAAATCTTTCTACACTCATCAAAACAAACAGAGTGATTTAATTTTTGGCTTTCAAAACACATTTTGGCCCAGTGCCAACAAACATAAATACTGGGGTGTAACTACCGTCGAACATTGGCAGAACAACAGCAATCAGAGGTCAAATCTATCTAAGTTAAACTATGTAGACTCCGCACCACTATTATCTTCGGGTAGTTCTGCGTTAACGGTTTCTGGGGGCGGAAACCGCAATCTGGTCAAAAAAATCTCTCTCAATCAGGGCAATTCTTCCCAAAAATTTGAAGAATTTCGCGGGGGAATTACCTATCATCATGGGATAGCCCAAGATGTAACTATGGGAGCAGGCTTTATTTATGAAGACCTGTTGATTGGTTTTACTCAGCTAACCTATCAAAGCGAGCTTCTTCCCCTGCGTACTACTCTTTCTTTGTTGGCTAAAGATTCAGATCTCAATTTACATTCTCATATACGCTTTCAACCTGCGCGCAATTTTGTCGTCAACTACTACCAAGACGAAGAAAAATACAAGTTTGATTTTAACTGGGGTGTCATTTCAGGATTAACTCTAGTAGCTAGAGGAAATAGCAAACAAGAATCTTATAGTACGGGGCTTAAACTTGCAGTACGCCATAGTAGTAATTTAACCCTTTCGGCGACGGCAGCTTTAGACAATAATCATAAATTGCAGTGGAAGTTAAATTCGCAGCTCGGTCGTTTTAAGTTTTCCCACAGCGAAAACAAGCGAAAAAGTATCTCTGAGCTGAAGGTAAATTTACTCAACCTCAAACACTTTGGTTTTCAATGTTCTGCTTTTATCAAATATCAAAATCGTGAAGCAAAAGAATTAGAAGAATTTGTTGTTTGGGGAGGTAAACTACATTCTGCTAAAAAAATTAGCCCCAATAAACATTATTGGACGCTGGAACTAGGCTATGGTTCTGGTTCTAGGGGTAGAGGTTTGGTTGCCAATGGTTCTCTGGCGTTGAATCCCAATTTGTTTTTGAAGCTAGATTATCAAGAAATATCTCCCGTTTCCGATAATACGAAGATTAAACTACAGCTTAAGTCTAAGTAATTTTCTAAGTAATTTTGCAATTAGCTAGCTTATTTGGGGATGAATATAGAAGTTGATTGTGCGATCGGATAAATAAGATTACTATCTATTAAGGTTTACAAATAAAAATTAGAGGAACTTAATTTATGCCATACACGGAAGAAGAAGGGGGCAGACTTAACAACTTTGCTAGAGACCCCCAAATGTATCAAGCTGAAGAACCTAACTCAACCGAAAAACGCAACTATGCAATTTTTGGTGTCTTAGCATTTTTGCTCTTAGGCGGGGTTATAGCGGTTGCAGTATACGCTTCAGGTGCTAGCTAAACTTTTAAAATATTAGGTTAATAATTAATGTTGTTTTGCCCCGTGTTTAACTGTTCGCAGCACGGGGTATTTATTTAATTTTGGTCTCACTCTGCCTCATGAGATAATAACGGCAGAAATACTAACCTTAAAACAAATTATAGAGGTAACGACATCAAAATGTTTAAGTCATTTTTGGCTGGATTATTAATTGTTCTTAGCTTAGTAACGACAAGCTGTGCAGCAGGAGTAACGGGATTACAAAGCTATGTTAATACTAGTAAAGGGTATGAGTTTTTATATCCTAATGGCTGGATCCCCGTCAATTTAGGAACATCTGCCAGAAAAACTGTAGACGTTGTGTTCCGCGATTTGGTCGAAAGAACAGAAAACTTGAGCGTTATCATCAACGATGTTCCTGAAGACAAAACTTTAGAAGATTTGGGCAGTCCTTCGGAAGTAGGCTACCGTTTGCTAAAAGCAATGAACAACACTCCAGATTCTGAGCAAAAAGCTGAATTTATTAGAGCAGAATCTCGTCAAGGTAAAGACAAAACCTACTACCTTTTGGAATACGAAGAAAACTTGCCCGATCGCGAAGCCAGACACAATGTCGCTAGCGTAGCGGTAAGCAGAGGCAAAATTTTTACATTCAACTTGTCTACACCTCAAAGACGTTGGGATACGGTCAAAGATAGTTTTGAAGTTGCAGCCAAATCTTTTACCGTGCGGTAATAATTTTAGATAATTGTTACATGGCTATAAATAATCCATATCCAGATACATATATAAGTTTTGTTTTGGCTTCTGCTTCTCCTGCTCGTCTTAAGCTGTTGCGGATGGTCGGATTAGAACCTATTGTCTGCAAAAGTGATTTTGATGAAGACCAAATACAAATAGAAGATGCTGCCAAACTGGTAACAACCCTAGCTAAATGCAAAGCGGAAACTGTTGCCCCTCAATTTAGTAACGCTTTAGTTTTAGGCTGTGATTCAGTGTTGACGGTAAACGATCGCATTTATGGGAAACCAGAATCCCCTCAGATTGCGATCGCTCGCTGGCGTGGGATGCGGGGCAAAATGGGAAAAATTTATACAGGTCATGCCTTGCTCGATCTCGAACAACAAAGGCAAGTTATTCGCTGTGGTATTACCAAAGTTTACTTTGCCGATATTAGCGATCGCACTATTGAAGCCTATGTGGCGACTGGCGAACCACTTAAATGTGCTGGTAGCTTTGCTTTGGAAGGAAAGGGTGGTATGTTCATCGAAAAAATCGAAGGCTGTCACAGCAACGTTATTGGTCTGAGCCTGCCCCTGCTCTATCAAATGCTGGAAACTCTGGGCTACAATATCACCAATTTTTGGCGATGACTGAGTAATTATTGTTAGTTGTCATTGGTTATTGGTTAAGAGACTGGTAGCCAAATTGAATCGAGTCGGCACTAGTAAGCAATGTTTGCAGGTGCTGTGACTTACTGCAAGAAACAGAGAATCTCCAAGTAAAGCTCAAATTGATTGACAATCGAGTCGATGGGGAACTAAAACAATGGTATAACCTGATGGATTCAGAAAAATCCTTATTTAGTTCCCTATCAAATATCTAAAATCAAACAAATGACCGAGAACGAAGATTTCAAAAGAGCAATAAGAGCGGGAAATATTAATGAAGCGTTTCTAGTTGCCATGAGCAACGCCCCAGAATTAAGCATTACTACCAAAATAATTACTGCCGAAGGAACAGTCGCAAAAACTCAGACAGATAATTGTTTACACACTCACATCAACTTAATCGAAGGAAAAATTGAGAATGAAATTGGTGAAAAGCTTACGGGCGATCGCTATTTAGAAATTAACCAGTTTCATCGACAGCAGGTAACTCAGGGACATCAAACTATTCAACAGAATTTGATTAGTCTGCAAAAGATGTTCCAGCTAATGTCTTCTTTTCAACAACAGCAAGCTTCCGACAAGCATTTAAACTGGGTTGATGTTGCCACCGATATTGCCAGAGATGCTTTGCCTGCTAAATCTGACCCTAGCCAGCTATACGGGACACAAGTTCCTAACGCTATTGAAGCGGGAGCGGTTAACCATCGGACAGATCAGTCTTCACTAGCAGAAGATGAAGCTGACAGCATTGTACAAGACTTATTATCCATGACTGACTTAGATGATGCTCTAGGAGAACAAGTCGATAATTCAGCAGACTGGAGTGAATGGCTAGACGATGAACCTGATGTAGAAACTAAAGTTATTGATTTTAAATCTCCTAGTGATGGAGATAGTGAAATTTGGCAAGATTGGGAATCACAAAATCAGGCTCTGGATGAGGATTTATCTGACGAAGCTCGATCGCAATAAAGCCTATTGAATACAGATCGAAACAAACCAGCGAGTTTTGCCCCAAAAATTACAGCTAATAATGGCGGGGCAGTGCTTTGCCCCAAGAAATTCCGAACTTACGTCAAGCCAAAGTAATATTATTCTATGAACCACAATCTGCTAGAAAATATTACCGCCGTAGAAATTAGCACCGTCATCGTCGAAGAGATTGTTGATGAGATGTTTATTCCTTGGGAGGTTTATCAGGCTATATATTATCTTTCTCGCTCTTGTTTGGAATCGACAGTCGATTGTTCCTTGAGAAACCACTATTTACAATTACGCCGTCAATTAGAACTGGCTTATTGTCTGTTGCTGGTCGATCCTAGTTCACCGTTGTATAATCGCCGTTTGGTAACAGAAATTAAACGCGATTTGCCTATTTTAAGTCAGAGTGCCAGATGGGAAACGATACCTAGCAGATTACCAGAGCCAATTCCTAGTAATCGCCATCAAACTATGTCTGCGGTCAACAAGCTATTGGGCGATCGCTCTTTTATTAATATTTTGCAGCAGCTACACCAACGGAAGACTATATTAGATCGACGTGATCGCATTTTGCGTAATTCAAATTTTCGCCAAGACATTACTGGCACCCCCTATGCTCAAACCTCTTTACAACTCGATGGCAAAATTATTAACCGCTATTCCCAAGCCATTTTAGAACGCAGCGATCGCGCTCTCTTATTACAACTCCACGAACGGTCAACCGCTACTGGAGAACAACAGTGGCGGGGTTTAATTGAATTTGTACTCTCTCTAATTGGCAGACGGTGAATGAGCGATTGGGATCGACCAACGAGATTTTAAACTCCTGTATCAAAATTGAG
This sequence comes from Pleurocapsales cyanobacterium LEGE 10410, assembly GCA_015207195.1. Taxonomy (GTDB): domain Bacteria; phylum Cyanobacteriota; class Cyanobacteriia; order Cyanobacteriales; family Xenococcaceae; genus Waterburya. The sequence goes on from JADEXJ010000001.1 coordinate 61,300, forward strand.
TCGATAAAAATTAGTCGTCAGCTTGCTATTCCTCACCAGGTATATTTTTGTCTTAATTCAGATATTCTTGACCAAATCGAGATCGAGCAAAGCCATCACAAATTAACTCTTTCTTCCGATAAATTGGCAGACTTGCGCTATTATATCTTGCTCAATATCCCTTTAAACAAGACCACCAGCTCGTTATCTTATCAGCGATCGCCTATAACTTTTTCCACTAATTATTTGTTTTCTAATAAGCAACAGCCTACTACCGTAGTTCGCAGCGTTATCAATTTAGAATCAGGAAAAATTACCCAACAAATTCAGCAAGATTTGTGGCAAAACAGGCAACTATTATCAAAAATTATATCAGCACATTATTGGTTGATTTACCAAATAATAGAGCAGTTGCCTCTTGAAAGCTCAAAGATTGATTCTCGGTTAATTTGTGCTTGCTCTTTAGCTGTAGCCGTGACGACTTTTGCAACACTTTGGTATTTCTTTCCTCTTAATTATTTAGCAACAGTAGTAATTGCTTTGGGAGTATTTTTTGGCTGGATAATCTGGAATAAATCTTGGTTTAACAAGCAGTTGAAAAGCTGGATCATACATCATTTGATAGATGGTTGTCTGGCAAAAAACGTCCGAAGACGCAAAATTGCCCTAAGAATTCTAAGTTTTATGATTCACTAAAACTATTGATAGATAGTGTTTACCGAAACAACAACATAAAGTTATCCACACTGAATTTTTCTTCGTTGTCTGTCAGAATAAAACTACATTAGTTAAAGACGTAAATATAAAGATGAATTTCTCCCCATCCTCCCTCTATAAATGGTATCGCAACGCAATTCGTCATCCTAAATATCGTTGGTGGGTGATTTTGGGAACGGCAATCTATCTTATTAGTCCAATTGACATTGCACCTGATTTCATCCCCATTGCAGGGCAAATAGATGATGTAGTGTTAGCAGGTTTGCTATTTACAGAATTGTCACAAATGGTAATGGCTAAACTACAGGCTCGCCAAGAAACCAAAAACAATACGGCAGCGGAAACTCCAGGTAATGAAACTGTTGATGTCGATGCTGAAACAGTTGCCACTAATTAGAGCCAGTTTAAGTCAAAACAAGCCCAAACTTAAGTTAGCTATCAGCTTGAGGAACGTTTTTTATCAAGCTTTACAAAAAGGTTGGAGAAAAATATTACTTTCAACAACCGATAAGCAGCAATTTTAGTTTATTCTAAATCCTTGTCAATTATCGTTCTTCGAGCTTAAATTTATTTTTATAAGTTGTATAAATAATGTTGTCTTGACCCAATCAACGCAGCTTAGTGGACTGACACAGCTAAAATAGGGCAATAATAAACGAGCGGGAAAAACCAGAACTATCTGCTGCATCTCAAAAACCCAATCATCTGTTGGTAGGCAAGCAAATCATCTGTGTTTATCTGTGTTTATCTGTGGACTTTAATTACGCAACATTTCAGGCGTGTCAGTCTACTAGTGTTACTTAGACTTTGGTAACTACCGATCTTTTAGTATCTAAGATAGGAATACGCACCAAAAAGCAACTACCGATGTTTAGTTCGCTGGTGACTATAATTTTACCTCCGTGGCGTTTAGCGATCGCCTGAGAAATTGCCAAACCTAAACCAGTGCCACCTTCTCTACGAGAGCGAGCTTTGTTGGCACGCCAAAAACGGTCAAAAACCCTAGAGATTTGCTCTGGAGCAATGCCAATCCCCGTGTCGCGAACGCTGACTATGGCAAAGCGATTTTGCCGATATAAATCTAAGCTAACTCGTCCTTCTTCGGGAGTGTATTGTAAAGCATTTTCCAATAAGTTAGAAAATAGGCGAGAAAGATGAGCAGGATCACCCAATATTTTTACCTCACTTCTAAATTTGGATTGAAAGACAATTTTTTTGTCGTTAGCAAACGGTTCTAACAAAACAAAGCAATTTTGTAAAATTTGATTGAGAGATACTGGAGTTAGTTTGCGAGCCTGTACTGGTACATCAGAATCAGCATCCGCACGAGCCAAAAACAGTAAATCCTCTAAAGTTTGGTTCATTTGTAGCGTTGCCCCAGCGATCGCTTCTAGCTTCTTAACATCTTTAGAATGAACCCGCTCTGGATGATTGCGTATAATATCTACTGAAGCTTTGATCGCGGTTAGGGGACTACGTAGCTCATGGGATGCGTCGGCAGTAAACTGTTTAAGCTGTAAAAAGCTAGCTTCAATCGGTTCAATTGCCTTCAAGGTCAGCCAGAAACCACCCAGACCAATTAAAACTAGAGTCAGCATACCACTAACAACCAAAATCCAGAAGAGCTGTTCTTCTGCTGCCTCGATCTCTGCACTAGATTGGGTTGCTCGAATAAAGCCAATCAAAGAAGGTGGTCCAGCTTGACCGTTATTGCGGACAAAAACAGACAGAGTGTGGGTACGGAATACTTCTCCTGTTTTTGGCTGTTGGACGATTTTTGTTCCTACTTCTGGTTCGACACCAAGATGAATCAAGCCTTTTCTACCGAGTAATTTTCCTTTTTCGTCAAACCATTCCAAACTTTGCTGATCTCGGTTAAAAATATCGCGCCAAGGAACTTCCTCCACCTGATTTAAATATTTGCTACCGCGATCGCGAACAGCCGTAAAAGAAGGTGTAGCCGATTGAGCCAGGGTTAGTAGTCTCTTGTCAAGCTGGTTATATAGGTTGCGTCGAAATACAACGTATACCCCAGTGCCGAAAATACTCAAAATAGCTGCCATAACTATTAAATAATATAGCAGTAACCGCGATCGCAGACTTTGATACATCACTATTGGACTTGTTGAGGTTCTTCTTTCAGGCGATATCCCAAACCATATACGGTTTCAATTAGATCGTGAGGTGCGCCAGCTGCTTCAAGTTTTTGCCTCAAACCACGAATATGGGCTTTGACGGTTGCTTCTTCTGGCACTTGTTCAAAAGACCACAGGTGTTCTAAAATTTGGGCGCGACTAAACACACGGCGACCATTACGCAAAAAGAATTCTAACAGCTTATATTCTTTGGGACTCAGAGGCAATAGCTCATCTTCATAAAACACTTCACAGCTACTAGGGTCAAGTTGTAGCTTTTCCCAAGTCAAGACAGGAGGCAGACTACTAGTACCACGACGTAACAACGCCCGAATCCGAGCCGACAACTCATCCAATTCAAAAGGTTTTACTAAGTAATCGTCTGCACCAGCATCTAATCCTTCAATTTTGTTCTCCAGAGTATCTTTAGCAGTCAACATCAAAATAGGAATATCAAAGCCCTTTTTGCGTAGCTTTTGGCAAAGAGTAATTCCATCCATTTCTGGCAGCATGACATCGAGTAAGATTAAATCGTAAGTAAACACATCTAACAAATCCCAGGCACTTTGACCATCATAAACTGCCTCTACCGCATAGTGTAAATCGCTGAGGTACTCAACCACAGCATCACTAATACGCTCGTCGTCTTCTACCACTAAAATTTTCATAAGTCTTTTTCAGGTAACTTCAATTAAACTCAAGCCAGTCAGAGATTACTCTGCCTAAGGTAAGAACTAGATACTGCATCCTCCTCAAGATAGCTGCACTCTGGCTATAGTATCGTAAGTCAGCCAAGAACAACAATTAAACCTGAGTCCTAACTCACAAAATTAAAATCCGAAAAACTCAAACTTTACGAGCATGACTAGTAAAAAGTAGGGTTAGCCGAATTTCAAAATTCAACAATTCTTCTATGATGAAAATAGCGTAACGAAAATTAATAAAGATTAAATAGTAATTTCCATGGCACTATTCGGTTTAGGCAAAAAAGCCACAATTCCTTCTTCAGAAGAAGCATTACCAGGACGTAGCCAGTCTATGCCCGTACCAGAAAAACATCACGTCAACGGCAACCCTCTCCAGCCTCCTTTTCCCAAAAACATGGAAAAAGCTATGTTTGGTTTAGGCTGTTTTTGGGGCGCAGAAAGAAAATTTTGGCAACAGGAAGGAGTCTATACCACTGCTGTAGGCTATGCAGCGGGACATACCCCCAATCCTACCTACAAAGAAGTTTGCTCTGGTATGACAGGACATAACGAAGTTGTCTTAGTGGTTTACGATCCTGAAAAAATTAGTTATGAAGAACTATTAAAAGTATTTTGGGAAAGCCACAACCCAACTCAGGGAATGCGCCAGGGAAACGATCGCGGTACTCAATATCGTTCTGGGATCTATACTTATACAACCGAGCAAAAACAGCTAGCTGAAGCCTCTAAAGAAGCATATCAGCAGGAATTAAGTAAAGCAGGTTACGAGCCAATCACTACAGAAATTATCGACGCGCCCGAATTTTATTACGCGGAAGATTATCACCAACAATACCTCAGTAAAGTCCCTAATGGTTACTGTGGTTTAGGTGGCGTAGGCGTTTGTTATCCTGCCACTGCAACTAGCAAATAATTGATGTTACACACCAATCAATCTATTGAGGCTGGGGAAAGGGGTAAAGGTTAAGGGGGAAAGGGTTTGTTGAACTATTTTTATACAGAGTTAAACATCTTAATTCGTCGTTGCTTTGCCTAAGGTCAGTAAGTAATTGAAAAAAGGTAGGGGGAGATAGGAAGATAGTTACTTCCTACTTCCTACTTCCTACTTTCTACTTATAAAACATTCCGAACCCCAAACCGATCGACGTACTGTATTATTTCCTGCCAAACTCGTTCGACTAGATCGGGACAACTACTATCAAACCAGTTGATTTTTGGGTTTTTCCTAAACCAGGTACGCTGTCGTTTGGCAAATTGGCGAGTGTGGGTGATAATCTGGGCGATCGCCTGGGGTAGGGTTAAATCTCCAGCTAAATATTGTTTGATTTCGCTATAACCCAAGGTATTGAGTAAAGGCAGATTCGTGCCGTATTTGTGGCAAAGATAATCTACTTCCTCAACCAGCCCCATCTCGATCATCTGATTGGTGCGAGTAGCTATGCGCCGATCTAAAGTCGCTACATCCCAATCCAAACCTATTTGTAAAATCTGATAGTCGGGGGGGGTTTCTCCCTGTTGTGCCGAAATAGGTATTCCCGTGACGTAAAATACCTCCAAGGCTCTGAGAGTTCTAAACTGGTCGTTGACGTGGATTTTTTGTGCTGCTACGGGGTCAACTTGAGATAACCAGGCATGGATTTGAGCTTGTCCCAAATCTGATAATTGCGACCGCAGTTCTGGTTGCGGTGATACTCTGGGAATTTTTAAGCCTTTGGTAATAGAATTTAAATATAATCCCGTACCACCAACCAAGAGAGGCAGACATTCGCCTTGTGTCTCCTGAATTATTTGTTGTGTTTGCTGTTGATATTCAGCTAGGGTGAGTGTTTGGGTAGGTTCACAAATGTCGATTTGATAGTGAGGGACTAGCTTTTGTTCGGCAACAGATGGTTTTGCCGTACCAAGATCAAACTCGCGGTAGATTTGACGAGAATCGGCACTGATAATGATTGAATTCAGACGTTGGGCTATTTCTAAAGCCAAACCAGATTTCCCGCTAGCAGTTGCACCACAGATGACAATCAGCATAAAAGTTAGTTCGGAGTTCAAAGTTCATAGTTCGGAGTTGTTCTTTGCTAAAGAATAGTACCGAGGAAGGAGAAAAAATTAAGCTTGATAGAGAACTTCTTCCGAGCAGATATCATATCGATCCAGCCAAACCAAGGAAATTTCTCGCACTATGCTCTGGCGAAGTGTCACCAAGGAAAAACTACGCTTCAAATTATCAGAATCTCTAACAATACGGGGTACACAGGCTGCATTTAAATATACAGTATTGTCTCGAACCTCAACTATATTTCTGCGCTTGCCCTGGGGATTTTTTAATTCGTGGTGCATGTGTCCAAAGGTGACTAGGGGAATGGACTTACCCAAACTGTGAACATCGGCGATCGCCCTAGTTAGATCGGGATCACCATAGTCTCCCCCTTCCTGCTTCCAGTCACGACCACATATTGATTCTGTCTGATCCCCTAAACCATGAGGTCCATTATGACCGATAAAAATCAAGGTTTCATGAATAGCATCTGTTGCAGATTTAACTATCTGCTGGGTAGATTCCTCAAAGCTATTGATGCCATAGCGATCGCGATAAAATTCACTGTTTCTCCAGGTAGAACCTCCCCAGCTAAAGGGGCGACTACCGACAACGGACAAATCGAACTGAGGAAAGTCTAGGTTAGAAAAGCCAACGTGACTGTTGCCCAACAAATCCAACTGCTGCTGCACTCGATCTTCGAGGGTGTGATCGTAGGGTGCTTTTTGCCTTCCCCAAGAAGATGCACTATACCAAGCATCATGATTTCCCATAATTGAAGCCTGGGGTATCTTGACTGCTGCAATCTGACGTACGATCTCTACCGCCTCATTACCAAAATCACCTACAAATAGAACTAAATCTACATTAAGTCGTTCTAATGCTATTGCGTCCCCATCATCCCATAAGTTGTGGACATCACCAACTACAGCTATAGTAATCTCTTCTTTAATCTGCGTCATGAAATCTAGTTGCTATATGCCTGACCCATATTACATTTTAGGCTACTGTCCAAATAAGGGAGCTATCAGACATGATTGTAATTAAAACTTGGCTACATTGCGCCACTGTTCTTATTAAAGACAATCAGAATTGTTTTAAAAATTAGCTTGAAGTCATATCCCAGACTCCAGTTGTGTTGATATCGTAAGTCCAGCTCGATTACGTCCTCAAAATTTTTCACTTGAGAGCGACCGTTTACCTGCCATTCTCCCGTCATCCCAGGTTTGACGTTTAATCTTTGCCACTCTGGTATCTTATAGGTTTCTACTTCATCTGGAGTGGGGGGACGAGTACCAACCAAACTCATATCACCCTTGAGAACATTCCAAAACTGGGGCAGTTCATCTAGGCTAGTACGTCGCAGAAAACTACCCACCACAGTAATCCGAGGGTCGTTATCGTTTTTAAAAAAAGCTCCGCTGGCTTGATTTTCAATCTGTTTTTTCATCGCTTCAGCATTGGCATACATCGAGCGAAATTTCCAAATCTGAAACTTTTTGCCCATCCAACCACAGCGAGTTTGATGAAATAAGATCGGACCAGGACTATTGAGCCTAATCGCGATCGCAATGGGAATTACAGCTATTCCTGTAATAATCAAGCCGACAATTGCTCCGACAATATCTACCAACCGCTTTACTACAGACCTAACGGAAGGATGAGTCTCTGGGGACTCTTTAGGAGACCATTGAGCAAAGGAACTAATATTCAAGATGTCGAGCAAACCTGTCATTGAAAGGGTAGCCATTACGGGAGGCTGAACTGATTCTAATACCAGTTCAATATCTTGAGCCTGAGCCGATTTTAGATTGGCAATCAAGGCACCAATCCCGCTGCTATCAATAAATCTAGTCTTGCCAAAATCAAGAATTATCTGTTGATGAGCATTGTTCTGCTGTAATAAATGACCGATAGTTTGTTTAAACACAACGGCTTCTAAAACTGTCAGACGCTCTGGTAATTCTACAGTTGTTTTGTCCCCAATTGAGGACAGGGGAAACCGATTTTTCGGTGTCTCGTCAATCATTAATTCTCAAATTTGGTTATCGGCAACAATAAAACTATGTTTTAGAAATGACAAACAGTGCATTAAGGAAAATAATCGAATCTATATTCCTTACACTACAAAACTAGATTGGCTCAACGACAGCAGTTCGTCAACCAATTTTCAATCTAGTGATTCAAGCACTTATTATGTCTGGTACTGATGAACATTTGTCAATCTAATTTTACACTTGTTTTACATTTATCGAACTCATGACTTACGCCATCGGGTAAAAATTTATCAAAAAAGTTTCCTTAGCTGATATATCTTAAAGGCGATTTTCTCTTCTGCCGATAGGTTCTCTTCCCTCTTGAGTTCTAGCTTTGTCTCTAGCTGCACTACGACGCAACGCCTGAAGACGTTCTTCATATTTTTTTCTTTTACGACGACTGGGAGTCATTTCAATGAGAGTTTTTAAGGCACTACCAAGACTTTTGTAGGCATTGGGCAAAGAATAGCCAAAACGGGTAGCCAGGGCGATCGCCTTTTCATCAGCTTCGATCGCGTCAGCGATAGTTTTCTCACCGCTGTTTTTTTGCCATAGTCGATAACCTGAAATTCCACATAGGGAGAGGGCTAACAGCAGCAACAGACCATCCTGTACCCACAACTCTCCTACAGCACCACCCAAGCCAATTGCCAAGGCTGCCATTTCCCATCCTTCTTTGGGAATAGTATCGTTTTGTACTCTCGCTACCTCGTGCCAAAACAGTAAATTACGCTGGTCGATCGCCAGATTGTCCCACTTAGCCAAATCGATTTGAATCTCAATTTCGTCCTTACCAATTTCTTCACTACGGATTAAAGGCGGGTTGACTTCTGTTGAGCCTTCGACAATGACCCAGCTTTGTAACTCAGGAGGTAGCAGGGTTTTTAGACGGCGCAGTTCGTTGATTTCTGCTCTAGCGGAGGAGGTTGCATAGCTCATAAGCTTACCAAATTAATACTTCGATTATCAGTAATTTCCAAGTGTACTCACTTTTTTATCATATCTAAATTTATTTGTTGATTTAAAATAGTTAGGTTCTGGAAAATTCCCAGATACACTTGAGACTTAACCAATGTTCTAGATTTGGAATCAATATACTATGTTTAGGCAGACCAAAAAATATTTAAGCCCGATCTGTTTTTTCTGCTTTGGTCTTATTTTTGGCTTGGCTTTGTCTGGACGAGATTTTGCCGTAGCCAACACCGATTTGGCTCAATCAGCAGCAAATATAGGCGGAGTAGCCCAAGTAAATTTATTCCAGGCGATCGTTTTGGGTTTTGTTCAGGGAGCTACAGAATTTATTCCGATTAGCAGTACCGCACACCTCAAAGCAGTCCCCGTATTTTTTGGCTGGGGAGATCCTGGGGTTTCTTTTATCGCAGTAATTCAACTAGGTAGTGTAGCTGCGGTTTTGTCTTATTTCTGGTCGGATCTGAGTCAGATCACCAAAGGAATGATCGAAGCAATTCGTACCTCTAATTATGATTCCCAAGATTTTTGGTTGGCGGTGGGAATTGCCGTTGGCACGATTCCAATAGTAGTTTTAGGATTACTCTTGAAGTTTTTTGACCCAATTTGGTATGAAACTATTTTCCGAAGTATGCCTTCGATTGCGATCGTTTCAATTGTCATGGCTCTATTATTAGCTTTGGCAGAAAATATCGGAAGTCAAAAACGTAATTTTAAAGATCTGTCTGTAAGAGACGGCATTTTGGTTGGAATAGCCCAAGCGTTAGCAATTATACCTGGAGTATCTCGTTCTGGTTCGACTATAACCGCTGGTTTATTCAACAATTTAGAACGTGCCACCGCAGCGAGATTTTCTTTTCTGTTAGGAATTCCTGCAATTCTCCTGTCAGGTTTAGTAGAGTTAAGAGAGTTGGTCAATCCTTCCGATGAACAAAGTATTCAATTGACGGTGCTGATTGCAGCACTAATATCTTCTGCCGTATTTTCTTATTTGGCGATCGCCTGGTTATTAGAATTTCTCAAAAAAAGAAGCACTTGGGTGTTTGTTTGGTATAGATTAGGATTTGGAGTCTTTATCCTGGCTGCTGTAGCTATAGGATGGATCTGAGAATAATTGAAAGATAAATGAGTTTAGCTACCGTTCGTCCAGCCAAAATTACCCGCGTCTTGCCAGATTCGATCGCCGAAGAGATCGGGTTTGAACCTGGTGATGCGATCGTTTCGATCAATCAAACCCAGCCTCGCGACTTGATTGACTATCGTTTTCTGTGCAGCGATGAGTATTTAGAATTAGAAGTTGTAGATGCTGCGGGGGATATTCATCAAATTGAGATTGAAAAGGATTATGATGACGATCTTGGTTTAGAGTTTGAAAATGCCCTGTTCGATGGTTTGATTCAGTGTAACAATCATTGCCCCTTCTGCTTCATCGATCAACAGCCTCCTGGCAAACGGAAAAGTCTTTATTTAAAAGACGATGATTATCGTCTCAGCTTTCTCTACGGTAGCTATTTAACCCTGACCAATCTGACAGACAAAGAATGGCAACGGATCGAACAGATGCGGATTTCTCCTCTCTATGTCTCGGTACACGCCACCGAACCAGAAGTCAGAACCCGTCTGCTAAAAAATAATCGTGCTGGGTTAATTATGTCCCAGCTTGCATGGTTTCAAACAAGACGCTTACAAATACACGCCCAGGTAGTTGTTTGTCCTGGCATTAACGATGGAGTACATTTAGAACGAACTTTATTAGATTTAGCCTCCTTCCATCGAGGAGACACCCCCGCCGTTGCCTCCGCAGCAGTCGTTCCCGTTGGCTTAACTCGGTTTCGCCCTACAGAAGATGAACTAGTACCCGTAAGCCAAGAAAAAGCTTTGGAAGTGATCACACAGGTACGGCAGCTACAACAAAAGTTTAAACAGCAGTTTGGCAGTAACTTTGTTTGGTTAGCCGATGAATGGTTTCTCATTGCCCGTCAAGATGTTCCCCCCGAATCTCATTATGAAGACTATCCCCAGATCGGTAATGGTGTCGGTTCGATTCGCCTATTTCTCAAGCAGTTTCAAAAAACGGCAAACCAGATGTTACCCCAGGCTATAGATAAGCCTCGTCGTTTTACCTGGGTGGTAGGTAATGCCGTAGAACAAGCTTTTCAACCCTTAGTAGAACAACTCAATCAGGTTGAAGGATTAGAAATAAATCTAGTTGCCTTGAACAGTCAATACTGGGGACAAGAAATTACCGTCACGGGTTTACTAACGGGTCAAGATTTGCTTGCGGGTTTGGCAGATCAAGATCTAGGGGAAGGAATTTTATTACCCTCTTTAATGCTCAAACACGACGATACTAAATTTCTCGACGATCTGACAGTGGCAGATGTCAGCGATAAGTTAGCGATACCGATCTTTCCTGTAAGTGGCGTTGAACAATTAATCGATCGCTGCATTAATTAGTATCAGTTTGGAGCGAATAATAGCAGATCCAATTATCACAGGACTTATCCCAAATTTTAATCAATCTGACCGCAAGACTGTATTGGCGATCGCTAGCTAAAGCCATTTAAAAGCAGTTAACCGTTACCTTGCGTTCCGTCTATAACTGGTTGGTGTCGAGGGTAATTCTGAGCCAAAATACCGTACTTGGGCGCAAATACCATTGCCACGAGAAATAGCATCGTCAAAAGTACCACGATCGCACCTCCTGTAGAGACATCAAAATGGTAGCTAAGATAAGTCCCCATCACGCAAGAGAAGACGCTGGTGGCGATGGAAATCCAGAGCATACGGTCAAAGCGATCGGTTAATAAATATGCCGTCGAACCAGGGGTTACCAACATGGCAATCACCAGAATAATACCTGCGGTTTGCAGTGCGGTAACGATAGTTAAAGCCAGCACCGAAAGCAGGGTATAAAACATCAGCTGAACGTTCAAACCAATGGCTTTGGCGTGGTTGGGGTCAAAACAGAATAGCAACAGGTCTTTGCGTCGGATTAAAATTACTACCAGAGTGATGATACCTGCAATTAAAGTTTGAATGATATCTTCTTGGGAAATACCCAGCACGTTACCAAACAAAATGTGAAACAGATCGATATTACTGGGAATTTTGGTTATCAGTACCAAACCGAAGGCAAAAAAGCCCGTAAACACCACGCCAATTACCGCATCTTCTTTGAGACGAGTTTTGGACTTGATGTAGCCAATGGCAACGGTTGCCCCAAACCCAAACAGAAACGCCCCAATCGCAAAGGGAATGTTTAAAGCATAGGCTACTACTACCCCAGGCACGACTGCGTGGGATACGGCATCTCCCATGAGCGACCAACCCTTGAGGGTAATGTAACAAGACAGCACTGCGCAGACTAAACCGACAAAGGCACTAACCCAGATTGCCCGAACTAAAAAAGGATATTGTAAGGGTTCGATCAGCCAGTCAATGACGGGAATAGCCATGATTAAATCGCTCATCCCTCGACCTCAGACTTTTGGAACATATTCAGGGGCAAACCGTCGAAAGTCATCGATAAATTCTCTTCGGTAAAGGTTTCTTCCGTCGTTCCCGAAGCGAGAATAGTTTTATTGAGCAGAATAGTGCGATCGCAAAAAGTGGAAATTGAGGCTAAATCGTGGGTAGATAACAGAATAGTGTGTCCTTCTTCCCGTAATTGCATCAGTAGAGCGATAATTCGTCTTTCGGTTTTCACATCTACTCCCGTAAACGGCTCGTCGAGTAAAATTACCTTACCTTCTTGAGCCAAGGCTCTGGCTAAGAATGCCCGTTTTTTCTGACCTCCAGACAGCTCGCCAATTTGATGATGGCGAAAATCAATCATGCCCACCCGTGACAAACTTTTCATCACCAGCCGACGGTCTTTAGAACTAGGGATACGCAACAGGTTCATGTAGCCGTAGCGACCCATCATTACTACGTCGTATACGCTGACGGGGAAATTCCAGTCTACTTCATCCGACTGGGGTACATAAGCCATCAACTGTTTTTTTTGGGCTTTTTGCACGGGTAAACCGCCCACTTGAATCTGTCCCTGAGCGGGTTTCAAAAATCCCATGATGGATTTAAACAGAGTAGATTTACCACTGCCGTTTGGTCCTACTAAAGCCGTGATCGTACCTGGTTCTACGGTACAGCTAGCATTATAAAGAGCTAGTTTGGCATTGTTGTAGGTAACGCTGAGGTTATTAACGCTGATATCTAGGGTTGGAGTTGCTGTTGGCATGATTTCTAAAAGCTAATAACTAATAACTGATAACTAATAACTGTTCACTGTTCCCTGGCATTACTACCCGCCAACAAACCATTAGCAATGGTGCGGGCATCGTATTCGAGCAAATCGATAAAGGTGGGAACTGGTCCTGCTTCGGTCGAAAGAGAATCTACATAAAGGTTGCCCCCAAACCTTGCCCCTGTGGCTTTAGCAACTTGTTTCTGCCCTTCGTCGCTGACGGTAGTTTCACAAAAAATAGTGGGTACATTATTGGCTTTCACTTCCTCAATTACTCCCCGTATCTGCTTGGGAGTATATTGCTGTTCCGCGTTGATGGGCCACATATAGATTTCTTCCATATCGTAGTCGCGAGCGAGATAGGAAAACGCACCTTCGCAACTTACTAAATACCTTTGCTGTTCGGGTACTTGGTTTAAATCTGCCTTTAATTCTTCATCAATGATTTTGAGCTGTTTGCTGTATGCTTCGGCATTAGCATTGTAGGTTTCGGCATTTTCGGGATCTAGTTCGGCAAAGGCTTGACGAATATTTTCCACGTAAACCAACGCATTGCGCGGGGACATCCAAGCATGAGGATTGGGTTTGTCAGCGTAAGGTCCTTCAGAAATCGGGATCGGCTCAATACCCTCTGTTAACAACACCGAGGGAATATCCTGCACATTACCTAAAAACTGGTCGAACCAACGCTCTAAGTCCATACCGTTGTAAAGAATCAAATCGGCATTTTGGGCTTTAACGATGTCGCTCGGAGTAGGTTCGTAGCCGTGAATTTCCGCACCAATGCGAGTAATGGATTCTACATTCAGCTTATCCCCCGCTACGTTTTGAGCTATATCCGCTAAGACGGTAAAGGTAGTTAAGACTTTCTTTTTACCATCGGTTGACGAGTCGCTAGCAACATCAGCAGCAACCGTATTGTTGGACGTAGTTGATGAAGTTTCCTCTGTCCCACTACAGCCAGCAAGCCACATCCCTAGCGTAATGCTAAAGATTAAAACCATGCCTCGCCTCAAAAAAGTTTCCGCCATAGAAAAAAAAGTGATTCTTGTTTCATAATTATATCACTTTTCTTTCATATTTATCTCATAATTGAATTTGTAGCGACTATCAGCATCAGCTTGCTTCATCAAAAAACACCAGCCCAAATAACACCAAATCCGATTAGCAGAGGTGGTATTTAATCGATTATCTGCTCTCTACCAATGACTAACGACTAACAACGTCGCGCTTACGCCTGCGCTCCCCTAACCACCAGTAAATGACCTATACCAACGCCGATTTACTATTAGACTCAAGATATTCTTGCGCGATCGCCTTTGCGCCTTTTGTCCTTATACGTTTGCGCTAGCTTGTTTGAAAGATTCAGCAGTATCATTGACCGATAGGGAATCCTTTAAGATAGGACTGCCTCTTGTCTTCTGGTTGAACGCAATTTCTAAAAATAGATAGATAAAAGAAAAAGGTTCTGGGAGTCTTGCCGTGTTTCGACCCCAAAACCTTTCTCTCTTACACTTACTCCTCACACACAATTAATAGTTTACGGGTAATAAAAAGATTGTGTAAAGTTTGGGTGACAGTTTATCTATTGTCCTAATATTTTTGGTAAGCAAAAGCAATTAGTGTTTTTAATTGACGACAGAAGATTGTCGCTCTTTGCTATCAAAGAAAGTTTTGAGAATACTCTCTGCCATTTGGGGACTGCTCAAACCCAGGCTGGCTTTGGATTGATCGGGAGTAGCATGATCGACTAGGAGATCTGGTACACCAAAGCGTTTTACTGGAACATGAACATTATGCTCTTGCAAGGCTTCTAGTACCGCAGAACCAAAACCACCCATGAGGCAGCCTTCTTCTAGGGTAGCAACTTTGCCAATACGTTTGGCTAAGGGAACGATTAATTCTGTATCTAGAGGCTTGACAAAACGAGCATTGATTACAGTAGCTTCAATACCATGTTCGCTCAAGATTTCTGCTACCTGGAGGGCAGGATATACCTGAGTACCATAGCCAATTAGAAGCAGATCGTCACCATTACGCAAAATCTCACCCTTACCGATTTCGATTGGTTCCCATCCTTCATCCATCAGGGGAACACCAACACCGCCACCACGGGGATAGCGCACGGCGATCGCACCATCTTGATAGTTAACTCCCGTCACTACCATTCGCTGTAACTCCGCTTCATCTTTGGGTGCCATCACGACGATATTAGGAATACAGCGCAGATAAGCAATATCGTACATTCCCTGGTGAGTGGGACCATCCGCCCCCACAATTCCCGCCCGATCTAAACAGAAAAACACGGGTAGTTTTTGAATGCAAATATCGTGGACAATCTGATCGTAAGCCCGCTGTAAGAAGGTAGAATATATAGCTGCCACGGGCTTTAGACCTTCACAAGCCATGCCTGCTGCGAGGGTAACTGCGTGTTGTTCGGCAATGCCAACATCAATATACTGTTGGGGTAATTTACTTTGAAGTTTGTCCAGACCTGTCCCTGTTGCCATAGCTGCGGTAATTCCGACAATTTTGGAATCATTTTCAGCCAAGGTAATTAAAGTATCGGCAAAGACTTTACAGTATTTAGGAGGTTTGGGTTTAGTGGCGGGAAGACCTTTACCTGTAGCTAAATTAAAGGGATTTTGGGCGTGATAGCCTACTCGATCTTTTTCAGCGATCGCATATCCTTTACCCTTAACTGTCGCGACATGAACTAACACTGGACCAGGTACTCGATGCGCCTGTTTAAAGGTAGAAATTAATTCTTCTAGGTTATGACCGTCAATTGGACCAAAATATTTGAAGCCCAACTCTTCGATTACCGCTCCTACTTTGGGTACGGTCAAACGTTTCATTCCTTCTTTTACTCGTTCCATTTCTGGGGTTAGAGATTCACCAAAGAAAGGTAGCTGTTTAAACTGTTCTTCCAAGTTATCAGACAGAAACTGAACGGGGTCGGAGAGTCGAACCTTGTTAAGATAGCGAGAGATTGCCCCCACATTGGGAGAAATAGACATCTCATTATCGTTCAACACTACCATTAAGTTAGTATTGGGCAGATGTCCTGCGTGATTGATAGCTTCTAGTGCCATTCCACCAGTCAAAGCACCATCACCAATAATCGCCACGCACTTAAAATCTTCTCCCCTAGCATCTCTGGCTAACGCCATGCCCAAGGCTGCGGAAATACTGGTGGAGGCGTGTCCCGCACCAAAGTGATCGAATTTATTTTCGCTTCTTTTTAAATAGCCAGCAACACCATCTTTCTGGCGTAAAGTATTAAATTTGTTGTATCTACCTGTAAGTAATTTGTGGGGATATGCCTGGTGTCCCACGTCCCAAATAACTTTATCACGGTCTAAGTCTAGAGTCTGATATAGACCAATCGTCAATTCTACTACACCTAACCCTGGACCTAAATGACCCCCACTACTAGCAACTGTTTGTAAATGTTTTTCTCTTATTTGACGGGCAACATCCTTTAGTTGACGTATTGATAAACCGTGCAACTGATTAGGGTGAGTTATTTCGCTTAAATGCATACTGCCGTATTCTCTAATAACAGATCTTCTATGTTTCAGTTAAATTAATTATCCTACTTTCTCTGTACGTTAAGAGAAAATCAGATACTTTTTTCAACACTAAGTCTCAAAATTCACGTTTTTTTCTGCCAATTTATTTGAAAATATCTATGGTACGCCGATCTCAATACTGGCGATCGACCAGGTATTGTAAAAAAGATAGTTTGTAGTACAGCACCAGTTTGGCAATCGTCAATCGGTTCTGCTTAGTGCAGATAAAAGCAAGATGGTTATCTATTGATATTGTAGTTATTATTTACTAGTTTTGTCAGAATCCTCTGGGCATTAGGGAAAAGCGAGTAAATTGGTGTTGCTCAATTTGTTTACTGCTATGCAAAGTTAGCTTGGTAACAGACCTTTGCTTGCCAGCCACTCTCGATTATAGATACGAGACTGATATCTTGCTCCACCATCGCAGAGTACGGTAACTATAGTTTTACCAGGACCTATTTGTTTGGCTAAAGCTAGTGCTGCACCGACATTGATACCTACCGACCCCCCCATAAACAGACCTTCTTGATTGAGTAATTGATAGATAACGCGGATACACTCGCGATCGTCTACCTGGATTGCATCATCAATAGGTGCGCCTTCCATGTTGCCTGTAATCCGACTATTGCCAATACCTTCGGTAATCGAACTTCCTTCAGGCGTAATTTCTCCAGTCTTGACGTAACTATAAAGACCACTACCCATCGGATCGGCAACTACGCAGCGAATATCAGGATTTTTCTCTTTGAGATACATCGACACCCCTGCGTAAGTTCCCCCTGTACCAGTAGCAGCTACCCAAGCGTCAACCTTACCATCGGTTTGCGACCAAATTTCTGGTCCCGTAGTCTCGTAGTGTGCCTGGCGATTTGCTAAATTCTCAAACTGGTTTGCCCAGATAGCATTGTCCATTTCTGCTGCCACTCGTCCTGATACCTTGACGTAGTTGTTAGGATCTTTATAAGGCACGGCGGGGACAAGACGTACCTCTGCGCCTAGAGTTTTGAGAGTGTCAATTTTCTCTTGAGATTGCGTTTCGGGAATTATAATCAGGCATTTGTAACCTTTAGCGTTACAGATATGTGCTAAGCCAATTCCTGTATTACCTGCCGTCCCCTCAACTACCGTACCTCCTGGTTTTAAAATTCCTTTTCTTTCGGCATCTTCAATGATGTATAGGGCTGCACGGTCTTTGACAGAACCTCCAGGATTGAGAAACTCAGCTTTTCCTAATATTTCACAGCCTGTCTCTTCGCTAAAGCTATTGAGGCGAATTAAAGGAGTATTTCCTACTGTAGCGACAAAACCGTTTTTAATATCCATACCTACAATAAATTAATCAATCTAGTCTTTAGATTACCTGAATTTATGGACTTGTCGATCGCCAATTATTAATCTTTAGTTGCCGAGCGAGCGAGGCTTTGTGGCTCATTTAAATGGTCGAGATCGTCATGTCCTTCAGCAATCAGCTTGGGTTTTACGTAAAGATTTTCTAGCAATACTCCCATTCCCGCGACCCAAGGAGGAACAATTAATGCACCAATAATCCCCAATACCTGCGCGCCACCCAGTACTGCCAATAGTTGATACAGCGGAGGTACTTTAACTGAATTACCTACTAATAGCGGATCCAAGACATAGGTTTCCAAATTTTGCACGATGACAAATAAAAGCAACACCCAAACAAAGGTTAGTCCACCCTGAGCGGTAGCTACAATTAGGGCGGGAACTGCACCCAAAATTGGACCAAAAAAGGGAATTAGATTAGTGAAGCCAGCAATCACTCCTAAACCCAAAGCCAGCTCTGATAAGCCTAAAAATCTCAGGCTGACGCTAATTACTACTCCCAAAATTCCCGACACCAAAATTCTTCCCTGAATATAACCACCCATCCTGATGGCTACTGGTTGAATTTGTAAGGCTAAACGTTTATTCCACGGCTGGGGAAAAAGATTAATAATATCTTTTAACAGTTCTTTGGAAGCCGACAGCATATAAGCAGAAAGCAATAGAGCCAACAAAGCACTAAAAACGCTGCCAATAATTCCTCTGGTAACGCTATAGGAACGCACTACGAGCTGTTGGCTAGAACGAATCCCCCAAGAGATCAAGCCCTGCACGTCTAATAGTTGATTGATAATGTCTGGCGCGCCTGTTTCACTCATGCCAAAACGGAGAATTAGATCGGACAACAGCGATCGCAACGCCTCTAAATAAATAGGAAGCCGACCAATTAGACTCTGAATTTGCTGGGCGACTGTCGGTCCAATAATCAGCCCAAACCCCGTTAAAGTAGCGATTAGACCCGCGTAAACTAATAGAACAGCTAAAAACCTGGGAACTCCAATTTTTTGAGTTGCGTTGACTATGGGAGCCAAGGTTGCAGCTAATACCACCGAAATCATCAGCACTACTATTAAACTTCTCAATTGCCACAAGAGAATTAACAGCAGGGGCAGAGTAACCAGCAAAATTATATTGATTAAAGAAATTGAAATCCGTTTGTTATTCATGTAGTCAACAAAGTGCGATCGCGCCATTCTAGGCTATATTAAGTCCAGTATTTCTAATTGGCAAAAGCTATTAAACTAACGACAGTTCGATGGTCTCTCCAGATTGAGGATCGATTGCTTTGGTAGAAAGATTATTTTGCTGTAAAAGACGATTGAATCCATCAACCGTACCATCAGCTTTAATCAGCGACATCAATATACCTTCAGAATCTACATCTCCTCCTGCTGCTGTAGACAAAATCACTTGAGGATTTAGCTGTTTACACAACTTTAAAGCAGTTTCTTGTCCTTTGATTACTGCTCCTACCAAGGGTAATTTCAGGCTAACCAAGGGGGTAACAATTACGTCGATAGGTGCTGCTTCCTTGAGAGAATCGGCGTGATTGCCATGGGGTTCGTAATAAATGCTTTTGCCCGATGCCAAGCCTTTGAGAATGTAGCCATTTTCTGTTAGTGTCGGTCCAATTGGCGAACCTGGAACAGCCTTAATTTCTACTTGTTCGCCGAGTTGGAAAACTTCTCCATGCTCTAGGGCAGTGACGTTGGTATAGCCTAGTTCTTGAACTACTTTTGCTCCATTGGGAGAGGCGACAACGGGAAGATTGTGGTCTAATTTTTTGAGTGTGGGGGGATGAGCATGATCTTCTAATCCTTGGGAAAGAAGAATTAGGTCGATGTTCTCAGGAATAGGCTGAGGATGGTTTTTTACGCTTCTAAACAACCAGGTTTGATTGTTAAAGACTAAATCTCCTACTAACCAAGGATCGAGCAAAATTCTTTTGCTATCAAGTTCTATGAGCCAGGAATTGCTATCTAAATAAGTCAGATTCATAATGGTTGTTTACGATACACCTTATTTATATTGTAAATATTTGTTAAAGCATTGGCTCAAATAAAATTACAATAATCTTTTAATTAGCTTCATTTCTCGACAGCTTTGGCAGTTCGTAGGTTAAATTTTCCAGCAGTTAGGCAATACGATGAAGAATACGGATCACTCAAGCGCGAATATGAGTAAGTTCCGCCAAGAGCAGAATACAGTCTTAGAGATTTGTGAAGAGATGATATTTTATAATTGTCGAGATTTAGCGTAATATGATTTTTTAAGTATTTTTATTTAACAAGGCGAACGCGAGGCTTATATTTTTAGGTGGAAAATAATTAAAGGGTTCTTTAACGAAAAGTTAAAATAGACATAACTCTTACCAAGTAAGATTAGCCCGATGTTTAGATCAGAAATAAAGTTAATTTATAAATTTAAGTTTTAGAGCAAGCAGGTTTTATGATTTACGATTCACAGACTAGTAGTCAAACTGAGACGGTTCTGAGGGCAGAAAATGTCAACGTATATTATGGTAAATTTTTGGCAGTAAAAGGTATTTACCTAGATGTTCCCAAGAATAACGTTACTGCCTTTATTGGACCTTCTGGCTGTGGTAAAAGCACGTTGTTGCGCTGTTACAATCGTCTCAATGATTTGATTCCTATTTTTCGTCTAGAAGGATTAGTTACTTACCACGATCAAAACCTGTATGGCAAAGACATCGACCCAGTACAGGTACGACGTAAAGTGGGCATGGTTTTTCAAAGACCAAATCCGTTTCCCAAATCTATCTATGATAATATTGCCTTTGGCGCAAGAATTAACGGCTATAAAGGCGATATGGACGAATTAGTCGAGCGATCGCTACGTGGTGCTGCCCTGTGGGATGAAGTAAAAGACAAACTCAAGCAAAGTGGTTTGGCTCTTAGTGGTGGACAACAGCAACGATTGTGTATCGCCAGAACTATTGCTCTACAGCCAGACGTAGTACTAATGGATGAACCTTGTTCTGCTCTAGATCCGATTTCTACTCTCAAGGTAGAAGAGCTAATCCATCAGCTAAAAGAAGACTATACTATTGTAATTGTTACCCACAATATGCAGCAGGCTTCACGAGTAGCAGACTACACGGGATTTTTCAACGTTACTGAAGTTGAAGGAGGAAATCGCCAGGGCTACCTAGCAGAATTTGCTCCTACCGAACAAATTTTCCAAAATCCTCAAGAAGAAGCAACTCAGCAATATGTAAGCGGACGCTTTGGTTAAGTTTGAGATTGAGAAATTAAATTTATAGCCAAAAAAGAGCTGGTGACGATCGCGATTTTCTAGGGAGAGACAAGTTCGTCGAATCTCACGGACGATTTCTTGATAGGATAAGTTGAACCTGGGATTGTTACACCTAAAATTATGTTTTCTAAAAAATACTTATCTCGTCTGCTGGCTCTGGTTCTGGTAGTTGCTATTAGCTTAATGGGCTGTGGTTCTAATCCTTCTGGATTGACTGGAAACTACCGCGAAGACACGATAGCAGTACTGGATAATTTAAGAACGGCAATCGATCTACCTGACGATGCTCAAGATAAAAAAGAAGTAGTTACTTTGGCAAGAAGACAAATTAGCGATTATGCTTCTCGATATCGTCGTAATGCCAAAACTGCTGGCTTGCGTTCTTTTACGACTATGCAAACTGCCTTAAACGCGATCGCTGGCTACTATAGTTCTTACGGCAACCGTCCCGTACCAGAAAAACTAAGAAAGCGATTGGATCAAGAGTTTAGACAGGTAGAAATTTCTCTAAAACGAGGCGTATAAATTTTAATTTCATCAATAAGTTTCCATCCTCTTAGATTTAGTTTCTAAGGGGTTTTTTGCATTTTCTATTATCTCCTTAGCAACCCGATCGCAAACTCCTACTGTACCCAAGCGCGATCGCATTTGTTGATAGCCTTGGCTAATTTCTTGTCTGATATGACTGTTTGTTAAAAGCGCGATCGCCTCAGTTGTAATCTTGTCGGCGGTTACTTCTTCTTGTTTTAATTCGGGAACTATTTCGCGGTTGACGACCAAATTTGCTGGGGACATTAAAGGTATCGAAAAGCCTAAGAGTTTTATGCCAACCCAAGCAGTTAAAGGATGAATGCGATAGATAACTACCTGGGGAACATTTAGCAAGGCAATTTCTAGGTTGACCGTACCTGATTTAGTAATTGCCAGATCGCAAGCAGCGATCGCATCTAAAGTATTGCCATCTATCACCTGGGCAGCTAAGTTATATTGCTCTACTGCTGCGGTAATTGCTGAACGATAACTGGGTAAGGATACGGGAATCAGAAATTTGACTCCTGGTAGCTGCTGAGAAATTTGCCTGGCAGCCTGGCACATCACGGGAAGTAAATATTTTATTTCTTGCTGGCGCGAAGCAGGTAATAGAGTAATAATTTTGTCTTCTGGTGCAAGTTCTAGGTTTAATCGCGCTTGGGTTCGATCTGGTGCTTGCTGCATCCTGTCTAACAGAGGATGACCTACCCAAGTAACGTCGATGTTCTTGCTACTGAAGTATTTAGCCTCCGCAGGAAAAATCGCCAATAATTTATCGACAACTTTGGCAATTTTGGGTGCATTGTTTAACATTGGCACAGCCCAATCTTGAGGAGCGATATAGTAAACAATTGATATTTGGGGCAAATGCTGTTTTACGTAGCTAGCCAGAGCTAAATTTGAGGCAGGATAATCTATTAAGACCAAAACATCGGGAGGGTTTTGGCGGAGATATTTTTTGGTTAAATTTTGAATCTTAATAGTGGGGAGGATAAACGGTATGGCTTCGACAAATCCCATCGAGCCTATTCTTGCAGTATTTGCTAAAATCTTTGCTCCTGCATCTTTCATGCGATCGCCACCCAAGCCAGCAATTTCTAAAGCGATATTTTTTTCAGTAGCGACTTTGTATAGAGATTTAATCAACATCGCTCCCTGCAAGTCTCCAGAAACTTCCCCTGTACTAATAAAAATTTTCATTTTCTATCTAATGACTCTGTGTAAATAAGATTAACTTGGGTTGGTTATCCATTTGCAGTGACAATGGCTGTATATAACTAATAAGATGAGAATTTTAATTAGCTTAATATCGTCATGAGCAATAATAAGCCAAGTACCAACACAGAATTGGCTAAAGAACGTAATCGTGCTGCTGCCGAACGCACCCTGATGGCTTGGATTCGCACCTGTTTATCTCTGATTAGCTTTGGCTTTGGAGTAGATCGAATTATCACAGCGTTACAGCAATCTTTGGTTTATGAGTATATAGACGATCCGCTTCATCTAACTCGAATTTTGGGTCTTTCTTTTATCGGCATTGGAACTTGTGCGATTATTCTGGCAGCTTTTGAACATCGCCAAGAGCTGTATCATATTCAACATGAAAACTATCGATACAAATCCCGCTCTTCCCTGGCTTTCGTAGTTGCCGTATCTATATTTATCACGGGGTTATTCGCCTTTGTCGGCATCGTTATTAAGTCCTATACTAATTAGATTTGCCCTGGGGATAGCTAGCGCCGAGGAGGGTAACCCCATCATCCGCATATACGATCGATCCTAATATTGAGTAATTTCACAGTTGTAAACTATAGGTTTTAACGACAATAGCAATCCTAAAAATTCTGGGGAACAACATCGCCATCAGAAGCAGCTCTTCTAATGACTAACGATAAAAGATAAATGACGTTCGTAACTCGCAACTCTCCATTCCCAAATAGGATTGCTAAAGATAACGATTTAGGTGAGGGAAAAAACCAAATTTCTGGAGATTATTCAGATAAAACTAAAGTGTTTTAAGCCTTCTAGGATACCTCCCGCACAGGCAGACTTAGCCAAATAATTATTCTCACTGCTATTAGCTTCGTACCACTGAAGTAATTCTGGTTTGGCGTTGCCCACAATCAAACTTTTTTCTTCTCCTTTAAACATAGCAATATCGTTACCAGAATCTCCACAGACTATGGTTTGCTCTGGAGCAATATCCCATCGCTGGCGGAGGAATTTAACTGCTAAACCTTTATCACCGTTTTTTGGTAGCAAGTCCAAATCTTGACCAGCACTATAAATTAGTTTGATCTTATAACCGCGCTCGTTTAAGGCAGATTTTAATTGAGGTATGGTTTCTCCTGCAACCGCTTGAGCTAGATAGTAGCTAATTTTGTAAGGATTCTGTTCCGATTTTGGCTGTGGCTGCAATTGAGTAAATTGACTGGCAATTTCTACTATTTCTTCGCGATTCCATCCCTGAGAGAGAATGCTTGCCCATTCTGGATCGTGCTGTTGGTGCTGTCGGTCAAAGTACATTTCTGTCCCTACCGAGGTGATTAGAGCATCTGGGGGAAGTAAAGATTTAGCAGATGCTAACAAACGATATAAATAAAGCGATCGCCCCGTAGCATAGACAATCTTGCTATCATACTGCTCACGGTGGCTTGCCAAGTGCTGATTAAGTTCTGCTAATGCAGCATCATCACCAACTAAAGTATTATCTAGATCGGTCACAAATAAAAAAGGATTCATATTTGGAGCATTCATAAGGATTCAACTTAAAATAGCAATATTCAATATTAAATACACATAACTATATAAGCACTATGTTTTGCAAATTAGGGAAATAATTATCAGAGTGCAAACGATATTTTACTATTTAATTCTCTGACTATAGAGGCAGTGGGATATTTTCTCTTATTATTATGCTCGAAAAAAAAGTAAATCTGCGGTGAGCTTAGATAAACACTCTTTTAGAGAAAACCACAAAAATGTTTTCTTCGTCGCTCTAGCTCTTTACAACTACGGACATAAACTGGTTAGCTGGAGAGTGGTTTGAATAATAATTTTGTGGCAGCAAGAGGGATAAGATTTTGGGGGTAGAACTTCGTAGTTATGTATACTTGGATCGCTTACAGTCCCAACACGCAGCCTATATTGGTACCGTGGCATTAGGATTTTTGCCCTTACCAGGAGATGCCTCGCTGTGGATTGAAATATCTCCAGGCATTGAAATTAATCGTATTACAGACGTAGCTCTTAAGTCTGCGGTAGTACGCCCAGGAGTTCAATTTGTCGAAAGACTCTATGGACTATTAGAAATTCATGCCAACAGACAGGGAGAAGTTAAGGCTGCGGGAAGAGCAATTTTAGAGGCATTGGGCGTAAGGCAAAAAGATGGTCTTAAGCCCAGAGTAGTTTCTAGTCAGATTATTCGTAACATCGACGCTTATCAGGCACAGCTAGTCAATCGTGACTGTCGCGGACAAATGCTGTTAGCGGGACAAACGCTGTATGTATTAGAGGTACAGCCAGCAGCTTATGCAGCCCTAGCTGCCAACGAAGCAGAAAAAGCTGCGCTGATTAATATTCTCAAGGTAACCGCCATCGGCAGCTTCGGCAGACTCTATTTGGGAGGGGAAGAACGAGATATTATTGCAGGTTCGGCAGCAGCTCTAACGGCAATTGAAAGTATTAGTGGCAGAGAAAGTTCGATGCAAAAAAAGCATGAATAGCCTAAAGATTGAAAGTGTTAGCCATTTTAATTTTGGATCTGTTTGGTTAACGGGGATAATAGATTGAGTAGATTAAGAAAATTGCGATCGCGGGTAGATATTTAGTGGCAAATATTGAGCATCTAACCAAATTAAGACAGGGTGCAACTAGTTGGATGAATTGGCTCAATAGTCATCATCAACCAGAAATCGATTTGATTAATGCCGATCTTCACGGCGTTAAGTTACCAGAAGCTTATTTGGTTAAAGCAGATTTGGCTGGAGCAGATTTTACTGGCGCACAGCTACAAAGGGCAAATTTAACGGGGGCTAATTTACAAACAGCAGAATTAATCGATGCCGACTTACAACAGGCAAATCTCACGGGAGCTAATTTGCAGTCCGCCTATTTATTTGATGCAGATTTATCTCAGGCTAATTTAATCGGCTCGGATCTCAGATTGGTTATGGCAAGAGGGGCAAACTTCAGCCAGACCAATTTGATCGGGACATCTATTAGAAAAGGCAGACTACCCCAGGTTAACTTTACTCAAGCCAAGCTCAATCGTGCCAATCTCAGCGAAACAGATTTAGCCAAAGCTAGTTTTGACTTAGCAGATTTATCGGGAGCAAACTTTTTTGAAGCAGAGTTACAGTCGGCTAGTTTCTATCGGGCTAACCTTTATCGGGTTAAAGCAGTTGGCACCCATCTTAGCCATAGTTATTTATTAGCTAGTAATTTAATAGAAGCTAATTTAACTCGGTGTGACTTACGTTGGGCAAACCTAAGCTATGCTAACCTGCCAAATGCCGACTTGCAGCAGGCAAAATTACGAGGAGCAAACTTCACTAGAGCAAATCTTACAGGAGCAAACTTATCGGGGGCTAATCTTAGGGGAGCAAATCTAACCAAAGCCGATTTAAGTCAGGCTAATCTAACAGGGGCGGATCTTGAGGATACAATTTTCAACAAGGCAGTACTAACTAAAACAATTATGCCTGACGGCACGATACATTATTAATAATCAGTCTTCTCTAAGATAGTTTCCATGATGTCAAACTGGCTGAAGTTTTTATTTCCCTGCCAGTGTTGTTTTGCTTCTAGCAGCCTCATTTGTAATGCCATTTGGAGAAATTCGATCCCATCTTCATAAAAACTAGTTTCCAAATCCTCTATTTCTGGAAGTGGCTGTTTCATTTGTCGTTCCATCAAGTCAAGAATTTGTTCTTGCCGATCTTCTTGTCCTTCAGATTGTTGTAACATCTGTTCTAATTCTGCCATCTTTTCTCTAGAGCTAATTGCCTGCCTTTGGTCAAAATACCAAGAATGATGATTAGATATTGCTTCAGCATCTTCAGTAGTGGGAAACAGCTGGTTAACAATCTTGAATTTATTGACTCTTGCCAAGCGTCGATTAATTTTTTGGTCGAAAAAAGCAACTGCACAAACGACCAATTTAAAAGAACAAACATCGAGTATTAATTCGTTGTCTCCTCGGAAAGTAAAATAACCCAACACAACAGGACGTTCTGATTTGGGGATATCTCGATAGGATTTGGTGAATTTAAATTCTTTTGCTTCTTCTTTGTATAGCCAAATCCAACGGTTTCCTTGCTCAAGGCTGATGCAGCGCAGGCGTTTGAATCTACCCAAAACAGCATTCTTTTTAAAGACTTGGTAGTAAATCCTAGCTGGTTGATATTCTTCCCCCGTAACGGTAGTTAAACATGGTTCTGGCTGCTGGTTGAATATTGATGATTCTTCAAAGAGCATAGCTACTATTCCGATGAACTTTTTAGTATGCTACTATTTTCTAATTTGAAATAGGCTAAGAGGCGATCGCGCTAAATGATTGAGTCAGCTAAAGTCTCCCCCGATCGCAATCGTTTTATTAGTTAATCTATTTTTTAGATTGCTGGTAAATACTTCTCTTTTTTTTTGCGGTTAGCCAGGCGAAGTATACCTAAAGAAGTCATAACCAGATTGTTTTGCTACAGCTATTTGTTGCTGAATTTCTGCTAGGGGTTTTTGATTTCTTAAACTGCCAGCATAGATTACTACAGCGACATCTACATATTTACTGACTTCAGGTAAGATAGAATCAGCGATCGCCAGAGCGACTTTTTGACTGGTTGGGCGATAAAGCTGCATTACTAATTCATCGATTAGTCCCGCGTTAATCCTGGCTAGCCAATCTTGAGAATATTTTTTTTGCTGAAAAATTTCAAAATTAGTTCTAGTTTCAAGCTTTTGAATAAATTTTGCGTCTCAAAATGAGGTGCTGACTATTTTTTCTGCCGACACTATAAAATATTCTCGTGTAAATTCAATTGCTGCCTGTTCGTCAAAACTCTTGCAGGTGTAAATTACAATAGAAAAAAACTTATCTTGACTCCAAACATAGGCTGAAATACCAGAATCAATTAGGGGAACAAAAGCATCATAGCCTGCATTTTCATCTCGACCCATACCTGATGTTGGCGAGAAAATAATCGGTTTACCGTAGGTACGAAGGTTGAGATGCTTGGCAAGATCGAGTAGATACTTTTCTAAGATTTCTTTACTCATATCCGTCGTGTAAAAGCCTTCAACCAATAGTCTTTGTCTGAGAATATTTGGCGCAAGATTTTTCATAATAATCCTCTCAAGCAAAATTAACTGATAGCTATTAAAATTCTCAGCTCGTTTTAAGTAAACCCTGAGAAATTGAGTTGTAGAGTTAGAGTAAAGGCAATATTACCCTCGTAAACCATGAAAATCAGTATTAGTAGATACCTGAAAGTAGGTATCTTAGTCTTACTCGGAATAACCTTGGCTGCTGCACCTGCCCTAGCACAGGAAACAGTAAAGCATGGTGGCTTTGATCCGCAGGAACTACTCAGAGATGCCTTGCAATGGGTTGACGATCTAGGTGCGATCGCGCCAATTGCCTTTATATTGATTTATATTGTCGCTACGGTGGCTTTTCTACCTGGTTCAGTGCTTACTTTAGGTGCGGGGGTGCTGTTTGGCATTGTACAGGGGTCAATTTATGTCCTTATTGGAGCGACTATTGGGGCTACCTGTGCCTTTCTGGTAGGTCGTTATCTAGCAAGGGGGTGGGTTGCTCAGAAAATTGCGGGAAACCAAAAGTTCAAGGCGATCGATCGCGCTGTCGGACAAGAAGGTTTGAAAATTGTTTTGTTAACCCGATTATCACCCATATTCCCGTTTAATCTTTTGAATTATAGTCTTGGCGTTACGGGGGTATCTTTAACAGATTATGTTCTTGGTTCGGTGGGTATGATTCCTGGAACGATTATGTATGTCTATATTGGTTCTTTAGCAGGAAGTATCGCGACTATCGGCGGTGCAACCCAGCCCGATGCTAATCCCATAGCTCAATGGACGATTCGGATTATTGGTTTGATAGCTACGGTAGCAGTTACTCTCTACGTAACTAAAATTGCCCGTAAAGCTTTAGATGAGTCGATCGATACTGATACTCCTACAGGGGAACAACAGGTTTAGGTAATAAGTGAGGGCGTAATTTTGAGGTCTCCTCAAAATGTTGACCGCCCGAATAAGTAATAAGTAATAAGCAATAGGTAATAGGTTATGAATATTCAAAATCATGCCGTAACCATCGCACCGATGGATGAATATAATCGAGAGTTGATCGCCAATGTTCATCCCCCCGATTGGGCAAACCCCAAACCAGCCGATCGTTACGATCTAGTAGTTATTGGCGCGGGTACGGCAGGGTTGGTTACGGCTAAGGGTGCAGCAGGGTTAGATATCGGTCTCAAGGTAGCCCTGATCGAGAAAAACCTGATGGGAGGAGACTGTTTAAATGTGGGCTGTGTTCCTTCCAAATGTCTAATTCGTTCTTCTCGCGTCGTGGCAGAGATGAAACAGGCGTTGCCTTTTGGAGTTCAACCACCAGATCGGGTTCTGGTTGACTTTCCTGCGGTAATGGCAAGGATGCGTCGGGTAAGAACTAAAATTAGTCCTGTAGATTCAGCGATCGCAGCTAAGAAAGCGGGGGTAGACGTGTTTTTTGGCGAGGCGAGATTTGAGAGCGAGAATACTATTGCCGTAGGCGGACAAATACTAAGGTTTAGCAAGGCTGTCCTATCTACTGGGGCGCGAGCGGTACATCCGAACATTGAGGGCATTGAGCAAACTGGTTACCTGACTAATGAAACTGTTTTTGCTCTAACCGAATTACCAAAAAGACTAGCGGTGATTGGCGGAGGACCTATTGGTTGTGAGTTGGCACAGACTTTTAATCGTTTGGGTAGCGAGGTAATCTTGTTTCACAAGGGTTCCCATCTGCTCGATAAAGAGGACTCCGACGCAGCAGAAGTGGTGCAGCAGAAATTTGTTGCAGAAGGAGTACGTTTAATCCTAAACTCTCAAATTCAAAGAGTAACCCCAAATTCTGAAGGGAAAGTAATTAATTTTATTGGCAACGGTGGACAAGAATCGATTGCCGTAGATGAAATTTTAGTGGGTGCGGGCAGACAACCAAATGTAGAGCTAAATTTAGAGGCAGCAGGAATAGAATATCACCCCAGAAAAGGAGTTGAGGTAAACGATTATCTACAAACTACCAATTCTAGAATCTATGGTGCGGGAGATATTTGCCTGAATTGGAAATTTACCCACGCAGCCGACGCAGCAGCTAGAATCGTCATCAAAAATACCTTGTTTTCTCCTTTTGGTTTGGGTAAGTCAAAACTTAGCGATCTGATTATGCCCTGGGTAACTTATACCGATCCTGAAATTGCTCATGTGGGAATGTATGAGCATGAGGCACAGGCAAAAGGTATTGACTGCAACACAATTAAAATTGACTTTGATGATGTCGATCGCGCCCTGGCAGACGGGGAAACCGCAGGCTTTCTCAAGATCTTACACAAACGCGGTTCGGACGAGATTTTGGGGGCGACTATCGTTGCTCGTCATGGAGGCGAAATGATTAGCGAGATTACCACCGCTATGATCGGCAAGATGGGTTTGAGCAAGCTATCTACGGTAATTCATCCCTATCCTACCCAGGCTGCTGCGATTAAACAGGCTGCGGATACCTATCGTCGGACTTTATTAACCGAAAGAACTAAGAAACTCTTGGGCTTGTTGTATAAGTTAGCTAATTTTTAGGTTTTGGTGGGCATTACGGAGTTTTTTGGTCTTGAGCGCGATTGCAATATGTATGCCCACCCTACTGAAAACTCTTATAGATTCATTGTGCCTTGGAATGCTCGGAAGAGACAAAATACATATAATCTGATGTAGAAGACTGGAAGAGATAGCGATCCCTACGAATAGCTGCGCGATCGCACTATCCTCTCAAACTTCCAACAAGTATAATTAATCGAGAGATTGTGGTTTGAAACAGGGTAAAAATTTATATGGTCGTTAGAGCTTTTTTCCGAGCAGCCAAAGTTGAAAATGCTGCTCCTCCTTACGATACGATTCATCTCAAGATTTTTTATCCCGCCACTACCGAAGAAGGCGATCGCCCAA
Source organism: Pleurocapsales cyanobacterium LEGE 10410 (assembly GCA_015207195.1). GTDB lineage: Bacteria > Cyanobacteriota > Cyanobacteriia > Cyanobacteriales > Xenococcaceae > Waterburya. The sequence continues at coordinate 92,069 of JADEXJ010000001.1, forward strand.
GTAGTATGTCTCTACCTGCCGATCGCGATCGCTCGCCGTTTAAAATTGTCATTTTTTTTAATGGCTTTAACTGTAGCAACGAAGTGTATCAATGGTTGGCAGTCAAATTAGCAGAACAGGGACTAGTCGTCGTTACTTTTGATTGGGTGACTAAAGACTTTCCCAACATGGTGTCTTTAACCCCTGGTGTCAATATAGAGATGTTGAAACCCGATAACTACGGCACTGGTATTACTGCTTCTGCACTACCGACTATCTTTGCCGTGCTAGATAATTTACAGCAAGAAGGTATTCTGGCGGGATTGCTCGATCTAGAGCGATCGCGATTTTAAGCAAGGTGGCTATAATTTAGAAATTACTAGAGTTAGCGATCGCCGACTGGTTTCTATCATTTTATTAATCTGTTTATCTTATAGTCTATCTACTTTTATTGGACAAAGTATTAAGCAAAAAGGAGTAGCTAAGTATGTTTCTCGACCAACTGAACCAAAACGCAGTTATCGAAGACATAGTAGTTTTTCTATTGGTTTACATGGTCAAAACTGGTTGGACTCAATAGCATTTTTTCAGGATATAATTCATGAATTACTTCATTTTTCGCCTCACAAAATGTCTTATTATCTTAAGGGAATGAAGGCTGCTTCCCTCATCCAGTCTACTTTGTGACTTGGTTGTCGCCCCCGCAGCCCGAACCGACAACTCCAATTAGACGTACCTTCGTAGAAGCGATCGCTGGAGGAAGAGACGATAGTTATCTGCTGCTGCTAGAAGGAGCAAATCATTTTTCTATTGCCCAATTTAGCGATCCAACCGTCGGTATACCACTGCGAGATTATGAGGCAACTCAACCAGCAGAACAGTTTCAAGAGTTGATGGCTAAGGCGATCGGCTTATTTATTGATGCCCACGTTAATTCTCAATCGACAGCTTTGCAAAGCCTAGGGCAAATGTTAGTCACCAAAAATCCTTTAATTGCCTCTTTCGAGCGTAAGTGAAAGTTATCTGGGGAATGCGATCGCATTCCTAACTAAGTATTGCAGACTTTCAATAATATAGAGGGTCTAACCAAAGCAAATATTTCACTCAATTGAAATCTAGATAACGTACAACTAATCAAAGCACCCTAAAGGATAAACGATCGCGCCACTCCCTAATCCTTCAACAACTATAATTTGAGTAACCCCAAAACGAGATTAATCCCAACATGACTTCAGCATTGTTAAGCGATTATTTCCCCCTGAAATTAGAAAGCAATCGCACTCCCCACAACTTACAAAATCGCGAGGAGAAATATATTACTTCTGGTGTAACTTGGCAAGCTTACGAATCGTTGCTGTCTGCTTTAGGCAATAGTTCTGGTTATCGCGTGGCTTATTTGTTAGCAACTTTAGAGATTATGTCCCCCAGTCGCAGTCATGAACTTGACAAAGAGAATATTGGCAGATTGTTAGAAGCTTATTTGGAAGAGAAACGTATTCGTTTTTGGGGATTGGGTTCGACTACTCTGAAGAATAGAGATAAGCAAGCGGGGAAAGAACCAGACAAGTGTTACTGTATTGGTACGGATAAAGAGATTCCTGACTTAGCGATAGAAGTTGTTTTCACGAGTGGTGGCGTAGATACTTTAGAAATTTACCGACGCTTGGGTGTAGAAGAAGTGTGGTTTTGGCAGAATGGAGAGTTGAAAGTTTACTGTTTGGAGAACGATCGTTATCAGCAGCGACAGCAAAGTAAATTATTACCCGATCTGGATTTAGCTTTACTGGTTCAATATGTAGTTATTAAAGATCCGTTAGAGGCGATCGTGCAATGGCGCAAGGCGATCGCAGCTAATAATTAGTATTGAGTGTTGCATTTTGATGAGACTGGGGAAATAATAAATGCTCAATGATAAATGTTTAAACAGCAAACTGCCAGTATAAAAGACAAAAACAGATAAATAAAATTTAAAACATGAAGTCAACTGTATCTTGTTGATTTTTGCTTTTTAAAAACTTTTTAAAAACTATTAAAGCAATATATATATTTATCTATCAACGCTGACATCTTTTATAATAAGAAATGCTGTGACACAACCTTTAGTTTATGCGATTTCTCAAAAGTGCGATCTCGAATTAGACCACCACAAACAAATATGAATGTGCTGTGAGATTCAAACATTTCCAATTTGAATTACTCCAAGTATTAGTTCTCACGACGAATCGTAAACGATAGATATGCCCTAAAAAATTGCCTTTAGAAGAAGGTCTCACATCTATTGATTGCCAAGACTAGAGCGAGGAAAACACCCGCCGTTTAAACTGCCACAAATACAGCTCAGTGTAGGCAGTTTGGCAAACGAAAACTATTAGCAAGGATTTAACCGAATGAACAATAACCCTCCTACCGCTCCCGCACAATGTCCCTTTCGTGGAACCCGCGTTGGGGGCGCACTAGGCTCGAAGCCACAAACTGATGATTGGTGGCCAAATCGACTTCAAGTTGAACTGCTTCACCAAAATTCACCCCAAGCCAACCCGCTACAAGATTTCAACTACCAGGAAGCGTTTCAGAAAATTGATTTTCAGCAGTTGAAGAATGATATCAAAGCGTTGCTCAAAGATTCTAAGGACTGGTGGCCAGCCGATTACGGCAACTACGGACCTCAGATGATCCGCATGGCATGGCACTCTGCGGGAACTTACCGCATCGCTGACGGTCGTGGTGGAGCGGGTCAGGGTATGCAGCGTTTTGCCCCAATTAACTCGTGGTGGGATAATGGCAACACGGATAAATCACGACGGTTACTCTGGCCCATCAAGCAGAAATACGGCGCAGCACTAAGCTGGGCAGATCTAATGATCCTAGTCGGCAACTGCTCGCTCGAAATCATGGGTCTGAAGACCTTTGGCTTTGGCGGTGGTCGCATTGATGCCTGGGAGGCAGACCGCTCTACTTATTGGGGTCCTGAATTCTGGAACGGTAAAGCGTTCGGAGAAAATGGCAAGCAGCACGAGGGACATCCAGATGAGATGGTTACCCGCGATATTCGCTGGGTCGGCGAGCCGAAAGACGAATACTACGACCTTGAGAACCCGTTGGGAGCTTCGCACCAGGCGTTAATCTACGTCGATCCCGAAGGTCCTGGTGGAAGTGGCGATCCGATCGCATCTGCCCGCGATATCCGTGAAACCTTTGCGCGCATGGCGATGAACGATGAGGAAACTGTAGCGTTGATTGCAGGCGGTCACGCTTTTGGTAAAAGCCACGGCATGGTCGAGCCAGACAAGATCGGACCAGCCCCCGAAGGTGCGCCGATTCAGGCAATGGGGCTGGGGTGGCAGAACCCCGAAGGCACAGGCTTTGCCCAATATACAATGACCAACGGTATTGAAGGCTCGTGGACACCAAATCCAACTCAGTGGGACAACAGCTATTTAGAAAATCTGTTCGAGTACGAGTGGGAAAAGACCAAAAGTCCAGCAGGTTCCATTCAGTATCAACCGAAAGATTCCGATGCACCAAAGACACCAGACGCTCACAAGCCAGGTGTCGAGCATTCGTTAATGATGATGACCTCAGACATTGCCCTAAAAGACGATCCAGCCTATCGCGAGGTCTGTCAGCGTTTTCTTAATGACTTTGATTACTTCAGCGATACTTTCGCCCGCGCCTGGTACAAGCTGACTCATCGAGATATGGGACCAAAAGTGCGCTATCTTGGTCCAGAAGTTGCCGAAGAAGAGCTATCTTGGCAAGATCCAATCCCAGCCCTCGACCACGAGGTTATTGACGCTGCCGATATTGATTCTCTCAAGGATAAAATTTTGGCGAGTGGACTTTCAGTTTCGGCACTGGTGTCCGCAGCTTGGGCATCGGCATCAAACTATCGTGACTCTGACAAGCGCGGTGGTGCCAATGGTGCGCGTGTTCGCCTAGATCCGCAAAAAGACTGGGAGGTGAATCGCCCGCAAGAGCTAAGTCAGGTTCTATCGACTCTTGAAGGAATTCAAGCGGACTTTAACAACACTCAGTCGGGTAACAAAAAAGTCTCGATCGCAGATCTGATTGTCCTCGGTGGCTGTGCTGCGATTGAAAAGGCTGCCGAAGATGCTGGGGTTGATGTCAGTGTTCCATTTACTCCAGGTCGAATGGATACTACTCAAGAACTGACAGATGTTGAAAGCTTCCAATGGCTCAAGCCAGTCTCGGACGGTTTTAGAAATTACCACAACGAGGCTGTGGGCTATAAGGTAAAGGCAGAGCGTATCTTCCTCGATCGCGCACAGCTTCTGACATTGACTGCACCAGAGTGGACGGTTCTTGTCGGTGGACTTCGCGCCCTCGATCAAAACTGGGATGGTTCAAAGCACGGTATCTTTACCGACAAACCTGGAGTTCTGACTAACGACTTTTTCCGTGTCCTGACCAGTATGGACTATGAGTGGAAGCCAGTTGACAATCGCGAGATGCTCTTTAATATTTGCGATCGCCAAACAGGTGAAACGAAGTTTACTGCGACACGCTGCGATCTGATCTTTGGCTCAAACGCTGAACTTCGTCAAATTACTGAAGTTTACGGTGCTGATGACGGTCACGAACGCATGATCCAAGACTTTGTTGCAGCCTGGAACAAGGTGATGATGCTCGATCGCTTCGATGTTCACGCTTAATCTGCAACTATCGTATTAGATCGAACTGTCTAAGATCTGGCGGATTACCAACCTAATAGTGACCATTTACTCCCTTGTCAGGGAGTTTTTTTTGACTTCCCTAGAATTGGGGAGCGACCCCGCGTGCGTGAAACACGCTTGGTAATGCGCGGTGGGTTAGGGGGCTTAGATTGATTTGCGCTACCCAATAAATTAAGCTAGACGTGCTACTACCAAGTCTTCAGTTACTTTTGAGAATTGATACAGCAGGTTTTATTTTCACGTGAAACAGACAACTGGAATAAGATCCGCAGATGAACGCAGATGAACGCAGATGAATGAATCTGCTTTCTTACATTATTAAAATGCCAGATGTCCAAGTAGTTTTGCAAAGGGCTGTATTAATTTTGCATGACTATACTTAATAGATTCAAACTTTCTTAAAAATAGAAATTTCAAATGGCTGCAAGGTTTTAGGTAGTGCGATCTCCTGTCCCGTATTCTGAATATTAGAAATTAGTACCAGCCAATTATCTGGTTCGATATCTTCATCTAGTTCAAAAGGTTTTTCGTAAGAGAAATTGATAACGATTAGAACTTTCTCCGCTGCTGTCTCTCGAACATAAGCCAGATGTTCGTAAGGGTAATGAATTAGACTGCGCCAACTTCCTTGAGTTAGAGCCTTGCTGTTTTTTCTGATCTCTAACAAACGGATATAAAATTTGAGAATCGAGTCATCTTCTGCTAATTGTTGGGCAACGTTTACTTCTTCATAGTTGTCATTGACTGGTAAATAAGGTTCGACATCTTTGCCAAAGCTAAACCCAGCGTGAACCGAATCATCCCACTGCATCGGAGTCCTACAACCGTCTCTGGCAGGAGGTAATTCTCCGTCTTCTCCCTTAACCACAGCAAAATCACGTCTCTGTTCGAGGGGAATATCTACATAATCTACCATGCCAATCTCTTGACCGTAGTAAAGTACGGGAGTTCCCCGTACCGTTAATAAAATAGTTGCTGCTGCCTGGGCGATCGCTTTAGGATTGGTACAGAGGCTACACTCGATCCAGCGCGATAGATGGCGAGGAATATCGTGATTGTCTAAAAAGTAGGTGGGACAGCAGCCTTTGGGGGTAATGCGCTCTTTTTTCTGGATCTCCCGTTGAATATAGCCTGGATACCAGGGGCTAAAGGTAAACTCAAAGTTAAAGGGTAAATGCAGTTCGTCGCCATCGACACCATAAAAGACAGCCGAATCAAACATGGGACTATCGATAAACGTCTCGCCAATTAAAACTCTGCCGTCATAGCGATCGATAATCTCACGTATTTCACGAATGATGTGATGATTTTCGGGTAAGTTTTTGTCGTAGAGATGGTCTTGATTGTTGTAGTTATTTTTGTCCGTCGTGCCAAACTTGACGGGGTTATAGCGATAGTATTTGTCTTTGCTGTAAACGCTAGAAGCATCGAGTCTAAAACCATCAACTCCTTTATCCAACCAAAACCGCACGATATCGTAAACGGCTTGTCTGACTTGAGGATTATTCCAATTCAAGTCTGGTTGGTTTTGATTGAATGCATGATAATAATACTGTTCTCTTTCGGGGCAATAAGTCCAAGCGGTACCGCCAAAATAAGATAGCCAGTTATTTGGTACTGAACCGTCAGGGTTAGCATCTTGCCAGTGATACCAGTCGCTTTTAGGATTATCTTTACTAGAACGAGATTCGACAAACCACGGATGGCGATCGCTGGTATGATTGACAACTAAATCGAGAATTACCCGAATATTGCGCTGATGGCATTGGGTTAATAAAGCCTCAAAATCTGCTAACGTGCCAAAAACTGGACAAATATCATAGTAGTTACTAACGTCATAACCATTATCAATCATGGGCGAGTCGTTAATCGGAGACAGCCAAATAGCATCGATACCTAAAGAATTCTTACCATTTTCCTGTTTGTTGTTGAGATAATCTAGTCTTTTGATAATTCCTTGAAGATCGCCATGACCATCACCATTGGCATCGGCAAAAGTGAGGGGATAAATTTGATAAATTACCCCTGTTTCCCACCATTGGTTAGATTTTGCTGTCATATTTTCGCTTATACTTACTACTTACTACTTACTACTTACTACTTCCTACTTCCTACTCCCTACTCATTGTTGCGATCGCAACACATAACCAACACCTCTAACAGTGTGAATCAGGCGTTTTTCTTCGGCTTCTAGTTTCATTCGCAGATATCGAATATAAACCTCAATAATATTTGTTGTTCCTTGCTACTTGATCGCAGTCTTGTATTACACAATAGTTTCTTGATTACTACCTACTGGTTAAAAAAACTTGCTGCTTATGTAGGAGCGAATCGCCTCTACTCAACTGAGTACGAACGTTTGCTAAAAACAAAATTGTTTCTAAAATGTTAAAAAAATATAAACTTTTGTACCATATCGCACCGATATTAGGAACATAATTCTGTATTATTTTTAACAGACTAAATCTCTGGTAAGGCAAAACACCTACCACTAGTTTATTTTGTCGTGGTTGAACTTAGAAGACATCCTTGGCGATCGGGGCAGAGCAATATGTTCTGTTGCAGTAATAGAGTTGTTTTCTGGCTTCAACTCAACTAATATAGACTGTTACACGAAGTAATGCCAGAAAAAGCCAATCGACCAACTAACCAAATATTAGCAGCTTTACCAGAGCTAGAATACCAGCGTTTGGCTTCTAGTTTAAAGCCAGTCACTTTAACCAGTGGAGATATTCTGTTAGAACCCAACGAAATTGTTCAACAAATTTACTTTCCTCAACAAGCAATGATTTCTTTGGTTTCAATTATGATGAATGGTTCAACCACCGAGATTGGCTTAGTTGGGAATGAGGGGATGGTCGGTATTTCTGCCCTGTTAGGAGGCGATCGCACTATCAGCCGTTCAATCGTGCAGATTTCTGGGTCGGCACTGCAAATTTCGGCAGACATTATCCGTCGAGAATTTCATCGGAGTAAAAAACTGCGCGAACTAACCCTTTTATATACCCAAGCTTTACTAACTCATGTTTCTCAAAGTGCTGCCTGTAATCGCCAGCATCACATAGAAGAACGGCTTGCTCGCTGGCTGCTATCAGTTCATGACTGTATATTACAAGACGAATTGCCTCTTACACAAGAATTTATTGCTAATATGCTGGGTACTCGTCGTTCGGGTGTCACTGTAGCAGCGGGAATACTGCAACAGGCAGGTATAATTCGCTACAATCGTGGTAAGATTACTATTCTCGACCGACAAGCTTTAGAAGCAACTGCTTGTGAATGTTATCGTTTAGTACAAAGCGAATTTATTCGTTTATTGGGTTCTCGACGAGGTTGATAGTTATTAACGACCTGTGTACTATTTCGTACTGAAATAGAGCAATTTTTATGGGAGATTAAGAATACTAAGATGAAAGAGAGTTTCGTTTCAAGTAGTTTAATCGTCAGAGAAGATCATCAAAGATAAACAGAAAGAACTAGATTTTTGCATATTAAAGGGACGCTGCCCCTTTTGCCAATCCAAACAAGTGAAATATCGTGAGTTTTTACCCAATCTAAAATTTGGGTTTTATTGTCCTGACTGTAGTTGGCAAAGTCAATTTTCGATCAAAGATTTACTCAAGTTTTCTCGCGATCGCATTTAAGCGATTACCTCCATTCGTCCTGTTAGGAAGCAACGCTCAGGGTAAGTCTGACCCATAGCCCACCGCTCGCGCTTGAAAATACAGTATTTATAATTACAATATTACGCATATTAACGTACAGACATTTTTGAATATCTGTGTAATGTTTGTATTAATAACAACAACTCGTTTTTACTGTTTCAGATTAAGTTTCAAAACCAATCAGATTAAAACACGGGCGTATAGTTATCCAAAGACTGATGAAATAATGAAAAGTTCTCCAGCTAATAATTCTGCTTTGCCAGATGATTTTGATAAACCAATAGGACAAATCTTGATCGAAGCAGGGTTGATTTCCATAAGTCAAATCGAATTAGCCTTGAGAGAGCAGGAACATTATGGTCTAAGACTCGGCGAAATCCTAGTTTCTCATGGTTGGATTAAACAGGAAACGATAGATTTTTTTTGTGAACAATGGCCAGAATTGCTCAAACAAAAGAAACAGCCCCTGGCATATTATTTTCAAGCAGCTTCACTATTAGATACCGAACAGGTAAATGCAGTAACTAGACTGCAAAAATTAAAGCACAAAAAAGTCCGATTTCATCGTTTAGCAGTTGAGCAGGGCTACCTCAAACAAAAAACCGTTGACTTTTTTCTGGCATATCTTTTTAATATCTACGATCCCAAGTCTATTTCTGCTGCCAGACCTTATGAAGTGCTAAAGAATTATTCTAACGGAATCAGAAATTTTGCACGAGTCAATTTGCAAAAAGCACCCTTAATGAGTATCAGTTTAAGAGATATCATACTCGATGGTTCTAATCTAAAAAAAGCTGACCTGAGCCAAGCAAATCTTAGCCACTCCAGCTTGATTCAAGTCAATTTGAGCCAGGCAAATCTTACTAAGGCAGTTTTGACCGAAGTTAATTTCACAAAATCTTCTTTAACACGAGCCAATTTAGAATCCGCTCATTTGGAAAAGACCAACTTTGAATCAGCTGTTCTGCGCCATACCAATTTTCGTTCCAGTTATCTAGCTCAAGCAAATTTCGCTGGTGCGGATTTAACCAAAGCCATGTTGCCGTCAGATTATCCCTACGACGTATACTACGATCGCGATACTATTTTTGATGCTGATTTCGATCCAAGAATGATGGGTTGGAAAGAAGTAGTTAGTAGTTAGTAGTTTCCTTTCAGTCTTCTTGTATTTTAGTCTCTACCTCTTTACTTATCCAACCGCCTTCTGATACACCTTCTCATTGGCTTTGACCGATTTGAAAAAGTCTACCACTGGGCGGGGATAGTCCACCCCGATTCTCACTCCATACTGCTTTTGTTCGTCTTGACTCAATTTGCCTGGCTCGCGAACTTTATCCCCAGGAAGATCCGCTAATTCTGGTAGCCAGTGTTTGACGTAGCGTCCTTGAGGATCGTAATCTTTAGTTTGCTTAGGAATATTAAAATAGCGAAAGCCTCTAGCATCATTACCAACCCCTGCGGTGTAATTCCAGTTGCCCCAATTACTACAGACATCATAATCGACTAGCAAAGATTCAAACCATTCTGCTCCCATTTGCCAGTTTATCCCCAAGTTTTTGGTCAGGAAGCTAGCTACGTTTTGTCTACCGCGATTTGACATAAAGCCTGTTGCTGCTATTTCGCGCATATTGGCATCGACTAGAGGATAGCCAGTTTTTCCTGCTCGCCAAAGATCGAAGCGTTGCCAATCTTCTTTCCAGGGGATTTCGACCCCTCGTAAACCTTCAATTCTAAATACTTCGTTGCCATGTTTCGCCACAATATAGCGGAAAAAATCACGCCAAATTAGTTCAAAAACTAGCCAGTAGGTAGAGTTATTCTTAACTCTTTCTGCCTCATATTTAATTATTTGGTCATTAATATATCGCGGTGAGATACAGCCCAAAGCCAACCAAGGGGAAAATTTGGATGAATAGTTTGCCCCCAGCATTCCGTTACGGGTTTCTTTATATTCTCTCAGGCAATCTTGTTGCCAAAAGTAATCTTCTAGTCGTTTAATTGCCTCAGTTTGACCACCCTTAAATCTCAAGACTGCTCGCTCATCAAATTCAGGAGTTGTTAAGCCAAACTCTTCTACCGTAGGAATTTCCCCTGGTTTTATTTCTGGCAGGGGTGATAACTTCTTGGGGGCAGCGATCGCTGCGGTAATTTCCGAATTTTTCTCTACCTGCTTGCGGAAGTTGGTATATAACTCTGGAGTTTGGTCGATCTTAAAGGGTAAATCTTCGGGCAGATATAAGGTTGCTTCCCAATAGGTGCTGACTTTGATGTTTTTTGCCGACAATGCTTGGTTTAGCTTGTTCTCGACTCGTTTTTCTTCCGAAGTGACTTCCTTAGTGTAGTGTACCCGATCGCATTTTAGCTGTTCGGCGATCGCAGGAATAATTTCTTCAGGTAAACCCCGACGTACTACCAAATTGCTGCCTAACTTTTGTAGAGATGAACGTAAATCCGCTACGCTTTCGACTAAAAACTGAGCGCGATATTTGCCTGTTTTAGGGAACCCAAAAGAAGTCTCGCCAAAAGAGCGATCGTCAAAACAATATACGGGAATTATTTCTGCTGCTTGCTGCATCGCCTCATCAAGCGACAATAGATCGTGAACTCTCAAGTCGTTACGATACCAGATTAAAATGCGTTGAGTCATGTTGTCTATCCAAGTTTTGCGATCGAGTTTGCCTGAAAGTCTGACCGATAGGGATGCCTTAAGCATTTAATTCTGTTGGCATTAGGCTACTTAGTTTTTAGTTTACCTATGCTTGGGTCGTCATTCTCGAAGATTTTTATATTTCAATTGTCTAAAAAGTATTATAGTACTTTTGTCTCAAAAGATTTTCACTCTGTAATCGAGCAGTGTAATCGAGCAGTTTCTGACATTTGGCATATACTCTGACCTTGATGATTTTGATTTAATCGACCAACCTAAACAGCGCGGGTTCGACCATGTAATATAAAATAGCTAATTCCTACTTTTTTAAATTTAAACAGTACCCAAACAATCGACGATGGATGCCAGACAATATGCCCCAGCCACTCAGCGCAACCGCGAACCAATTTTGGCAGTATTATCCAAGGTGTTGCTTCCTGGAAGTAATATTTTAGAAATTGCTAGTGGAACAGGAGAACACGCGGTTTTCTTTGCTTCCCAGCTAAAATCATGCCACTGGATTCCTTCCGATCTTCAACCCGTGGCTAGGGATAGTATTGTCGCCTGGAAAAACGTCAATCATGTAGAGAATCTTAGTTTACCTTTACCGATTGATGTGAGCCAAGACAATTGGCAACAACAGGTATCAGATAAGGATATTGATGCAGTTGTTAACATTAATATGATTCACATAGCCCCGTGGCAGACTTGTTTAGGGCTGATGGAAGGTGCAGGTAAAATTTTATCTTCTGGTGGCATTCTATACTTGTATGGTCCTTATAAACGCGGTGGCAAGCATACTGCTCCTAGCAACCAAAGTTTTGACCTTTCACTGCGCGATCGCAATCCGACCTGGGGTATTAGAGATTTAGAAGCGGTAGTTGAAGCAGCAGCGTCGGCAAATCTAAAGCTAAAACAGGTTGTTGAGATGCCCGCTAATAATTTATCCGTTATTTTTAGTCGCTAAATTATTAGTAGATAGTCTATTCAAGTTCTATGACAATTAAAATTTTGCTGGCAGACGATCAATGTCTAATGCTTGAGGGAATTAAGGCAATCTTGAGACAACAGCCAGAAATAGAGATCGTTGGTACTGCCCAAGATGGTCAAACGGCGATCGCCCAAGTTGAAAAATTGCAGCCAGATATTGTTTTACTAGATATTGAAATGCCAAAAATGAACGGAATTACGGCAACCAAATATATCTGTAAATATTCGCCCAACACCAGAGTAATCGTGATAACTGGTCACAAAGACAAAAGTTATCTGACTCAAGCATTACAGGCTGGAGCATCTGGCTATTTGTTTAAAGATAGTCTTGGGGAAAATCTTCAGCAAGCAATTTACTCTCTGAGTCGGGGGTGTTTTTATGTTGAAGCTAAACTATTGACCCCCACTGTCAATCATGGCAGCAAAACTGTCAAACGTCGCCAAAATATTATTTACTTGAGAAAATATCAGAAAAATATCTATACGCCCTATTCTATGACTGGGAAAGACCGACATTCTACCAAGTCTTTAAAACACAATCTGCCTCATGTGGGCATCAGCAAAGCTAGTTTAGCACCCATATTTGACGAATCCTATATTGCTGAGGACATAGACATTGACGAAGCTCAGATACTCACCCAAAAGTCGATTTACCCTCCTAGACGCTCCAATCTAAGACGACACCTAAAAAAATTTGTGTTGCTGCTAATGGCGATCGCCAGTATGATCTTGTCTATAATTATTTTTTAAATAGGTAGGCATAATAATTTATCACACCATTTATCACACTCAAATAGCTTATTTCTTCCCCATCTCCCTAACTCCCCAACTCCCCAACTTCCTATCTCCCTAACGCAAGGGCCACCACGACACCTTGTCACGAGTTGCTCCATAAACTGCCTTCAACCCTTCTGGATCGACCACCGCTACTAAATCATTCTGAGAACTCTTAGGGCATTTTAATAGTCCAATTTTAGTCATCCCTTTGAGGACTTGTTCCACAGTTCGATGGTTTAACTGACATGCCTTAGCAATTATTTCCACGGGCAAATCGAAGACAAATACATTATCTGCTTGGGGTTGATTGCCCAATTCTCTTTCTTGATAAACTAAAGCTCTTAACAATGCTGCTACAGCTTGCGGAGGATAGGTACTACAGTTTAGTAAATGATATTGAAACTTTTCTTGCAGTTCAAACAGCAAACCGTAGCGTTGGCGGAAGGTTTTTGATTCTTGATGTATTAATCTAATTATCTCTAGAGGAATTTTGATGACATCTGTGGTTTTATAAGCCTCTACTAAGCTAGGAAACCCACGGGAAAAATTTCCATAGCTCAAAGCCAAATTTTGCATACCAAAACAACTATTGGCATAGGTGATGGCAATAATGCGGTCTAAAGGGGTACTGCGAACAACAATCGGTCCTCCTTCAATTACAACATAGAGATATTCCAAAGCAGCATCGGTACGAAATGCGGTATAGATCGGGCGACTCGAATAGAGCTTTTCTACAGTCAGGCGATCTGGGCTAAGATATTGCTCGATCCAGGATTGATCTATATTCCTAAACAGAAAGTTATGATGAGTCAAATAATTTGTTGGCTCTAACTTCTCAAACTTTTTACTTGATTTGCTCATGTTTAATTATGATCTGTCCCAGCAAAATTCAAATGACTTCAGCACAGTTTTTTAACAACCTCAAATTTACTTTAAACTGAATTCAGATTGAAATATAGAACATTTGAAAATTGTTTGTGATACACTTTGATTTATTTGATTTAATTTATCAATGTTGAGGAAATCTGTGTCATGGAAGCACGACGAATCTCTCGCCGTATTTTGGCTCGCAAAACCTGGAAACACTGGCTATTGCTTGGTTTTTTGAGCTTTGTTGCCTCCTGTACCCTAGGGTTTTTGTCTTATGTGGCAACTTCACCCAACTTCGATCTTAGTTGGCAGGCATGGGTAACTATTGGCGTGACCATTGGCGTTTTTTTGCTCAACGCCCTAACTACCTTATCAGCCGAAATTGTCTTTTTGGGCGGTACGGCAATGTTGTTTGTCAGCGGAATTTTAACCGAACAAGATGCTCTGGCTGGATTTAGCAATCCAGGGATGATTACCGTAGCGGTACTCTACATAGTAGTTACGGGATTGTCTCAAACTGGAGGCTTGAACTGGATTTCTCAAAGAGTCCTGGGGCTGCCTCAAGGACAGAATGCTGCAATGCTACGGTTGATGACTCCTGTAATGGGCATGAGTGCTTTTCTCAACAATACTCCCGTAGTAGCAATGTTTATTCCTGTAGTAACAGACTGGTCCCGCAAGCTGCGAATTAGCCCTTCAAAATTGATGATTCCCCTGAGCTATGCAGCAATCTTTGGGGGAATATGTACTTTAATCGGTACTAGCACCAATTTGGTAGTAAATGGCTTAATTATTTCTAGTACAGATTTACCAGGACTGCGATTGTTCGATCTGGCGTTAGTGGGAATACCCTGTGCGATCGCAGGAATGATTTACTTATTTGCGACTCATCCTTGGCTGTTGCCCAGTCGTAAGCCAGTTATTAGTGAAAGCGACGATGTACGCCAATACACCGTTGAAATGATGGTTCCCACCGATAGTCCTTTAATCGACAAAAGCATCGAACAGGCTGGCTTGAGGCATCTGCCAGGACTATATTTAGTAGAAATCATTCGCGGTCAGCATATTATTCCTGCGGTTAGTCCCAAAGAAATCTTGAGTGGTGGCGATCGCCTGGCGTTTATCGGCATGATTGACTCGATTGTCGATTTACATCGTTTACGTGGACTACAGCCTGCTACAGATGAAGTATTCAAGCTCGATACCCCTCGTTCGGAACGTTGTTTAATTGAAGCGGTAGTGTCTAATACCTGCCCGATGGTAGGTAAAACTATAAGAGAGGGCAAATTTCGGACTCAATACAATGCGGTGGTGCTGGCAGTGGCTCGTAATGGCGAACGTTTAGAAGGCAAGATTGGTAGTATTCGCCTTAGACCTGGAGATACTCTATTATTAGAAGCCAATGCTAACTTTTTATCTCAGCAACGTATTTCTAACGATTTCTACTTAGTTAACGGTATTCCCGATTCTGAACCCCTACGACACGAAAAAGCTCCTCTAGCGATTATCATTTTGCTGCTCATGGTGATTTTGGCATCCGTAGGCTGGATGAGTATGCTCAAGGCAGCAATCGTAGCCTCAGCAGCAATGTTGTTGACGGGGTGCTGTTCTTCAGTCAGAGCAATTCGCAATATTGAATGGTCAGTATTACTAGTCATTGGGGCAGCACTAAGCATCGGTACAGCCCTAGAATCTACTGGCGCAGCAGGAGCGATCGCCACTTCTATGATTCAGTTTTCGGGAGATAATCCCTGGCTGGCTTTGGCAATCATCTATGGTGTCACTAACCTCTTAACCGAAGCAATTACCAACAACGCAGCAGCAGCCCTGATTTTTCCTATTGCCCTAGCCCTCTCCCAAAACCTACAGGTTAGCTTTATGCCCTTTGCGATCGCGATTATGATCGGCGCATCTGCCAGTTTCTCTACACCCATTGGCTACCAAACCAACTTGATGGTATATGGTCCTGGAGGATACAGGTTTTCTGACTTTACACGCATCGGTCTACCCCTCAATTTTATATTTTGGGCGATTACCGTAACTCTAACACCTCTGTTTTATCCATTCTAGGGAGGCAGAAGTCATAATAGTTAAGCTACTTTTTCCAAGGTAGCTTAGTTCCCATCTCCGTAGCAGCAGAAAAAATTAGATAAGCAATTAACAAACCCACACCTGCTAGAAAAGGAATCAAATCGTTTTCCATAAATTATCAATCTAAAACTCTGCTGTAATTTTACAAGGGTAGTGTTCAAAATCAACGCTCGAACCTGAAAAGCTAATAGCTGAATAAGCCCGCATTAACCCCAATTCATAAGCAGAAACAATAAATAATTATATTTTTGATAAGAATAGCAGAAATCGTCCAAACGAAGAGATAGCCTAGTATATATAGCTACAGAGGTAATGACTCATGGCGATCGCAACAATTAATCCCACAACGGGAGAAACTCTTCAAACCTTCACTCCCTTGAGTGATGCAGAAATAGAAACTAAGCTTAGTTTGGCACAGTCAACTTTTGAGCAATATCGCCACACTACCTTTGCTCAGCGAAGCCAGTGGTTAAACAATGCAGCAGATATTTTAGAACAGGATAGCCTAAAATTTGCTCAGATTATGACGACGGAAATGGGTAAAACCCTGCAAAGTGCGATCGCCGAAGCGGAAAAATGTGCTAAGGTCTGTCGTTTTTACGCTGAGAAAGCCGAAGAATTTCTGGCAGATGTTTCGATAGCAAGTGATGCCAGCCACAGCTACGTGGCATATCAGCCTTTGGGAACGATCCTGGCGGTAATGCCCTGGAATTTTCCTTTCTGGCAGGTATTTCGCTTTGCTGCTCCCGCCTTGATGGCAGGGAATGTCGGCATTCTCAAGCACGCCTCTAATGTTCCTCAGTGCGCCTTAGCTATTGAATCGATTATTGAGCGGGCGGGTTTCCCCGCAGGAGCATTTCAAACTCTATTAATCGGTGCAGAGAAAGTCGAGTCCATTATTAAAGACGAGCGGGTAAAAGCAGCAACCCTAACGGGCAGCGAGCCTGCGGGAGCAGCTTTAGCCTCGGCTGCGGGAAAACAAATCAAAAAGGTAGTTTTAGAACTAGGAGGAAGCGATCCTTTTATCATTACAGAAAGTGCCGATCTCGAAGAAGCGGTGACTACAGGAGTAAAAGCCAGAATGCTCAATAACGGGCAGTCTTGTATTGCAGCCAAGCGTTTTATTGTGGCAGAAAGTATTGCCGATCACTTTGAATCGCAGTTAGTTTCTCAGTTTAAAGCTCTAAAGGTAGGCGATCCGATGGAGAAAGATACGAACATTGGACCTTTGGCAACGGATAAAATTCGTGCGGAATTAGACCAGCAGGTTAAACAAGCAGTAAACCAAGGAGCGAAAATCTTAATCGGCGGAGAGTCAATGACAGATCGTCCTGGCAATTTTTATCCACCGACTATCCTAACCAACATTCCTACTGACTCTCCCGTAGCTCAAGAAGAATTTTTTGGTCCCGTGGCATTGCTGTTTCGCGTCAAAGACCTTGACGAGGCGATCGCCCTGGCTAACAATATTCCTTTTGGTCTGGGTGCTAGTGCCTGGACAACCAATGCTGCTGAAAGCAAACGTTTAGTTGCCGAACTTGAAGCGGGGGCGGTCTTTATTAATGGTATGGTCAAGTCCGATCCGCGTCTGCCCTTTGGTGGAATCAAGCGATCGGGCTATGGCAGAGAGTTAAGCAGTCAAGGTATTCATGAATTTGTCAACATCAAAACCGTTTGGATTAAATAGATCTGGCTAACCAAGATCGAGTCCCCCCGACTGATGATCAACAAGCGATCGCATCACTTCAAAATTTGAAGTACTTTACAATCTGCAATATTAATTAATTTTTGTAAAGGAAGATTGCAGTAGCTTTATTTTTCTGGCTTGATAAGAATAGCCAAAAATTATATATCGTGTTTTATAGCTCCTACTAAAAAGGGAGTAAAAGATAAGCCAAATTTGATTTTAGTCTCCCCATAAAACGTAATGGTGCTTTTACCTTAGTTAGGGTAACGCATCACTATTCTGAAATAATGTGTAATCGATCGCACTTTTACAACGAGACTATCAATAGTAATTATCTTCAATTTAGCAACGATCCTTTAGTTTTATTGATAGGAGTAAACTCAGCCCATGCAAATGCTCAAAAAGCTGTTCAATTCTGATAACAAATATTTCTTAGAATTGGATGAAATTAAGGAATCTCAGCCAGTACAAGCCGTAGTCGAAACAGCGGAAAAAGTTGCTGACATCGTCAAAGAAAAAGCATCAGAAGTAGCAGAATCTCAGCCCGTACAGAAGGCAGCAGAAAAAGCCAAAGAAACGGCAGACCAAGCTAAAGACAAGTCTTCTGCGGTAGCAACCAAAATAAAGTCCACGGAAAAATCTGAAGAAAAAGCAGAATCTGCTCAACCCCAGGCTAAATCTAGCCAGAATGGTAAGGCTACGGAAACGACAGACCAAGCCAAAGAGCAGCCTGTTGCTTTAGAAAATTCTGGAGCATCTTCTTTCGATCCGCCATTTTGGGTTGCTGCTATGTACAACAACAACGGCAACTCTAGCGAGGAGAGTACCAAAACAGAACCAACCTTCGCTACGGATAATTTAATGCCTACAGTCACTAAATACCGTCGTCGCCCAGGAGGAAGTTTAAAGAAATTTAAGGAGATGGCTAAACAAGCCAAGACACCCAAAGGTTAGTTGAAGAGTTCAGCCTAATTAAACTGTCTTAAAAAAGTTTTACTAAATTACCAATAGACGGAAGAATTATCTTCACATAAGATAGCCTTCCGTCTAAATTTTTCGGCTTATAATTACTAAGCAAAAATCGAAAGGAAAAAATCTTATCGACAAAGTGAGGGAATTCGTAGATTTGCGACTAACTTTGTCCCCCTTTCAGATAAGATGAGAGTTGCCACTTTCATAAACTGGCAATTAATTTGGTTAGGAAACAAACCCGTATAGCTTTCCTAAGTATATATTTATTTTTGTTAAGACGGGTCAGTATAGTAGGAATAAGTTAATGAATCAAGCAATTTTTGACAAGGTAAAAAATATCGTAGTTGACCAACTGGAGGTAGAACCCGATCGAGTTACTCCCGAAGCTAGCTTCGCTAATGACCTAGGAGCCGATTCTTTAGATACAGTAGAATTGGTGATGGCTCTGGAAGAAGAATTTGATATTGAAATTCCCGATGAAGTAGCCGAGCAGATAGATACCGTAGGTAAAGCAGTCGAACATATCAGTGCTGAAACCGAAGCAGCTGCCTAATTTAATTGGCTTAACTTCATAAATTTGGAGCATTCGGGTTAACCATGGCTGCTGAATCATTGCGCTCAACAATCGTTAGGTGAAGGTAACAGAGCAAAGACGATTGATTTAATCATCGCCCTGATAGATTAGGATAACCAAAACGAAGGTAAAAAGCGCGCTGTCGGCAGCCTTAAACATAATACTGCTAGATCGAGAGTGTAAGAACAATGACAAATAGGCAAAACAAGCGAGTCGTAATCACGGGCTTGGGTGCAGTTACTCCCATTGGTAATAATCTAACAGAATATTGGTCTGGTTTATTGCAGGGACGCAATGGAGTGGGGGCGATAACTTTATTTGATGCTTCTCAACATGCCTGTCAAATTGCTGCTGAAGTCAAAAACTTCGATCCGCATCAGTATTTAGATAAGAAAGAAGCAAAGCGGATGGATCGTTTTGCCCAATTTGCAGTGTGCGCCAGCAAGCAGGCGATCGCCGATGCCGATTTTGTGATTGATGAGCTTAACGCGGAACGAGTAGGAGTACTGATCGGTACTGGAGTAGGGGGTTTGCGGGTCATGGAAGAGCAGAACGAGAATTTGCTGACCAAAGGACCGAGAAAAGTCAGCCCCTTCACCATCCCCATGATGATTTCTAATATGGCAGCAGGTTTGACCGCAATCCACACTGGGGCTAAAGGACCTAATTCCTGTACGGTAACTGCCTGTGCAGCGGGTTCTCACGCCATTGGAGATGCCTTTCGTCTAGTTCAAAGGGGTTATGCCACAGCAATGTTGTGTGGCGGAGCAGAAGCAGCGGTGACTCCTCTTTCCTTTGCTGGATTTTGTTCGGCTAAAGCTCTATCTACACGCAACGACGACCCCGCCCATGCCAGCAGACCCTTTGATCGCGATCGCGATGGATTTGTAATGGGTGAGGGTTCGGGTATTTTGCTTTTGGAAGAATTAGAACACGCCCTGGCAAGGGGAGCTAAGATTTACGCCGAAATTGTGGGTTATGGTATGACCTGCGATGCCTACCACATGACTTCTCCAGTACCAGGAGGACAGGGGGCAGCCAGGGCGATGGAATTAGCCCTAGCAGATGCGGAGTTGAGTCCAGAGCAGGTAGACTATATCAATGCCCACGGCACGAGTACCCAAGCCAACGATTCTACTGAAACCGAAGCAATCAAAAAAGTTTTGGGGGAAAGCAGCGCGAAGATTGTCGTCAGCTCGACTAAATCCATGACAGGACACCTACTCGGAGGTTCGGGAGGAATTGAGGCGGTAGCGGTAGCTATGGCGATCGCCAATGATCGAGTTCCACCGACAATCAATTTAGCCAATCCCGACCCCAAATGTGACCTAGACTACATTCCCCACACTAGTCGTCAACGCCAGGTAGATGTAGCCTTGTCTAATTCTTTTGGATTTGGGGGGCATAACGTTACTTTGGCTTTCAAAAAGTACGGCTAATTTATTACAAATTATTTTTTACTACCTTTTTCTTTTGCCTGCTTGTCAGATTAAAATTGAGCAAGATAACCTATGTTCTCGTTGGTCTCCAATTTAAGAAAACCACTATTTTGAGAATTGCTAAGCCAATTTAGAGACGATGGAGCTTGCTAGCCGTTCCTAACGGATGAGAAGATATGAAAAAGACTCGATCCAACCTTTTAAAATCTGGTCTCATCTCTGCTCTTTGTTTAGTGCCTCAAAGCACCCTCAAGTTCGTTTTATCGTAGTTTATTTATATAACAAATATGGTAGTTGCCACCCAATCAACTAAATCAGTTGAAGAACTTTGTATTAATTCAATTCGTTTTTTAGCAATAGATGCCATAGAAAAAGCTAGTTCTGGACATCCAGGGCTGCCTATGGGAGCTGCTCCGATGGCTTTTGTGCTGTGGGATCAGTTTATGCGTTTTAATCCCAAAAATCCCAAATGGTTTAATCGCGATCGCTTTGTGCTTTCCGCTGGTCACGGTTCGATGTTGCAGTACGCTCTGTTGTATCTTACAGGTTACGATAGCGTATCGATTGAGGATATCAAACAGTTTCGTCAGTGGGGTTCGGCTACCCCAGGACATCCAGAAAATTTCGTGACTGCTGGAATTGAAGTAACCACAGGACCTTTAGGACAGGGGATTGCTAATGGTGTCGGTTTGGCTTTGGCAGAAGCTCACCTGGCAGCCAAATTTAACAAGAGTGATGCCAAACTCGTCGATCACTATACCTATGTAATTTTGGGTGATGGCTGCAACATGGAAGGGGTTTCTGGTGAAGCCTGTTCTTTTGCAGGACACCAAGGGCTAGGAAAACTAATTGCTCTATACGACGATAACCACATTTCAATTGACGGTTCGACTGATGTAGCCTTTACCGAAGACGTTTCCCAACGCTTTGAAGCTTACGGCTGGCACGTACTTCATGTAGAAGAGGGCAACACAGACCTAGAAGCGATTGCCAAAGCCATTGAAGAAGCCAAGTCCGTCACCGATAAACCCACCATGATTAAGGTGACAACTACTATTGGTTATGGTGCGCCCAACAAACAAAACACCGCAGGCATTCATGGTTCTGCTTTAGGAGAAGACGAAATCAAGCTAACCCGCGAAAACTTAGGCTGGACTAGCGAGACTTTTGAAGTTCCCGAAGATGCTTTGAACCATATGCGTAAAGCGATTGAGCGTGGGGCTAACTACGAGCAAGAATGGAACAAAGTTCTATCCGACTACAAATCTAATTACCCCGAAGCAGCAGCAGAATTTGAGCGTTACCTCAGTGGCAGGCTACCCGATGGTTGGGACAAAGAATTACCGACTCACACTCCTGAAGATAAGGGATTGGCAACTCGTAAATATTCCCAGGCTTGTCTGAATAAACTAGCTCCCGTAGTTCCCGAATTGATTGGTGGTTCGGCAGATTTAACTCATTCCAATCTAACCGAGCTAAAATGCTCTGGGGAATTCCAAAAAGGTGCCTACGAAAATCGCAACGTTCACTTTGGTGTCCGCGAACACGGTATGGGGGCAATTTGCAACGGCATCGCTCTTCATGGTTCGGGCTTAATTCCTTACGGTGCAACTTTCCTGATTTTCACCGATTATATGCGTGCAGCAATTCGCCTATCTGCTCTGTCTGAGGCAGGAGTCATCTGGGTAATGACCCACGACTCAATTGGGCAAGGAGAAGATGGACCTACTCACCAGCCTATTGAAACTCTAGCTTCTTTGAGAGCTATTCCCAACCTGACTGTAATTCGCCCTGCGGATGGTAACGAAGTTTCAGGGGCATATAAAGTTGCGATCGAACAGGCTAAACAAAACAAGCCAACCTTGATGGCATTTACCCGTCAAGGCGTACCCAACCTTGATGGCACTTCCATGGAAGACACCGCTAAAGGTGCTTATGTCTTTTCCTGCGGTTTTGCTCCCGAAGAACTCGATCTAATTCTCATTGGTACGGGTAGCGAACTACAGCTTTGTGCGGGTGCAGCAGAAAAACTCAAAGCTGAAGGAAAGAAAGTCCGTGTCGTTTCTATGCCTTCTTGGGAATTGTTTGAAGCTCAGGATGAAGCTTATAGAGATTCTGTACTGCCTAAAGTTGCCAGAAAACGCCTCTCAGTAGAAGCTGCTGCTAGTTTTGGCTGGCAGAAATATACTGGTTTTGAAGGTGGCTCCGTTAGTATCGATCGCTTTGGCTCTTCTGCTCCTGGTGCAGTATGTCTAGAAAAATATGGTTTTAGCGTCGATAATGTTGTCGCCAAAGCGCAAGAAATCATCGGCTAATTTTATCAGACCCAATTAATTGGACAATAATCAGCTTTAGCCCTGTTGGTATGCAGGGCTTTTTTATGTATTTGATCGAATAGTCTAGTCATTTCAAAAAGAAACCAAAGGTATAATCGACTAATTCAATTTCTGCCAAACTCGCGTCATAATAATAATATTTGCAATTCTTCACAATTACTAATTGAATCATTATGGCAACTTCTGAAAATCAATACGAAATTCAAAAAACCGAACAGGAATGGAAAGAAACTTTGTCCCCCGAAGAGTTTAGGGTATTACGCAAACATGGTACAGAACGAGCGGGAACCAGTCCCCTAGATAAAAACTATGAGGACGGTACTTATGTTTGTGCGGGGTGTGGTCAACCATTATTTACTTCCGAGACTAAATTCAATAGTGGCACGGGATGGCCTAGTTTCTACAAACCTATAGAAGGAGCGATCGATACTACTACAGACCGCTCTTTGTTTATGACCAGAACCGAAGTACACTGTAGTCGCTGTGGCGGACATTTAGGTCACGTATTTAGTGATGGACCTCAACCTACTGGTCAACGCTACTGTATGAATGGTGTATCTCTAGATTTCGCTCCTAAAAAGTAAAAATATTGGCGTTGCTTCGACGATTTAAGATAGATTGGCTGAGGAAAATTCAAGGTAAATCTTTGAAGGTCAACAACTTTTTCGAGCCGTTATCGATCTATCTGGGTTGGCAAATTGCTTTAATTAGCCTTGCCAGCCTTCCTGCCACTGCTCAAACCAAAGATTTGACGGAGAGCGATCGCCTCGACATACCAGAGCGCGTTATCGAAGAAAGTCCTACGCTCCAGCGTTGGCTAAAAGAAGTCCCTGATGTATTAGAAGACATTCGACAAGATCCTAGTTTTCGGACTCGTTTGCGTTTGGGCTTTACCACTTTTCCTTCTAATGGCGATGCAGCAGGAATAAACGTGGGAATTGAAGATATCTTTATCGAGCGCACTGGTTTAACTATTAGTACCGACTATCAGACAGCATTTAATGGCGATCGCCTTGCGGTTGGCGCGGATTTACACTACTTCCTCTTGCCTTTAGGAAACTACGTTAACTTTGCTCCTCTAGTAGGCTATCGCTACTTCCAGAGTAATGACTTTAATACCGATGGGTTACATCTGGGGCTAAGACTGATGCTAGCTTTTTCCCGTACTGGCGCGGGGGACATTTCTCTATCACAAAGTTTTGTTTCCCCAGGGGGGAACGAAGAAGTGGGTATCACTTCCCTATCCGTCGGCTATGCTGTAACTTCTAAACTCCGCCTGTCTACAGACTTAGAATGGCAAAACTCGATAGAAGACAATGACAATCGTGCTGGAATTAATTTAGAGTTATTATTGTGATTGATCGCCATCGTAATTATATTTCGCTTGATTTGATAACTATACGAATTAACTCTTCTTTTAAGGATAGGGGTTGATAACCCAAACCAAAAGCCTTACTACTATCTAAAGAAGTGTCGGGCGATCGTGGTGCTACCATGGCGACATCCTTTTGTTTACCTGGCTCGATTAAAGCTGGCGATAGTTGCAAAATCTCCGCTAGTAATAAGCCAAAATCATAACGCGAGATTCTTTCTTTGCCTCCCAGGTGTAAGATTCCCCGCACCTGTTTTTCTATGGCTAGTAACAATCCTTGAGACGCAGTAATCGCACTAGCGGGAGTCCGAAATTCGTCGGTAAACAAGTTGATTTTCTTACCAGCTTGCAAATTGCTTATCGTACCCTGAAGAAAGCTAGACGAGACGGGAGAAGGCGCGCCAAACATCAAAGGCATTCGACAGAGGGCGATTGCAGGATATATTTCCCTCATGTTTTGTTCGGCGATTACTTTCTGTTCACCGTAACGATTTATCGGAGATACGGGATCGGTTTCTTTGTATAAAGGATTTTTGCCGTCAAAAACTAAATCCGTAGAGGTAAAAGCACAGGGCAGATCGTATTCACTACATAGACGAGCAATATTGATCGAGGCAGTAACGTTAATCGAGTAAGATTCGGCGGGATTGGTTTGGCAAAAATTCGGTTTGGCAGCAGCAGCAGTATGAATTACGGCATCGGGTTGAATATGTTCAAATACTTGGCTAATAGCTTCAAAATCTCTGAGATCGATTTTAAATAGGGTGACTCTGGGTATATTTATCTCATGACTAAAATAAGTTCCAGATACCTGCCAGTTGCTTCGAGCATAATGACATAAGTTCCAGCCCAAAAAACCACTCGCCCCAGTAACCAATAGTTTGTTCATCTCTTTTTGAATCAAGTTCTACTGTGATATGCGATCTGAGAAACTGTTTACCAATCAAAGTATAGTCGTTCGAGTTGGCTGGCGGTTATTTCGGTAACGGGAATGATTTTAGTTGTGGCTGGAGTCAGAGATAAATCTTGATATTGGGCGAAGGCTAAGTCGCTGAGGTTGAGGGTAATGTTTAGCGATCGCGTTTCGAGTAGGTTGCGAATATCGGTGGCGATCCTTGTTAACTCGTCGTTCGTTAAAAGAGTGTCGAACGTTCCCAAACACAGATAAAAGTCGTTATCCACCGCGTCGGGATTTCCATGATATTTGTGCAGCAGATTATATTGCTGTAAGTTACGGCGCAGATTATCTATTGCCAGAGAGACATTATTATCTTCCCACGACCAACCAATTAGTATGGGAATAGTCAAATCACCTGAAGGTTGCAGTTGAAAGGAACGATCATAAAGAGGCTGGCTGCGACTGAGAAAATTGTAATCAGTGGCGCGATCGTATCCGCCAAAGCGAATAGTCAGGGGAAAGTTAGCCTGATGTTGCAGATAGTCAACTAAATCGGGGTTGAGATATTTAATTTCTTGTCTGAGTTCGTAAAACCATTGATTAATTATTCCCGCCTCGGTTTTAACTCCTTCGCAGCCAATAATTGTGCCGTGTACCTGTTCTAGTTGATAGGCAACGAATTTACCCCGAATAAGTTCGTAATCGGCTAGACAAGCCTGTAATTTATCAATCAGAGAGGTCAACTGCGGTGGTTTTTCGCCGTAAAGAGCGATTAGACTAACGTTGGGAACATTAGGAATTACTAGCTGATTCCCCCTCATGGTAGTTTGTTCCTCCCTTGCCTCGACTATCTCGTTCTATTGTTTTATGGGGTAATACTGGACTAACCAACTGCGCTGGACAGTCGGCGATCGCAGGTATTATTTATTATTTATTATTTAGAGAAAATTGAAGGTAGATCTTTAAACAGGCAAAAAATGCCAATAAAGACCGTAAAAAATTCCAAACGTCCCAGAAACATACCAACAATCTGAGTCCAGAGTAAACCAATAGGAGCATCAGCAGAAGTTACACCGATAGACAATCCCACAGTGCCAAGGCTACTAGCATATTCAAACAGGCTGTCAGGAAGAGAATTACCGTAAGCTGCGGTAATTATTACGCCAATAAAAAATACCAGAAAATATAAAAAGATAAACAAGGCAATAGTACGAATTTTACTGTCATCGAGAAAGCTACGGCGCTCGCCCTGCCAATAATCGGGTTCGGTGACAGTATTTTTAGGCTGCAACATTCGTTTTATTTCCCATACTAAAGCCCGATACAGGGCATAGATCCGAAACTGTTTAATTCCGCCCGCGGTTGCTCCCGTACCGCCTCCAATCAGCATTAAGACGATCAATATAGTCCAGCCCAAGCTACTCCAGTCTCCATAGCCAACGGTAGAAAATCCCGTAGTAGAAAGGGCGGTAATCGTCTCAAAAATAGCTACTCTAATGCCTTTTCCCAGGGTGTCATAAAGATTGACCGCAATCCCAAAAAAAATAATTAAGGCACATAACGGTATAACCAACGCCATCAATTTGACTTCTCCGTTGCGAATGACGGATTTAAACTTACCCTGCAACAAGAAATAGCTGGTCAGAAAATTAAGCGTCCCCAAAATCATCAACACTATAGTGACAGCTTCGACGCTAGGAGAATCCCAATAGCCGATCGAATCGGTGCGGGTAGAAAAGCCTCCAGTAGACAAGGCTGCAAAAGAATGGTTGACTGCATCAAACCAACCCATTCCCGCGATCCACAATGCTACGATACCAACTACCGCATAACCAGAATAGATACTCAAAACCAATTTTGCCGATCGCCTGACGTTTGGGGCAAGCTGTTCGGTTCTCCCTTCAGCTGAGGTCAAACCCGCCCCCGAAATTCCAGAAATCGCGCTGAGGGCAACAATGGCAAACCCCCCACCTCCTGCCAATTCAAGATTGCTGCGATAAAGTAAGATTAGACGAGAAGCCTGAGTAACATCTACTACCGATAAGCCTGTAGTCGTCCACCCACTTGTAGACTCAAACATCCCCTGGGTAAAGTTCAGCCCTTGAATTAGCATGAAAGGAATTGTGCCGACGGCGATCGCAATTAGCCAAGCCAAAACAACAATTACCGAACCTTCTGGCAAAGAAAGACTAATTGTCTTTTTCGGTGCGAGAAACCGCCACAACAAACCACCAACTATAGTTAAAACAACTCCTGGCAAAGCAAAACCCCAAGCCAAACCAATTTCTTCAGGATAAAAAATCAATGCCAACAAAGGAGAAAGAATCACGACTCCTGCGATCGCCCAAATCAAACCCGTATATCCCAAGATTGCCTGATAACGCTGACGTAAAAACCGACTATAGCGATTAGTTTTTTCCCTTTCGAGTAACATTTTTTTTCTTTTTAATACCGTACCGTTTATTTCTCTGTGCTAAATGCTTCAAAACCTAGTGCAATAAAATATGCGACATCACAGTAAAATTATCTGTGTTCATCTGTGTTCATCTGTGGACTTTATTAATACATCGCTTTGATCAACAAGAGAATATTTACTCACTACACAACAACCGCATTAATTGCCCATAACTTTCTGGCTGACCGATCGTAATTAAGCGATCCAAAGCCTGCAAGCTGTTCTCCCCACTAGGAACAATTACTTCACCTTGGCGTAAGATGCAGGCAATCAAAGTACCATTAGGTAGCTGAATCTCGTCGATAGTTTTACCTACTACTGGATTATCTTCCTGCAAAGCAATTTCAGTCACGTTGACTTTTCCTTCTGCTATGGGAAGTAAGTTTTGAATATCACCTGAAGCGGTTTGCTGTTCAATCAAGCTGGCAATAATCTGAGTTGCCGAAAAAGCTACGGTAATGCCCAACTTTTCAAAGATTGGCTGGTTTTCAGGATCGTTAACCAAAGCAATGGTACGAGGTACGCCGTATTCCTTTTGAGCAATTTGGCAGGCAATTAAATTGTCTTCATCTTCAGTGGTTAAAGACAAGACAACATCAGCCTGATATGCCCCAGCTTGAGATAGAGTATGCGGATCGCTGCCTTCACCGTGAATTACTGTTGCTTTGAGAGTCCGAGATAAATTTTTGGCTTCATTTATGTCTGAATTAATAATAGTAGTGTAGTAATTTTTGCTGGCAAATTGCTTGGTCAGAAAATAGGCTAGCTTACTCCCACCAATTAAAATAATTTTCATGTTTACTTATCGCTTGTTGTAGCAGCTAATAATTAATCAAGTTAACTAAGCTAAGAACCATTAATTTGATGGCAGATCTATACTGCCAATCGCTAAATTACTAATAACAGCTTTAGCCTACCAATTATGTTTGCATCAAGCTATTTAGCTAGGAAGATTAGCCATAAAAGCATCGGCAGAAAGTTTGGTTGGACTGATAGTAGCAATCCCAAAATCGCGGTAAATCTGTTCTCGTGCGGGATCGAAAACTCGCGCCAAAACAATAGAGGTTTGAAATATCTGTTTGGCGATCTGCGTCACCATTAAATTGATATTATCCTTATCGGTTACGGCAAGTAAGCAGTCTGCCTGTTCGACTTTGGCACTGCGTAATATTTCAATTTCCGAAGCATCGCCAGTAATCTGAAATCCGCTAAAGTCACTACTCAAATTATTAAAGGAGTTTTCGTGAGGATCGATTACTACCACGCTATTGCCCTGACTGCTAAGCCGAGAAGCCAGAATAGACCCCAAACGCCCGCATCCTACCACTACTATGTATTGAGATGACATGGAAAATAAGCTATTAAAGAAGTAAATTTTTGGTTAAAGTTCAGTTTATTTGTCAAACCTTACCATTAAAAAGCTAAAAATAGATCGGTATCAGGATATAGATCTATAGGCGATAAATTTAGAAACGTTGCTAAAGCACAGTCCCTTCTAGGCTGTGGTTTAATGGTTTTCCCCTGTTAACCAACGGTCACAGATTACTAGCTGTTATGAGCAGCTGAGATCTTCAATTTTTAATATGTTAAGCGATCGCGAGTGGAGTGAGCTTGCCAATAATATAATTTTGGCGTGTTCATCGCCAAAGGTTATCAACTTAGCAACGCCCAATTTGTTAGATAGTTAAGATAAATAGGATTATTTCAATCTCAACTAGATGTCATGCCAATTTCTAATTTTCTGACTTTTGAGCCAATCAATGACCCTGTTGCGGTATTTTTGCTGATTTTGGCGATCATGCTAGTTGCTCCTCTATTATTTGAGCGTTTACAACTTCCTGGTATTGTCGGTCTAATTTTGGCTGGAGTAATTGTCGGTCCCGAAGGTTTGGGATTGTTAGAGAGAGATGAGAATATTATCCTTTTAGGTACGGTGGGCTTGCTATTTCTCATGTTTATGGCGGGATTAGAAACTAGCCTGGATGACTTCAAAAACAATGGGGACAAGGCAGTTGTCTTTGGTTTAGCTACTTTTATTGCCCCGATGATCTTGGGTACTGCTGCAATGATGGCGTTGGGATACGGTTTTTTGGCTGCGGTATTAGTTGCTTCCTGTTTTGCTTCTCATACTTTGTTGGCATTGCCCGTACTCAACAAGCTGGGTATCATGCGCGTACCTGCGGTAAATATCACCTTGGGAGCAACCTTAATTACTAATGTTGTGGCATTGTTGGTTTTGGCGATAGTAGTTAAAGCTGACGGCGGTAACTTGACGTTGGGCTTTTGGTTGTTTCTCATTCCCGCCCTGACTATTTATACCTTTGCTACCTTGTGGGGTATACCCAGAATTGGACGCTGGTTTTTCCGCAAGTTTGGACATGATGAGAGTGCGGAATTTATCTTTGTTTTGGCAGCTTTGTTTGTCGTTTCTTATGTCGCTAGTTTGATTGAAGTCGAGCCGATTATTGGGGCTTTTTTGGCAGGAATTGCCTTAACTCCTTTAATCCCTCAGCTGAGTCCTTTAATGAATCGAATTCAGTTTATTGGCAATACTTTATTCGTACCGTTTTTCCTAATTTCAGTAGGGATGCTGATCGATCCTTTAATTTTGATCCGCGAACCCAGATCGTTATTAATCGCTGGGGTGATGATCGTCGCGGAATTAATTAGTAAGTTTGTGGCTGCCTGGGTTACGGGTAAATGGTTAGGCTATAAGTTCGAGAGCGTGATGGTTATGTTTGGACTGACTATTGCTCAGGCTGCGTCTACCTTAGCTGCTGCTACTGTCGCTTACGAAATTGGCTTGATCGATCGCACTACCGTCAACGGGATAGTAGCATTAATTCTATTTACCTGCGTTGTTTCTCCTTTAATTACCGAAAGATGGGGACAAAACGTCAATACCTCTTCTGCTAGTAAAAGTACTTTACCCGATACCGCCTGCCTTTTAGCACAACGAGTCTTAGTTCCTGTCGCCAATCCTAGCAACGAAAACAATCTCTTAGATTTGGCTCTAATTCTTTCCAAGGCGGTTGATGGTACTTTGTTACCCCTTCATGTATTATGCGATCGCCTACAACCAGTAAATTCTGAATCTATTAACCAGCAGGTTAAACTATTAGCAGCAGCCGAAGAATTAGCCCATAGTGCCAATGCTGAGGTAGAAACCGTAGGCAGAATAGATGATGCGATCGAGCGCGGTATTGTCAGAACGGCAGTAGAACGCAAAGCTAGCCTAATTATCTGTGGCTGGAAGGGTTTTTCTACCTACAAAGAAAACTTTTTTGGTGGTGTAATCGATAATGTGGCAGCTAAAGCAATAATTCCCGTGTTGATTGCTCGTTTTACTCAGCCGATAGCCAATACTGCACGTATCTTTCTAGCTGTTACCAAAAGACAAGCTTTATCTCCTGAATTCAATTCAACCCTAGATATGGCTAAAGTTTTAGCCTCAGAATTGAAAGCGGGCTTGCAGGTTTCAGTCATAATTAGTAAGAAACAAGCTCAACTATCTACCGTAGAGCTTGGCGAAATAGGTACAGGTGCCTTTATTGCTCAGTTACAGGGAAATTTTGTCAAACAAGTCTGTAGCAAAATTCATCGCAACGACTTAGTAATTTTAGCAACTAATACTTCCAATCAAAGAACTCATAGTAAATCCGCCGTCGGCAAGCTAGCAGAAGCAGTTGCCCGTTCTCAGTCTGCAACTTCTGTATTGGTTATTCATTTTCCCGACTAACTTAATCTAGATCGAGACAGGAATCCTATTATCAAAATGTATAGAAATTTTCAAAAGGGCGAGCGCTTTTTTTGAGTCAAGAATTTGTTCTATCCTTCGCAAAGGCGCAAAGAAAGAACGTAAAGAGTCTGAAGGCTAAAACAAATAAACCATTAGTCTAATTTAGCAACCCACGCTTCAGTTTTTCCATCTGGGTTAGTACCCAATCCCATAATAGTTTTTCCATCATCAGAAATATCCCTCGCAACAAATAAGCGCCAACCTGTTAAATCAACTCCGTATTCTTCAGTAAGAACTGACTGTAAATTTCGCATTCCATTTTTTTTATCCCAAATAAATGCCTCTAAAAATATATCGTCAGAACTTTTGCCAACAACAATAGATCCGTCGCCTGAAACTCCATAAGCATAACTTTCAAAATGTCCTCCTGGAAGATCCCCTATTCCTCTTGTTCCTTCTTCTTCATCCCAGATAAATGCTTCATTAAAACTGTTACCGCTGGCACTTTTACCAACAATGGTAGAACCGTCAGCAGAAATATCACGAGCTAGACTATCAAATTTTCCTCCTGGAAGATCCCCTATTCCTTTCATGCCCTTGTTTTCATCCCATATAAATACTTCTCTTCCATTTTTGCTATATCCAGTCCCAGCTACTTTAGAACCATTCTTAGATAAACCAATTGGAATTGTGTATATGCGTTCTCCTCCCAAATTACCCAACCATTTTATTCCGTTTTTCTCATTCCAAATAAATGCCTTAATGTCTTGGTCTTTATATTTGACAGAATAATCAAGCGTATAACCAGATATATATTTACCATTTCCAGAAATATTATTAACAAGTTTTTCCTGGCTGTTTATACCATTCAAAATCTGCTTATTGTTCTTTGAATCCAATAAAAATATTTCTTTATTGTCAGTTTTTGAAATGACTGCAATCAATGCTTTTTTATAAGTAGCTATTCCGCGAGTCAAAAATTTTTCATTGTCATTAAATTTGCTTGTTCTTTGAATTCCATTTTTTCGATTCCAAACAAACGCTGTAAAATTATTACAATAACTAACTTGCCCAACCACCGTAGAGCCATTTCCAGAAATTGACCATGGTTCGATATATTGCCCACCGCAAGGATTAAAATCATCTCCTAATCCTCTAAAGCTTGCTGCATAGGATTGTTTTGGAAATCCCAAACAAGAGACAAAGATTAAAAACAATGCTGTAAGATATTTAACTGTTTTCATAACCAAAAAAAAGAGCGAATATATTCGCTCTAATTATCTATTCAATTCTGAGTATTGGCGACCGATTAAGCAGCAACTAATTCCTTTTCAGTCTTAGACAACTCATTCAACAACGCACTAACATTAGCTTTCGCATCGCCGAATAACATTTGGTTGTTATCCATGTAGAACAGAGGATTATCTACCCCTGCATAACCAATACCGAGACTGCGTTTCATCACTACAACGTTCTGCGATTTCCAGACTTCCATTACGGGCATACCTGCGATGGGGCTAGAAGGATCATCCAGCGCACTGGGATTAACGGTGTCGTTGGCACCAATTACAAGAACTACATCAGTATCAGAGAGATCGTCGTTGATTTCGTCCATTTCTAACACTATGTCGTAGGGTACGTTAGCTTCTGCTAACAATACGTTCATGTGTCCTGGCATTCTTCCCGCTACGGGGTGGATACCAAAGCGAACTTCTTTACCCTGTTTGCGGAGGATTTTAGTAATGTCGGAAACGGCGTGTTGAGCTTGAGCAACCGCCATACCGTAACCAGGTACGATAACCACGCTTTTAGCATCGTTGAGTAATTCTGCTACTTCTTCGACGTTAGTTGCAGTAGCTTCACCCATAGGTTGAGCTTCCCCTGCGGGTGCTGCTGCACCAGAACCTTCACCAAAACCACCTAAGATAACGCTGATAAAGGAACGGTTCATCGCTTCGCACATAATGTAGCTGAGGATCGCCCCACTACTTCCAACTAGCGCGCCAGTCACGATAAGTACGTCGTTGGAAAGCATAAAGCCAGCAGCAGCAGCAGCCCAACCAGAGTAGCTGTTCAGCATGGAGATCACGACGGGCATATCTGCACCACCGATACCCATGACGAGGAGGAAACCAAGAATACTAGCCAACCCAGTCATGATTAATAGGGGTTGTAAACCATCGGCAGTTTGCATAAACTGTACGCCAAGAACTACCGAACCAACTAGCAAAGAGATATTAACTAAATGACGGGCGGGTAAGGCAAAGGGTTTACTTCCGATCGCACCATTTAGTTTACCAAATGCCACAACCGAACCAGTAAATGTTACCGCACCGATAAAGATGCCGATAAAAATTTCTAATTCGTGGATCGTAGCTTCTACGCCAGTCAAAGTGTTTTCGGGCTGTAGATAGGTAGCCAAGCCAACTAATACCGCAGCCAAACCAACAAAACTATGAAGGATAGCTACGAGTTCGGGCATAGAAGTCATCGCCACCCGCGCAGCCAAAATTGAGCCAATAATTGCCCCAGGTACGATCGCAGCAAGTAAAACGCCGTAACCATTTACCTGTGCGCTGAGGGCAGTAGCGATAAAGGCGATCGCCATTCCAATGATTCCGAATACATTACCCTGACGGGCTGTTTCCTGGTTT
Source organism: Pleurocapsales cyanobacterium LEGE 10410 (assembly GCA_015207195.1). Taxonomy (GTDB): domain Bacteria; phylum Cyanobacteriota; class Cyanobacteriia; order Cyanobacteriales; family Xenococcaceae; genus Waterburya. The sequence continues at coordinate 125,908 of JADEXJ010000001.1, forward strand.
GATAGTCCTCCCAGGCTGAGGATAAACAAGGCACTGGCTGCAATATAAGCAACCGCCACAAGATTATTTGACATGATTTAGTTTTGTAATGATGACAATGTATCGGTAGAGACGTACCATGGTACGCCTTTACGGGGTGTACGTGTATGTAGCGTTTATTTCTGGAACATTTTGAGCATCCGTTGGGTAACGAGGAAGCCACCAGAGATGTTAATCGTACCAACTAGAATAGCGATCGCCCCAAGAATTACTGAAGGTGAAGTTACTTCTCCTGAAATCTGTAACATCCCACCCAAGATAATGATTCCGCTGATAGCGTTGGTGACGCTCATCAAAGGTGTGTGTAAAGCGGGGGTGACGTTCCAAATTACCTGATAGCCGACAAAGCAAGCTAAAACAAACACAGTAAAGTGCGATAAGAAAGAGGTAGGCGCACCAATGCCGACACCTAATAGAGCTAAACCAGCTAAAATTAGCCACAAAGAACCGTTACCTGATTTTTTCTCTTCGGTCGTAACAGGAGTGACTACTGCTTTTGCTTTGGGAGGAGGAGTAGGAGAGGGGTTTTCAATTTTTGGTGGAGGCCAAGTTACTTTGCCTTCATGGACAATTAGCGCACCGCGAACTACCTGGTCTTCGTAGTCTACTTTATAGTCTTCTGCACCACCCATATCTTTGAGTAAGTGCCACAGGTTAGTACCGTATAGTTGGCTAGACTGGGCAGCCATGCGACTAGGTAAGTCAGTTAACCCAATGATGGTTACGCCGTTGTATTTATAGATCTCGTTAGGTTTGGTTACTTCGCAGTTACCACCCTGTTCGGCTGCTAAATCTACTACTACAGAACCTTCCTTCATCATTTCTACCATGTCGGTAAGAATTAATTTAGGTGCTGGTCTACCTGGTATCAGCGCAGTGGTAATAATAATATCAACTTCTTTGGCTTGCTCTCTAAATAAAGCCATTTCCGCGTCGATAAACTCTTTACTCATGGTTTTGGCATAACCACCAGCACCACTACCGTCTTCTTCAAACTCTAGTTCGAGAAACTCTGCGCCAAGACTTTCTACCTGTTCTTTAACTACTGGGCGAGTATCGAATGCCCGTACTACTGCACCAAGGCTTCTGGCTGCACCAATCGCTGCCAAACCTGCTACACCAGCACCAATTACTAGTACTTTTGCGGGGGGAACTTTACCTGCTGCGGTGATTTGTCCTGTGAAGAAGCGACCAAAGTTGTTAGCAGCCTCAATTACCGCCCGATAGCCTGCAATGTTTGCCATTGAAGATAGAGCATCCATCTTCTGAGCGCGACTGATCCGAGGTACAGCATCCATCGCGAGAACTGTAGCGTTGCGTTCTGCTAGCTTGTTTAACAATTCTTCATTCTGCGCGGGCCAGATAAAGCTGATAATGGTTTTACTTTCGGGCATCACTTCGATTTCCGAATCTTCAGGGGCGCGTACCTTAAGGATAATATCAGCTTCCGACCATAGAGCAGCAGCATCGGGAACAATTCTACAGTCTGCTTCCTGATAGGCTTGGTCGGTAAAGTTAGCAGACGCGCCTGCATTGCTTTCAACAAAGACCTCAAAACCCAGTTTTTGCAGTTTTTTTACCGTATTAGGAGTAGCTGAAACACGGCATTCGTTGGGATATATTTCTTTGGGGATGCCAATTTTACGTGGGGATTGCTTACGTCCTTCTGGCTGTTGGCTGTCTACTTGTCTATCGACGGTTGCAGTCATGTATTCTCCGTATTAAATGTCGATCTGTGGGCAATGTAAATTAAAATTTTGCTGGGAAATTCTACCCAATTATTATAAGAAATCTTCAAGCAATATATTGAGGAAAGAAACTAAATAGTTGTGCTTATTTCGCCGAACCTCGATCTTGATCCTTCAATGATGGTACTAAACAAACACTTTTAAGATAAATGCTTAGGCTGAATTTAAAAGTTCTTATATATCTTTCAAGCTCCTCTTAAAAGTAATCTATTGGTAGATATCTTAAAACGATCCCCAAATCTGTCTTAGGATCTTTAACTTGTCTTAGGAATTCTCGATTGTATTGAGCTTTTTTGTTTGCAACTCTTTACAAAGATTGCATTCTTGTATCCTCAGTCATTGGTAAAAGTTGGCACTAGGTTTATGTTGATTAACATTTAACATACTGTAGTTGATTCTCACCGACTTACTTGTGTTGCTTTGTAAAAATTATGTAATAGTTTTTAATAAAGAAATTAAAGATATTTAATAATCAAATTAATAATGAAAATTGGTATCGTGGGTCTGGGTTTGATTGGTGGTTCTTTGGGGCTAGATTTGCGATCGCAAGGACATCAGATTGTCGGCATTTCTCGCCAAGAGACTACCTGCAAAACTGCTATAGATAGAGGAATCGCCGATCGCGCCAGTACCTCGTTTAATCTGCTACAAGACGTAGAGTTGGTAATTGTCTGTACTCCCATCGCTGCGATCGCAGCAACAATTAAGCAAGTCAGTCCCTATCTTAACCCTAATACTATCATTACCGACGTTGGCTCGGTTAAACAGCCAATAGTAACCGAATGTAGCCAGCTATGGTCGAACTTCGTAGGCGGACATCCGATGGCGGGTACAGCAGAGAGTGGCATTAGTGCAGCGATCCCAAATTTGTTTACGGGTGCAGCCTATGTATTTACCCCTAACGCGCAAACTAAACCCGAAAATATTAATAAGTTAAAAGCGATCGCCTTAGATTTAAATGCCATTCCTTATATATGTGAAGCTCAAATTCACGATCGCGCTGTCAGCTTGATTTCCCATTTACCCGTAATGGTTAGTGCCAGTTTAATTAAAGCCTGTTTGCAAGAAGAACCCAATACCTTGCAGTTAGCGCAAATCTTGGCGAGTTCTGGTTTTAAGGATACTAGTCGAGTAGGCGGTGGTAATCCAGAATTGGGAGTAATGATGGCAAAATACAATAAAAAAGAATTATTGCGATCGCTCTACAGTTATCGGGATAATTTGGATGAGATAATCGATCTAATCGAAGAGGAAAAATGGCAAGATTTGAACAGTATTTTGCAAATTAATCGGGAAGCTAGAACAAAATTTCTAAATTGAGTATACAAACAAGCAATGTAGGGTGGGCATGGCGAGATATACAGATTGTGACGAAAATTGTTTAATGCCCACCACCATCAATTCTGAAATGGTTTGCCATGATTTTTCAAAATAACTTTTCAGATATCCTCTTAAGATGGTCGAGAGGAATTGCAGCGATCGCTCCATAACTAGTAAGATAATCTAGATATGATTGTTAATTTAATTGAATGAGAAAATTAAGATGGTTTATCAGATATATTAAACACAACGGTTAAAGCTAGATCGAGACTTTTCAACTAATAGTATAACTGTTTACCATTCTTATCCGAACTAAATCATTATATTTAACTGTGCCAATAGGACTAGGTTCAAACGAAGAAATATTGACCAAGCGATCGCCAAAAGAAAAGACGGCTTTTTATTTAGAAGATACCGCTACAAAAATCGGCTTGTGCTTTAATCTCAGTATCTTGAGTCTGATCTTATTATCTTCGGCTATTTTTGTCCTGCAAACCTATCCGATAGGCAAACAGCTAAAGGCGGGTTTGGAAATTGCAGATTTAGTAATTTTAATTGCTTTTACAGTCGAATACATTTTACGTCTTTGGTCGGCAGAAAATCCTAAATAGTATTTATTTCGATTCTTTGGCATCATCGATCTAATTGCTATTCTCCCTCTGTTTATCGGCTGGACAGACATTCGTTTTATTCGA